>JBAZOW010000201.1:0-6695 GCA_041648495.1 Patulibacter sp.
CGCTGCTGCGGCGCGGGACGCGCGTCGCCTGGGGCGCGGTCGATCCGGTCCGTCCCGACGACGTCTGCGACGTCGCGGCCCGGGTGGCGGCCGGGGTCGCGGCGACCGTCGCGGCCGGCGTGCCGCTCGCCACGGTCTACACCCAGAGCTTGGTCACGCCGGCGTGCGGGACGGGCCGGCTGGCCGACGACCGCGAGCGGCTGGTCGCATCCTTGGTGGCGGCGGGGGCCGATGTCGCGGCCGCGACCTGGCGCAGTCAGCCGCCGAGCGTGCGGGTGGGGTGAGGGGCGGAGCGGTCCGTGGGCGGTGGGCGGATCCGCCGGCTGACCGCTCGGCGGTGGGTGTCGAGTTCTCCGGAACAGCGCCGGAGAACTCGACACGCGAGCCCGCCGCTCCTTCGCCTCCTGGTTGCACCGACAACTAAAACGGACTATAGTCCGTTTAGGTCGTCCGACCGGTTCGGGCGCCGGCGAGGAGCAACGGATGAGTCACAAGAAGCGGATCGGGTTCCTGTCCTTCGGGCACTGGCAGCACGCGCCGGGGTCGCGGACGCCGACGGCCCGCGAGGCGATCCAGCAGACCGTCGAGCTGGCGGTCGAGGCCGAGCGGATCGGGATCGACGGGGCGTACATCCGCGTGCACCACTTTGTGCCGCAGCTGTCGGCGCCGTTCCCGCTGCTCGCGGCGATCGCGGCGCGGACCGAGCGGATCGAGATGGGCACCGGCGTGATCGACATGCGGTACGAGAACCCGCTGTACATGGCCGAGGAAGCCGGCGTCACCGACCTGCTCAGCGACGGGCGGCTGCAGCTCAGCGTCAGCCGGGGCTCCCCGGAGCCGGCCTTCCGCGGCTACGAGGCGTTCGGGCACGCGCCGCCGGAGGGCACGTCCGCCGCCGACGACGCGCGCGAGCGGACGCGGATCTTCCGCGAGGCGATCGCCGGCGCGGGGGTCGTGCACGCCGATGCGGGCGGCGTCCCGTCGGCCGCGACGCTGGCGATCCAGCCGCGCTCGCCGGGGCTCTCGGAGCGGATCTGGTGGGGCTCCGGCTCGACGCCGACCGCCGAGTGGGCCGGGTTGAAGGGCATGAACCTGATGAGCTCGACCCTCCTGCTGGAGGAGAAGGGGGTCCCGTTCGACGAGCTCCAGGCCGGTCAGATCGCGGCCTACCGCGAGGCCTGGGACGCGGCGGGCTGGAAGCACGAGCCGCGCGTCTCGGTCAGCCGCAGCGTGCTGCCGGTGACCTCGGACGAGGACCGGCGGCTGTTCGGCCGCGGGGGCGGCAGCGACCAGGTCGGCGAGCTGGACGGCGCGCTTTCGAGGTTCGGCCGCACCTACACGGGTGAGCCGGACCGGATCGCGGCGGAGCTGGCCCGGGACGCCGCGGTCCAGGCCGCCGACACGCTGCTGCTGACCGTCCCCAACCAGTTGGGCGTCGAGTACAACGCTCGGCTGCTGGAGACGATCGCCGCGCACATCGCGCCGTCGATCGGTTGGGTGCCCAATCTGGGAAGCCCGGTC
Source organism: Patulibacter sp. (assembly GCA_041648495.1). Classification (GTDB taxonomy): domain Bacteria; phylum Actinomycetota; class Thermoleophilia; order Solirubrobacterales; family Solirubrobacteraceae; genus Patulibacter. The sequence continues at coordinate 1,522 of JBAZOW010000201.1, forward strand.
GGGGTCGCGGGCTAGCCGCCGAGCCGGCCCCGCAACGGTCTGGGGCTCGACCTGCCCGCCGCGATCGCGGCGGGCAGCGCTCGTCAGCCCCGTCGGTGCGGCACCACGACGGCGCGCCCGGTCAGCTCGCCGGCCTCGAGCCGGCGGTAGGCGGTCAGCGCGTCCTCGAGCGGGTAGTACTCGTTCTCGGGCCGGATCTTGCCGGCCTTGTAGAGCGCGACGACCTCGTAGAGCTCCTCGATCGTGCCCCAGTAGGTGTTGGAGAGCTGGGCCTCGTAGGCGACGCCGTAGAAGTTCCACTCGTAGACGCCGCCGGCGATCCCGACGACCGAGATCCGGCCCTTGGTGGCGGCGGACGAGGCGGCCAGCTGGACCGTCGCTGCGGCGCCCACGAAGTCGAACGCCGCGTCGACGCCGCGACCGCCGGTCAGCTCACGGATCCGCTCGGCCTGGTCGGGTCCGCCGGGCACGGTGATCGCGCCGCTCTTCTCGGCGCGGGCCATCGCGTCGGGCTTGGTGTCGGTGGCGATCACCGTCGCGCCGGTGATCGCGGTCAGGATCTGGACCGCGATCTGGCCGAGCCCGCCGAGCCCGATCACCAGCGCGTAACGGCCCCCGCCGGCGAGGGCGGGCAGCGCGGTCTTGATCGCGTGGTACGGGGTCAGCCCGGCGTCGGAGAGCGGGGCGGCGGCCACGGGGTCGGCGTCGCCGAGCGGCACCAGGTTGCGCGCCGGCACGGCGACGTACTCCGCCATCCCACCGTCGCGGCCGAGTCCGGACGCCAGGTACGGCATCGTCGCGGCGTTGTCGCAGTAGGTGTCCTGGCCGCGCGAGCAGGGCGCGCAGTGCTGGCAGCCGATCGGCCCGTAGACCAGGAACGCGTCGCCGATCTCGATCCCCTTCACGCCCGGTCCGAGCTCCTCGACCCAACCCGAGTTCTCGTGGCCGAGCACGTAGCTGGGCTTGAGCTGCGGCGGACCGTGCTGCTCGTCGAAGTCGCGGTAGACGGCAACGTCGGAGTGACAGGCGCCGGCGCCGGCGACCTTCAGCAGGACCTCCCCGGGGCCCGGGGTCGGCCGTTCGATGTCCTTCAGGACCGGCTCGGTCTTCCACTGCTCGAACACCACTGCGCGCATCGGAGCGCTCCGTTCGTCGTTGTCCGCAGTACCGGGTACCCGGACGGTCGATCGGGCACGCGGGGCCGGCGCGCGACCACCGCCGCGCATAGGATCCGCCCGTGACCCTGACGCTGCTGCACAACCCCCACTGCTCGACCTCGGTCAACGCGCTGGACGCTCTCGAAGCGGCCGGCCACGACGTGACGGTGCGGAAGTACCTGCTCGTCGCCGAGCGCCTGTCGGAGGGGGAGCTGCGGTCGCTCGCGGAGCGGCTGCAGGGCGACCCGGTCGACGCGCTGATCCGTCGCGACAAGAAGTACAAGGACCTCGGCCTCGACGCCGACGGCCTGGGGATGGACGAGGTCGTCGCGATCCTGGTCGAGCACCCGTCGCTGCTCCAGCGCCCGATCCTCGACGACGGCACGACCGCCGTGATCGGCCGCCCGCGCGAGCGTCAGCAGGCCTGGGCGACGGCGGGGAAGGCCGTCGCTGGCTAGACGGGCGGGCGGTGAACGCCGAAGCCGCCGGGCCCGGGGCTCGTGCCCCTAAACGTCAAAACCCCGGTGACATGCGCGTGCGCAGAGGCCATCCGGGGTCTTCGCAGCAAACTTTAGCAGGGAGATACCGCGCAAAGTACGAACAGTTTGCGGCGTAAGTTCGTGCTGAAAGCCCCTCGTTCTGACAGCGGCAGCGAGGGTAGAACTTTCCCGACATGTCGACCGCGTCCACGCTCTCGTTGCGCACACGTTCGGCGCTCGAAAGATCGATCGGGCCGGAACGCCTTCGCGGATACGCTGAAGCTTGCGGCGGTGACGAGCGCCTGGGTCTGGACCTGTACTTCTGGAATGGGCGGATCAGCGCGGCGGCCTTCGAGGACATCGGGTTCCTCGAGATCGCCCTGCGCAACGCATGTCACGAGCAGCTCAGCAGGTGGCATGCGGATCAGGGACATGCATCGCCTTGGTACTTCAGCACCCACGTTCTGCCGAGACACATGCAAGACGTGGGGATCGCCCGAGGACGCGTGGCCCAGGGGAAGAAGCCCGAGACCGAAGGACGGGTCGTCGCCCAGCTGACGTTCGGCTTCTGGCGTCTGCTGCACAGCAAGCGCTACGAGGCGACGATCTGGCAGTGGGCACTACGCCATGCGTATCCGCGCGGGACCTCGCGAACGCTGATCCACGCACGGCTGGACCACATCAACGCACTGCGTAACCGCGTGGCCCACCACGAGCCCGTGCATGGGCTGGCGGTAGGCGATGCAGCCCTCGGGCTGGAAGCCGTGCACGGCGAGCTGCTGGAGACCGCGAACCTGATCAGCGGCGAGTTCGGAGCGTGGCTTGCGTCCGTGAGCCGGGTGCGGAGCTTGTTGGCTCAGCGTCCCGGGTGACTGGACTCCGCTGCCGCTCAGGTACCGCTGCGGGGGACGACCCGGGCGACCAAGGCGCGGTGGTCGCTGCCGGCCAGTGGCAGGATGCGGACCGATTCGCTCGTCCAGCCGCCGCTCGTCAGCACGTGGTCGAGCATCGGCCGCACGATGCCGAACGGCCCGCCGGTCCACGTGGCGCGCCATCCCTCGCCGGCCCGGACGGCGGCGCTTTGGCAGCCGGCGTCGCGCAACGCGTGCATCAGCGAGTGGTCGGGCGTGGCGTTCAGGTCCCCGGCGACGACGTCTCCGACGCGGCAGAGCGGGCGCAGGGCGGCGAGGTCGTCGCGCCATCGGGCGTTCGAGCGCAGCAGGCGCGGGGACCGGGGGTGGACGGCCGAGACGACGAGTGGCTCGTCCGTCCCGCGGATCGTCAGGCCGACGCGTACGGCGCCGTGGGCTCCGTCGGGCAGCGGCGGTCCGGGGAGCCGCTGCGGACGCAGCGACTCCTGGACGATGATCGACGTCGGCTGGGCGGTCAGGTCGGTCGGCCGACCTCCTCGGCCGTCGGTCCACGTGATCCACGGCAGGTCGGTGGCGGCCCGCAGCGCCCGGACGTAGCGGGCCGCGGCGACGGCGTTGACCTCGGGCAGCGCGATCACGCGGGCGCGGGTGCGGGTGACCAGTGACGCGATCGTGCCCGGCGCGACGTTCGACTTCTTGGCGTTCGCGACGAGCACCGTCACGCCGACGCCGTCGCTGTGGGGCGGATCCGAGCCCGCGATCGCCCGCGGGGCGATCTGCGCGCACGCGGCGACGCTCGCCACGAGCAGCCCGATCGCGGGCAGCGCGAACCGTCCCCGCAGCAGTCGGCCGCTAAGCAGCCATCCGACCGCGCCGACGACCAGTACCACGGCGATCGCCGGGCGCATCGCGACGAACGCGACGAACGGCGTCACGCCGTCCAGTCGCCCTCCGCCGGGCAACGGCACCAGCGGCGCCCAGAGCACAAGGACCGCGCCGGCGACGAAGCACCATGCCGCGAAGCGGCGAATGAGCCTGCACATCGCAGCAGCATGACGCGACGGGGCGTCCGGCGCGTCTAGGAGCGATCGGCGGTCGCGACCGGCTCGCGAGCCTCGTACTCGGAGGCTGCGACGTCGGGCGCGCCCGGAACCGCGGACGTTGCCGACCCGGTCGGCTCGACCGTCGACGCGTCGGGCGTCACGACGATCGAGGTCGGCGGGTCGATCCGCTCGACTGCGGTGCGGCGGTACAGCCACCAGGCAAACACGCCGGTCAGCGCGGGGACGCCGACGATCGCCGCGGCGGGGACGTCGGCACCGGCCTTCTTCAGCACGCCGAGCGCGCTGCCGAGCAGGACGCAGGCGAGCATCGGTCGCAGCACGTGGGCGGGCACCTTGACGATGAAGTGCGTGCCGATCAGGACGCCGGGGATCGAGCCGATCAGGATGTTCGCCATCAGGCCGAGGTCGACGTTGCCGGACGCCCAGTGCGCCAGGCCCGCGACCCAGAGCAGGATCGCGCCGTGGAAGACGTCGGTCCCGACGACGCGGTGGGGGGTCAGGCGGAAGAGGAAGATCAGCACCAGGCCGATCAGCGCGCCGGATCCGACGGAGGTCGCACCGACGATCAGGCCGAGGCTGAGCCCGGTGAAGACCGCCTGGCCCTTACGTCGCGGCGTCAGCTCGACCGTGTGCTGCTCGCGCGACGAGACCGAGCGCATGAACAGCGCCCGGTAGAGCGTGGCCAGACCGACGACCACCAGGGCCGCGGCGATCCCGATCAGCAGCCAGGTGTCGACCGCTTCGCCCCAGCGGTCGTGGACCACGTTGATCGCCCAGACCCCGAGCAGCGCGCCGGGGACGGAGCCGACCGCCAGCCACATCGAGATCCCGAGGTCGACCATCCCGCCGCGCAGGTGCCGCCAGCCGCCGAGCGTCTTGGTCACGGCGCCGTAGGCGAGGTCGGTCCCGATCGCCATCACCGGCTGCACGCCGGCGAAGAGCACGAGCAGCGGGGTCATCAGCGAGCCGCCGCCGATGCCGGTCAACCCGACGAGGATGCCGACCCCGAGGCCGAAGGCGATGATCAGAGGGTCGAGCACGGTGAAGGGCGAAAGCCGATCGGAATTCGAACGGCGGGATGACCAGATTACCGATCGGGATTCACGATCGTGAAGAGCCGATCAGCATTCGTGCGCGGCGTGGAGGGTGCCGCGTATTGTTTCGCCGATGCGTATACGTGTACTCAGCAAGATCGTGGTGACCGCAGCGCTCGCGGCGACGCTCGTCGCGGCCCCGGCGGCCGACGCCGAGACGGCCACGACCGCCTGCGCGAAGCAGGCCAAGGCGGCCACCAGCGCCAAGAAGGCGGTGACGAAGGCGCAGCGGGCGAAGGCGAGCACGCCGGCGGCGAAGAAGCAGCGGGCCAAGCGCGTCAAGGCCGCCAAGGCCAAGCACGCCAAGGCCCGTGAGGCGCTGACGGCGTGCAAGGCCAAGCCGGCGCCCGCGCCTCCGGCTCCCGCACCCGTAGCCGAGCCCGCTCCCGTGGCGCCGGTGATGTCGCTCGCCGCGAACACGATCTTCGCCGGCGATGCCTGGACCGTGACGGTCGCGGCCCCGCCGCCGCCGGCCGGGTTCGTCTACCGACTCGCGTTCCTATCACGG
>JBAZOW010000202.1:0-6681 GCA_041648495.1 Patulibacter sp.
ACCGCGGCGGCGATCTCCGGTCCGGTGCCGGGCAACGTGACGAGGCCCGCGATGTCGACCGACACCGGTGGCTCGCCGAACGCCCCGGTCGGGATCTCGCCGCTCGCCAGGGCTCGGGCCAGGCTCGTGTACTCCTGATCGCGGTGGTCGCCGCCCGCGATCAACACCACCGGTCCGGGTGCGAAGGCCGCCACCGCGGCCAGGGCGGCTTCGGGCGTGGTCGAGATCGAGTCGTCGACCCAGGTCCGGCCGTCGTGGCTGCCGAGGACCTGCTGGCGGTGCGGCAGCGGCACGAAGTCGCGGAGCGCGTCGGCGATGTCCGGGATCTCGTAGCCCAACGCGTGGACGGCCTCGAGGGCGGCGCAGACGTTGCGGGCGCCGATCACGCCGCGCAGCGGCAGGTCGGCGATCCGGCAGAGCGGGCGGCTGCCGTTGCGGATCTCGCCCTCGGCGACGTGGATCCCCTGCGGGTCGTCGACCCACAACACCGGTGCGTCGAGCGTCTCCGCCGCCACGCGGAGGCTCGGATCGGCGTGCGAGAGGATCGCCATCCGCGGGTTGTGGCGTCCCTCCGTCGCGGCCTCGGCGGTAAGGATCCGCAGTTTGTCGTCGTGGTAGGTCTGCTCGTCGCCGTGCCACGGCAGGTGGTCGCGCAGCAGGTTGGTCACGACGGCGATCGTCGGGGACCGCGGCAGGTCGCTGAGCTGGTAGCTCGACAGCTCGACGACCCACGCGTCCGGCGGATCGCTCGGGTCCAGCTCGTCGAGCAGCGGACGGCCGATGTTGCCGACCAGGCGGCTACGCACCCCGGCGCGGCCGAGCAGGTGGTGGATCAGCGAGCTGATCGTGCTCTTGCCCTTGGTGCCGGTGACGCCGATCACCGTCTCGCGATCGACCCGTTCGGCGAACCAGAGCGCGGTGCCGGTCGTGAGCACCGGGCGGGCAGGGTGGCTGGGTCCAAGTCTTACGCGATCGGCCTCGGCCGAGCGCACCGGGACGCCCGCCGAGCGGATCACCACGTCGCAGGCGGCGAGCGCGGCGAGGCCCTCGTCGCCGTGAAGCCACGGCACGTCGGAGTACGGAAGCGGCGGGGCGTCCGCCGGCGGGGCGTCCGACGTGACCACGATCGCCGTGCTGCCGGGGGCGTGGATCCGCAGTGCGTGCAGCGCGGCGACGGCCTCGCGCCCCGCGCCCCAGACGCCGACCGCGCGTCCGGCCAGGTCGGAGACCCGCAGGTCCGAGGGGGGAATCGGGATCGGACCGCCGCGCACCCCAGGAGGGTATCCGGAGCGGGCTCGTCGACCGGCGCGGTGGCACCGGCGGGCGGGGCGCAGCCGGCTCTATATCCTGGACGGTCGATGCGGAGGGCTTTGACTGCGCTGCCGGTGCTGGCGGCCATCGTGATCGCGGGGTGCGGAGGGACGAGCACCGTCGCCGAGGAGCCCACGCCCGCGGAGCCCCCGCGCCCCACGGCACCGCTCAACGGTCGTCCGTCGGTCCGCTCCGACCAGGGCGCCCAGCCGCTGCTGCGCGAGACCGTCGCCCGCGGATTCGTCCGCCCGGTGGCGATGCTGCGCGAGCCGGGGGACGACGGACGCGTGCTGGTGATCGAGCAGGCGGGGATCGCGCGCTGGCTCGACGGCGATCGTCCGGCCGCGGGCGTGCCGTTCCTCGACCTGCGCGGCCACGTCGAGTTCAAGGGCGAGCAGGGACTGCTCGGCGCGGCCTTCCTGCCGGGCTACGAGCGCGATCCGCGGATCGCCGTGCACTACACGGACGCCGACTACCGCAACCGGGTCGTCGTCTACCGGATCTTCGACGGGGTCGTCGACCCGTTCTCGGGCGACGACCTGCTGACGGTCGAGCAGCCCTACGGCAACCACAACGGCGGCGAGCTGCGGGTCGGCCCCGACCGCCGGCTCTACGTCGGGATCGGCGACGGCGGATCCGCCTACGACCCGCGGCAGAACGGCCAGAACCTGGAGTCGCAGCTCGGCAAGGTGCTGCGCTACGACCTCGACACCGACCCGCTGCCGCCCGCGGCGCTGACGGGTCCGGACGGGACGACCGACGAGCTGGACGCGCGGATCGCGGCCCGCACCGAAGCGGCCAACGACCGCTGGCAGATGGTCGCCTACGGTCTGCGCGATCCGTGGCGGTTGTCGTTCGACAAGCACTCCGGCGACCTCTGGATCGCCGACGTCGGAGTGGACCGCGCGCAGCGGCAGACGCAGGAGGTCAACCGGATCCCCGCCGAGCGCCTGCGCAAGCCGAAGCCGCCGGCCAACTTCGGCTGGGCCGGCTACGACGGCGTGCGCGATCAATCCAACCGCGACCTGACCGTCCAGGGCGCGTTGTCGTGGCCGGTGGCGTCGTTCGTGCCGAAGGGCGGCTGCGGGATCACCGGCGGCGTGGTCGTGCGCCGGGAGCGGTCGCCGTTCGACGGGCGCTACCTGTTCGGCGACCAGTGCAGCGGGCAGGTCTGGTCGGTCGCGGTCGACGGCCGGCTGCCGCTGATCATGCGCAACGAGCGGGTCCGGGTCCGCAACCTGACCGCGTTCCTCGCCGAGGACGACGGCGGGGTCCTGGTCAGCAGCGCCGGGGGCGGGATCTTCCGCGTGACCCCGGAGCGCCGGTCCACCCGGTAGGCGGCCGCGCCTCCCGGCTCCCGGTCGCGGCGGGGCGACCGGCCACGCCGGCTACAGCCCCGTGATCCGCGTCGTCGTCGTCGGCGGCTTCGTGGCGCAGGCCCGACGCGTCAGGCCCGGCGGGTGGCTACAGGCCCTTGGGGTGGACGACGCGGAAGCCGCTGAGGTTGCGCGTGGCGGTCTGCCAGCGCGATCCGGTGACCTGCCGGCCGGAGGTGTCGAACCGCAGGCCGGCCACGTACATGAAGGTGTGCTCGGCGTTGGCGTAGATCGTCACCCACTTGCCGGGACCGGGCTCGCCCCAGTCGGCCAGGGCGCCGGACGTCATCGGCGCGTCGATCATCCCGGCGGCGGCCAGCGTGAAGCTGATCGATCCGGAGCAGTCGTAGGCGGTGTCGCTCCAGACCGAGTTGGCGAACCGGCCGTGGCCACCGCCGTAGACGTACGGCTTGCGGGCGACCTCGTTGCCAGCTTGGATGATCGCCGCGACTCGCGAGGGTGCGTCGGGCGGGATCGTGGCGGTTCCGTCGCGGTTGAGGGTCGCGCGGCTGACGAGCCCATCGCCGCCGGACTTCGCCCCCAGGGCCCGCGCCAGCGCGCGCTCGACGTCGGCGTCGCTCGCGGCTCCGGACGGCAGGCTGTCGCGCGAGCGCTCGCCGTCGGCACGGGTACTCGCGTCGGCGTCGCTGTTGCCGCCGCGGGCGGCGTCCGGGGTGGGGGCGGGGCTCTCGTCGATCGGGAGCGGGAGCGCCGGAGCGTCCAGCGTCCAAACGCGGAGCTGCTGCGCCGGGTCCTGCGAGGCCCCGGTCGCGGCCGTGACGGCGAACCCGCCGCCGACGAGGAGCATCACGCCACCCACGCCGATCGCGGCGCGAGTGCGCCAGCGTCGCGGTCGTTCGCTCCCGTCCATGCTTCGCACGATACCCCGAACGGGTGGGGTACGTCGCCGGTTGGGCGCGCGCGACCATCCGCGCCCGGCGGCGGGGGCGACGGTGCGCTCGCGGTCCGGACGACGCGGGTCCGACGGATCGTCGGTACGGTTCGAGCCCGTGTCGCGGCGGGTGCTCCTGGGTGTGCTGCTGGCTGCTCTGACCGGCGCCGCGATCGCCCTCGCCTGGGTCGTGCTCGACCCCGGGACCGGCACCGCGCTCGCGGTCGCCCGTGCGGTTCGGTTGCTGGGGATCGGTGCGGTCACCGGCCTGCTGGTGCTGGCGCTCGCGGTCTGGGCGCCCCTGCGCCGGGACGGGACGGCCGCGGCGTCGGCCGACGCCGCCTTCGTCCGGGTCGCGGGGCGGACGCTGCGCTGGTTCGCCGTGGTCGGGGCGATCGGCTCGCTGGCCGCCCTGGTGCTGAAAGCGGCGCAGACCGACCGCGGGGTGCTCGACGCGCTCGGGAGCCGCCCGGGGGCCTGGCTCGGGGTCTCCGCCCTGGCGTTCGCGGGGGTGGCGACGCTCGGTCCGGCCGTGGTCCGGGGCGACGCGGCGCGGCCGTCGTGGGGGTCGGTGGCCTTGCTGCTGACCGCGGTCCTGAACGTCGCTCCGGCGTTCGGGGGGCACGCGGCGGTCGCGTCCCCCGCGATCGCGCTGGTGCCGATCGAGATCGTGCACGTCGCGGCGATGGGCGCGTGGATCGGCGGGCTGATTGGCTTGTTGCTGGTGCTGCCCCACGCCACCCGGGCGTTGCCCTCCGACCCGGACCGGACGCGGTTGCTGGCCGCCGTCCTGCTGCGGTACTCGCCCGTCGCCCTGACGGCGGTCGCGCTGCTGACGCTGGCGGGCACCGGACTCTCGCTGCTCTCGCTGACGACGCTCTACGACCTGGCCGACACCGCCTACGGCCGCGCGCTGTTCGTCAAGGTCGTGGTGCTGCTGATCGTGATCGCGATCGCGGTGCTGCAGCGCGAGTACCTGATGCCGCGCCTCGAGCAGGCGGTTGCGGCGGAGGCCTCAACCGAGGCCCGGGGGTCGGAGCGTTCCGCCGTCGCGGTGGGCAACGACGGACGGGCCGGCGACGACGGGGCTCCGGACCCGGAGTCCTCCGCGCGCCACGTCCGGACCGCGGTGCGCAGCGAGGCGCTCCTGCTGGTGGTGGTGCTGATCGTCACCGGCGCGCTCGCGGGGTACCCGACCCCGAAGACCCTGGCGGGCCGGCCGGCGTCGGTCCGTCAGATCGTCGGCGATCTGGAGCTGCGCCTGGCGATCACGCCCGCTCGGGTGGGGGACAACGCGATGCGGCTGACCGTCCGCGGAGCCGACGGACGACCCGTGACGGACGGTCGTCTGTTGCGAATCCGCGCGGTTCCCCCGGGGCGGATGGGCTCGTCCGACACGCCCGTCGAAGTGGCCGCGACCGCGGCCGGACCCGGACGCTGGATCGCCCCGACCGTGCCGCTCGGAGCCCGCGGGCGCTGGAGGTTCGAGATCGCCCTGCAGACGAAGGATCGGGCCCGCGTCGACGCCACGCTGCCCGCGCGGATCCGCTGATCCGTACCCCGGAAACACGGTCGGCTGTACCGATCGTCTGGGCACTGATCTGCCGTTTATCATCTGTTCAGGGCACGCGCTTGCAGATGCGGCACAATGCTCCGCATGTCCGGAGCAAAGAAGAAGCAAGAGGCTGCGCGTGAGGCGCGCCTCGAACGCGAAGCAGCCGAGCGCGCGGCGCGTGAACGGTCCAAGCGCCTGAAGCTGCTCGGCGGCGCCGGCGTGGCGATCGTCGCCGTGGTCGCCCTGGTGCTCGCGCTCGGACTGTTCCGGGGCGACGCCACGGAGAACCTCGCGTCCCAGGACGTCACGGTCGACGGCCAGAAGGTCGAGGTGAAGGGCGCGGACGAGACGGCGGCGCTCTACAACGGCATCCCGCAGACGGGCGAGACGCTCGGCAACCCGGACGCGCCGGCGACGATCATCGAGATCGCCGACCTGAAGTGCCCGGCCTGCCAGATGCACGCGGTCGACACGCACCCCGAGGTCGTCAAGCAGCTGGTCCGCACCGGCAAGGCCAACCTCAAGGTCCGTCTGGTCAACTTCCGCGACGCCGCGGCCGGCACGACGGACGGCGAGGCCGCCCGCAACGCCGCCCACAACCTGGTGGCGCAGAACGCGTTCTTCCCCTTCGTCAACATGGTCTTCAACAACCAGGGCGACGAGAGCGAGACCTGGGCGACGGACCGCAAGCTGAAGGCGATCGCCGCCGGCACCCCGGGCCTCGGTCAGGACAAGCTCAACACCGCGGACACCGACGAGAGCAAGAAGCTGACCGAGTCGGCCGAGAAGCTCGCGACCGCGCTCAACGTCCAGGGCACCCCGTCGGTCTACGTCCAGGCGCGCGGCACGAACGAGTACACCCACGTGCCGAACTTCAACAGCGTCGAGGACATCGCCTCCGCGGTCGAAGAGGCCTCGAAGAACGCCAAGGCGACGCGATAATGCGCGACCGCAACCTGAAAATCGCGTCGTACCTGCTCGCGGTCGTCGGGTTGGGGTGCGCTGTCTATCTGACCTACACGAAGATCGCCTCCGGCGGGCAGTGCCTGGTCTCGGGCTGCAGCGTGGTCCAGACCTCTCGCTGGTCCGAGTTCCTGGGCCTGCCGGTGACCGCGTTCGGCGTCGCCGGCTACGTGGCGATCCTGGGGTTGCTGACCCTGCGCGGAGAGACGGCGCGACTGCTGCTCGTGGTCGTGTCCGGCGTCGGGTTCCTCTTCTCGATGTACATGATGTACCGCGCGTACATCACGCTCGACGCGTTCTGCCCGTTCTGCACCGGTAGCGCGGCGGCGATGACGCTGCTCTTCCTGATCAGCGTCGCGCGGTTCGTGCTCGGCCCGGACCGTCCGCCGTCCGGCCCGGTCGGCTTCGACGCCGACGAAGAAGACGTCGCCATCGCGTGAGCGACACCGCGGGCGGTGACACCGCGCGGCGCGGCCAGCTGGTCGGCGCCGCGCTGCTCGCGGCGATGGTGATCGTCGGCGCGCTGATCGCCTTCGGCACGTTCGGCGGCGAAGATCCCGCGCAGGACGCGTCGCTGGTCGAGG
>JBAZOW010000203.1:0-6679 GCA_041648495.1 Patulibacter sp.
GTGCCCTGGGACGACGCGCTGCGTCGCGAGGGCGCCTACGCGCACCGCTTCGGGAGCCAGGGCTGCACCGAGCTGCTGGCCCTTGACCGGCCGCCGACGGCGCTCTTCTGCGCCCACGACGTGATCGCCTTCGGGGCGCTCGACGCGGCGCGCCGACGCGGGGTGCGGGTGCCCCACGAGCTGTCGATCGTCGGCTGCGACGACAGCGTCCCGGCGGGCTGGGTGGCGCTCGACCTGTGCACCGTCGGCCGCCCGGCGGCGGAGATGGCCCGGACCGCGGTGCGGATGGTGCTGCGGCGGTTCGACCCGGCCACGCCGGCCGGTCCGGTCCACCGCGTCTTCCCCGTGCGTCTGGTGCGGCGGGGGACCTGCGGTCCGCCCGCGGACGGCTTGGGGCTCCGGGCAGTTCGGCCGTGACGGGCGTTTGTCCCGCTGTCGAGAACCCGTCCCGATCGATCTGCCAACCGGTCACTTGACGCAGAGTTGTCCATCGTGTTGCATACGTAGTCATTACCTCTACTGCTGACTTCCGGGGCCAGATCCCGGACCAAAGGACGTGATGAACACGATGTCGAGAACCACCTTTCGCACCGCGGGCCTCGCAGCGCTGAGCTGCGCGGCCCTCCTACTCGCCGGCTGCGGTGGCGACGACGAGAAGCCCGCCGCGGCGGGCTCCACCGCCAACGGGACCACCGCGGCGGCCTCCGAGGGCCTCGACCAGGACGGCGCCAAGGCCGCGGTCGACGAGGCCCGTGGCGTTCCCGCGTTCATCGAGCCCGGTCCGGCGTTCGACGGGACCGGCGCCCGCGGGAAGACGATCGCGCTCGTCCCGGACTACCCGTCGACCCCGTTCGTCCAGGAGATCAACGTCGGCCTGAAGGCCGCCGCCAAGGAAGCCGGGATCACGGTCAAGGACTGCGCCAACGACGGCTCGGTCGGCGGCTGGGTCAAGTGCTTCAACCAGGCGATCAACGCCAAGCCGGACGCGATCGTGCTCAACGGCTCGCCGAGCCCGTCGCAGCTGCAGCCGCAGATCAAGGCGGCCAACGCGGCCAAGATCCCGGTGATCGCCAACCACGTGCCGCTCGATACGGAGTTCCCCGACGGCACGCTGCCCGCGACCAACACCGAGGGCCTGACGGCCGTCCAGCCGGGGCCGTTCCCGCTCGGCGCCAAGCTGATGGCCGACTACCCGATCTCGGTCGACGGCGACAAGGTCAACGCGCTGATCGTCACCGCGGACGAGGCCCCGGCCAGCAAGGGCCTGGTCAAGATGATCCAGGACGAGATGGCGGCCAAGTGCGCGTCGTGCGAGAACACCGTCCTCAACGTCCCGATCACCGACTGGTCGACCAAGCTCCAGGGGGAGACCCGGACCGCGCTGCTGCGCGACCCGAGCATCAACTGGGTGATCGCGATCTACGACGGCGCGATGACGCAGATCGTCCCGGCGATCCAGTCCGCCGGCCGCAAGGGCAAGGTCAAGCTGACCGGCTTCAACGGCCAGGGCTTCGCGCTCAACGGGATCGCCGACGGCACCGTCGCCTCGACGATGGGCGAGAACCTGGAGTGGACCGGCTGGGCCACGATCGACCGCGTCCTGCGCGTAATCGTCAACGGCAACGCCGACGACGCGACCACGCCCGACACGCCGATCCGGGTCTGGGACGCCGAGAACATCGCCGACGCCGGCACGCCGCCGAAGCCCACGCAGGGCTACGGCGACGAGTTCAAGGACGGCTACCTGACCCTCTGGGGACTGAAGTAGACCGATGAACGCGCTCGTTGCCCCGTCCTGCGTCGAGATCACGGGACTCACCAAGCGGTTCGCCGGCGTGCTCGCGCTCGACGGCGTCGACCTGACGGTCGCGCCCGGCGAGGTCCACGGCCTGCTCGGCGAGAACGGCTCCGGCAAGTCGACCCTGATCAAGGTCCTGGCCGGGTTCCACGACGTCGACGGCGGACGGTTGTCCGTCGCCGGCCGGTCGGTGCCGCTGCCGATGGCTCCGGACGCCCCGAAGCGCCTGGGCCTGGAGTTCGTCCACCAGGACCTCGGGTTGATCGAGTCGCTGAGCGTCGTCGAGAACCTGCGGCTGGCCGAGATCACGCACCGTCGGCTGCGGATCTCGTGGGCGGAGGAACGGCGACGGGCGCGGGAGGTCTTCGACCGCTACGGGATCGACCTGGACCCGGCGGCGACCGTCGCCGACGTCCGGCCGGTGCAACGGGCGCAGCTGGCGATCGCCCGCGCGATGGAGGGGATGCGGGAGGCCCGCGAGCATGCGGACGGGCCGAGCACCGGCCTGCTCGTGCTCGACGAGCCGACCGTCTTCCTCCCGCGGGAGGAGGTCGAGCAGCTGTTCGCGCTGATGCGCGAGGTCGCCGCGTCCGGCGCGAGCGTGCTGTTCGTCTCGCACGACATCGACGAGGTGCTGCGGGTCACCGACCGCGCGACGATCATGCGCGACGGCCGGCTCGTCGACACCGTGGTCACCGCGGACCGTGATCACGGCGACCTGGTCGAGCTGATCATCGGCCGGCGGCTCGGCGCGCAGACCCCGCCGGCGCTCGACGGCTCGTCGCCGGACGAGCAGGCCGCGGTGCTCGCCCAGGTCCGCGGCCTGACCTCGGACCCGCTGACGGACGTCGACTTCGACGTCCGGGCGGGGGAGGTGCTCGGCGTCACCGGCCTGCTCGGGTCGGGCTTCGAGCACGTCCCGTACGCGCTCTGCGGCGCCGTATCCCCCGACGCCGGCGAGCTGACGCTCGACGGCGTGCCCCACCGACTTCCGGCGCTCGCGCCGTGGAGGGCGACCACTGCCGGGGTCGCGTTGATCCCGGCCGACCGCAAGAACGACGGCGCGGTCCAGGAGCTCAGCGTCACGGACAACGTGACGATGCCGGTACTCGACGACCACGGCAGCTCGTTGCGCCTGCGTCGGAGTTCGATGACCCGGTCGACCGCTGAGTTGATGGAGCGCTACGACGTGCGGCCGCGCGATCCGGCCCTTCCGCTGTCCGCGCTCTCCGGCGGGAACCAGCAGAAGGCCGTGATCGCGAAGTGGTTGCAGACCGAGCCCCGGCTGCTGTTGCTGCACGAGCCGACCCAGGGCGTCGACATCGGCGCCCGCGGCCAGATCTTCGACGTCGTCCGCGCCTGTGCGGCGGGCGGCCGCTCGGTGATCTGCGCCAGCGCCGACCACGAGCAGCTGGCGGCCGTCTGCGACCGCGTCCTGGTCTTCGCCCGGGGCCGGATCGTCGCCGAGCTGAGCGGCGCCGACGTCAACAAGGACCGGATCACCGAACGCTGCCTGAGCAGCGTGACCCTCGCGGACGCGGCCGCCCCGACCCCGCGCTGAGCACCCCAAAGGACCTCGATCTCCATGTCTACATCCACCGCACCCACCGCCGCGTCCGCGTCCGATCCGGATCCGCCGACCCCGGCCGGAGGTCGCGCCCGCAAGCTGCCCGACGAGATGCCGCGCCGGCTGGCGCTGCTGATCGGCCTGGCCGGCCTGGTCGTGCTGTTCAGCGTGCTCAAGCCCGACACGTTCGCGACCTCGGCCAACTGGTCGTCGATGCTCTCGACCCAGGCCGTCTTCCTGATCCTCACGCTCGGCCTGATCGTCCCGCTGACCACCGGGGACATCGATCTCTCGCTCGCCTACACGCTGACCTTCTCGAGCGTGGTGGTGGGCGTGCTCAACGTCCAGCACGGCTGGCCGATCGTCGCGGCGATCCTCGCCGCGGTGCTGGCGGGCGGCGCGGTCGGCCTGGTCAACGGGCTGGTGATCGCCTACGGGCGGATCGACCCGATCATCGTCACGCTCGGCACCGGCACGTTCACCTACGGGCTGACGCTGATGATCTCGGGCCAGACCACGGTCTCGGGGATCGCGAGCTCGCTCAGCGAGTGGACGGTCGAGCGCACGCTGCTCGGCGTCCCGCTGCAGTTCTACTACGCCCTGATCGCCGTGATCGGCCTTTGGTACGTGCTCGAGTTCACGTCGCTCGGACGCCGGATGCTGATCGTCGGCCGCGGTCGCGCGGTCGCCCGCCTGAGCGGCCTGCGGGTCGACCGCGTGCGGGTCGGCGGCCTGGTCGCGGCCGGGCTGCTGGCCGGCGTCGCGGGCGTGCTCTACGCCGGGACCTCCGGGTCGGCCGACCCGACCTCCGGCCCGAGCTTCCTGCTGCCGGCGTTCGCCGGGGCGTTCCTCGGCGCGACGGCGATCATGCCCGGCCGGTTCAACGCCTGGGGCACCCTGGTCGCGGTCTACTTCCTGGCGGTCGGGATCACCGGCCTGCAGCTGCTCGGGGCCGAGGGCTACGTCCAGCAGCTGTTCTACGGCGGCGCGCTGGTGATCGCGGTCGGGCTCTCGCAGCTGACCCAGCGCGGTGGTCGCAGTGCGGGGGACTGAGATGACGACGAAGGCCACGTCGGTCGTCGCGGCGGTCCACGCCGCGCCGGTGCTGCTCGACACCGAGGCGACCGTCGACAAGGCGTGCGCGCTGATCGCCCGGGGCGGCGAGCAGGGGATCGACCTGCTCGTCTTCCCCGAGGCGTTCGTGCCGGGGTTCCCGTACTGGATCAACCTCTACCCGCCGGCCGACCAGTTCGCGATCAACAAGCGGTACCGCGCGGCCTCGATCGAGCGCACCGGCCCCGAGGTCGCGCAGCTGCGCGAGGCGGCCCGGCGGGCCGGGGTCAACGTCGTGATCGGGATCTCCGAGCGGGACGGCGGCACGCTCTACAACGCCCAGCTGCACATCGACGACCGGGGCACGCTGCTCGGGGTCCACCGCAAGCTCCAGCCGACCTACGCCGAGCGCTACGTCTGGGGCCAGGGCGACGGTTCGTCGCTGTCGGTCTTCGCTACCCGGCTGGGCCGGGTCGGCGGCCTGGTCTGCTGGGAGCACATGATGAACCTCGCCCGGCAGGCGCTGATCCTGCAGGGCGAGCAGATCCACGCCGCGTCGTGGCCCGGGCTCTCGACCCAGCGCGGGATGGAGCAGAGCTTCGACGTCCAGGTCGACGCGCTCAGCCGGGCCCACGCGGTCACCGGTCAGTGCTTCGTCGTGGTCGCCCAGAACCCCTTGACCCCGGAGATGGTCGCGGTCTTCGAGGACGAGCTCGGCCCGCAGGCGATCCAGCCCGCCGGCGGCGGCTGGTCGGCGGTGATCGCGCCCGACGGCACGACCCTCGCCGGGCCGCACGTCGGGCTCGACGAGACCTTCGTCACCGCCGAGATCGACCTCGACGCGATCGACGACCTCCACGCCCTGATCGACCCCCGCGGGCACTACGCCCGCCGCGACGTGCTGCGCCTGTGGATGGACCCCGGTCCCCACGACGTCTGGGCCTCCCACGGAGGCACCCCCGACCCCGCCGCCGACGCGGCCGCCCCGCACGACGACCCCGCCCCCGAAGGAACCGCATGAGCAACGAGACAGAGAACTACGGCGCGATCGACATCGTGGTCGCCCCGCACACCCCGCGCGAGGTCGCGGAGGACCAGGTCGGCGTCGACGAGCACTTCATGGACAAGGTCCGGATGCCCGAGGCGCTGCGCCGCGGCGTGCCGATGGACGAGTACGTGGCGAAGATGGACGCGGCGAACGTCGAGCGCTCGCTGCTGATCGCCACGCGCGCCGGCGACCTGCGGATCCGCCACTCGTACGAGATCCCGTACCAGCGGGTCGCCGACTACTGCGCCGAGCATCCCGGCCGGTTCTCCGGGCTGGCCGGGATCGACCCGACCCGCGGCATGGAGGGCCTGCGCGAGCTCGAGTACGCGGTCAAGGAGCTCGGCTTCGTCGGGGCGCACCTCTACCCGCACTGGTTCGGCCTGGCGCCCGACCACGCCCGCTACTACCCGTACTACGCGAAGTGCTGCGAGCTCGGGATCCCGATCATGATGCAGGTCGGGCACTGCCTCGACTACCGGCGCGACCGGATCCTCGAGAGCGTCGGCCGGCCGATCACGCTGGAGCGGGTGGCGATCGACTTCCCCGAGCTGAAGATCATCGGCATCCACATGGGGTGGCCGTGGACCGAGGAGATGATCGCGATGGCCTTCAAGCACGCGAACATCTACGTCGCCGCCGACGCCTACGCGCCGAAGCACTGGCCGAAGGAGTACGTCCGCTACGCCGACTCGTGGGGCGCCGACAAGTGCCTCTTCGGCACCGACTGGCCGGTGATCGGGCCGGAGCGAGCGATCGAGGAGATCGACGGGCTCGGCCTGCGTCCCGCGTCGCGTCGCAAGCTGCTGCGCGACAACGCCCTCGACGTGTTCGGCCTGGCATGAGCGGGCTGCCTGCGACCTTCGTCCCGCTGACCGTCGCCGACGGCGTGCGCGTCTCGGCGGGACGGACCCCAGCCAAGATCGCCCTGCGCGAAGGCGACCGGACGCTCAGCTACGCGGCCCTGCGGGAACGGATCCACCGGGTCGGCAACGCCGCGCTCGGCGGGCTCGGCCTGACGCCCGGTGACCACGTGGCGATCCTCGCCTCCAACCGCCTGGAGTACGTCGAGCTGGTGGTCGGCCTGGCTGGCGTCGGCCTGGCTCCGGCGACGATCTCGCCGCACTCGTCGGCGACCGAGGCGCTGCACATCGTCGCCGACAGCCGGGCGCGGGCGATCTTCGCCGACGCCGCGCGGGCCGAGCTGGCGCGCGAG
>JBAZOW010000204.1:0-6679 GCA_041648495.1 Patulibacter sp.
CGGTCGACGGATCAGCGCGCAGCGGAGGGCTCGCGGCTGGACCCAGCGCGATCTGGGAATCCGCGCGTCGGTCAACGTCGGGTCGATCGGCCACGTCGAGCAGGGCGCCCAGAACCCCGGGCTGCTCAACCTGCTGAAGATCGCCCGTGGCCTGGAGATGCCGGCGTCGAAGCTGCTCGACGGGCTGCCCAAGACGACCCCGCAGCGGGCCAACTAGCGGCGCCCCGGCGCCCTCGTCCCCTCCGTCTCCCGGAGCGATCATGAGCAGCCTCTCCCCGACCCCCTCGCTGGCCGACCCGGACGCCGAGGACGGCGTCGCCCTGTCCGACGCGGACCTGACCGCGTTCGGCGCCCACCTGCGGGCCTGCCGACGCGCGGCGGGCATGACGCAGGAAGATCTGGCCTTCGCGTCCAACCTGCACTGGACCTACATCAGCCAGATCGAGCGTGGCATGCGCAACCTGACCTACAAGAGCATCCTGATGCTGGCCCACGGGCTGGACACCACACCCGGACGACTGATGCCGGACGCGTTGTGAGCGAAGCGCAGGGCACCGCCGGCGGGTCGACCGACCCCGAAGCCGATCACCCCGTGTTGGTCCGGTTCGGCCAGCGGGTCCGCGATCTGCGGATCCACTCGGGCATGACCCAGGAGGAGCTCGCCACGGCAGCGCAGCTCCACTGGACGTACGTGAGCCAGATCGAGCGCGGCAAGCGCAACCTCACGTACAAGTGCCTGGCGCGCCTGGCCGAGGGCCTGGGCGTCACGCTGTCCCAACTCGTGGAGGGCCAGGAGTCCGACCACGACCCCGGCCCGCTGCCGGGCTGGGAACAGCGTATGTACCTGTCGTAGGGCCCGGTCCCGGGGACCGGGTCCTACGGTTGGTGCGTCGCCCAGAACGACGAAGGCCCCGAGCTCGTGAGCACCGGGGCCGGGGTACGTCGTTGCGGTTGCGACTCAGTCGCCGAGGCCGAGCGAGCGCTCGGCGGCGGTCTTCTTCTGCTTCTTGACCTTGAGCGCGTACTTGGACGGCTTGGCGCTGACCTTGGGGTTGCTGATCTTGCCGAGGCGGTCGATCAGGTCATCCCACTGGCCCGGCTTGAGCGCCGACGCGAGCTGCTGACCGAGCAGCGGGTCGTCGGTCGCGTCGGCCTGGAACCCGACGTGGATGTGGTCGTCGTGGTCCGGCAGCGCCAGGATGTTGCTCGCGCCGCCGAAGTCGGCCGGCGTCATCAGGCTGATGATCTGGTGCGGACGCACCGTGCCCTGCAACTGCAGCAGGCGCTTGATCGTCGTGTCGGTGATCGAGCCCGTGCCCTGCGTGGCCGCGCTGATCACTTCGCCGTCGACGGCCGCGATGTCGATCGCGTTGCCCGACGAGTGGTCGGACACGTTGCCGGACGAGGTGATCGCGCCCGGGCGGCTCAGCGACGAGACGGCGACCTTGTGGCCGTTGGCCGACAGGTAGGCCAGCGTGGCCAGCACGCGACGGTCGATCAGACCGGCCGCGATCTGCTGGCGCCCGACCGCGTAGATGTCGAGGCTCTTGTCGGCCAGGACGCGGCGCTGCAGCTGCGCCTTCGTCATCAGCAGCACCTGACCGGCGGTCGCGTTGGCGCTGCGCGAGAACATCGCGTTGTCGCCCTCGGACTCGTTGGCCGCGTAGACCGACGAGGTCTGCAGCAGCTGCCAGCCCTCGAGGATCGGCCGCGGGTCGATCCGCGGCGCGCCCTTGCCCGCCGGGCGGATCTCGAACGTCATCCGTCCGCTCTCCGCCGTGGGGTCGAGCGTCTCGGCGGTGTCGGTCGCGACGTCCTCGCCGACGCCGGCGGACGTGTCGACGGCCGCGTCAGCGGCGGCGCGCTTGCGACCGCGGGCGTCGTTGTACGCCTCGGTGGTGGCGACCGTGCCGAGCTTGGTCCCGCTGACCACGCGGGAGCCCTTGCGCAGCGGGCGGATGACCATGCCCTTGGTCGACGCCTCGACGCTCGGGGTCGTCTCGGCCGGCAGCTCCGGCGTCAGCAGCGGATCGGGCTTGGACGGCACCGTCGACGGGTCCGTCGCGGCCAGGTCGCCGTGCGGAGCGGCGCTCGGGCTCGACGACGCCGCGGCGTAGTCCGGGTTGGCGTAGACGCGCTCCTTGCCGCTCGGCGCGGGGGTGCTGTCGGTCGACGTCTGCTCGGGCGCAGCCGGCGCGGCCTTGTCGGCCTGGGCCTTCTTGCCCTTGCCGGCCTTCGCCTTACCGGCGGGCCGGTCGCTGTTCGACGCGGCACCGCGCGGTGCCGGATCGCTGGACGTGCCCGTGGCGTCGCCCGTCTGGGGCGCGTCCTCGGTCTCGGCCTCGTCCTTGGCGGCCGCGTAGGTCTCGGCGACCTCGCCGAGGTGACCGTAGGTGTAGAGGTTGCCGTAGACGTCGCGGACCTGGACGAACTTGCCCAGGCGGACGGTCTCGCCGATCGCGGTGACGGTGCCGTCCTGGACGGCGACCGCGTCGGCGCCGGCCTTGGCGGTGATCTCGGCGTTGCGGACCGACTTGGCCGCACCGATCTCGACGTCGCCGTCCTCGGCCCCGACGTAGCTGGCCTCGCCCGTGACGGGGAAGATGCCCTGCGTCAGGCCGGACAGCGAGCCGATCAGGTCGGTCGGCAGCACGCTGATCAGGCGGGCGCGCGCCAGCACCGAGTTGACGTACCAGTCGGCGTGGTTGTAGGCGAAGATCGCCTTGCGGATGTCGGTGTCCGACCCCGCGGCCTTCAGGTACCGGGCGGCCGAGAAGATCGCGTCGACCGGGTTGTACGGGTCGGCCTTGTCGTCGCCGTTGGCGTCCAGGCCGTACTGGGCCCAGGTCGCGGGCATGAACTGCATCCAGCCCTGCGCACCGGCGCTCGAGATGTTCAGGTTGCGACCGTAGTCGGTCTCGATCTCGTTGATCGCGGCGAGGATCTCCCAGCGGATGCCGTACTGGATGCCGGCGGCCTGGTAGATCGGCAGCAGGAACGGCGGGATCCGGAACTGGTCGATGAAGAAGTTCGGGACCTGCGACGCCAGACCGGGCTCGAGCAGCTCGGGCGCGAACTGGTTCTGCGTCATCGCGGCCGGGTCGTCGCCGGCCACGGCGGCGGCCGGATCGGGCGCGGGCGTCTCACCGGTGGTGGTCGCGGCGGCCGCGGCTTCGCGCTCGGCCTTCTCGCGGGCCTCACGGGCGGCCTTCGCCTCGGCGCGCTTCTCGGCGGCCGTCTGCTGCTTGGACTGCTTCTTCGCCGCGCGGGCCTCGCGCCGCTTCTCGGCGCGGGTCTGCTTGGCCTGCTCGGCCTGCGCCTTGTCGGCGTCCTCGCCCTCGGGCGCGTTCTTGCGGTTACCGCGCGGGACCGTCGCGGTGGTCCCCGTCGTGGGGACGGGCGGCGTGGCGGCCGTCGCCGGCGGCTCGGTGGCGGTCGACGGCGCCGTGGTGATCGGCGGGATCGGCGGAACGGGCTCCGTGATCGTGGGGACCGTCGTCGGTGGGGCCGGCGCGGTGGTGGTCGTCGCCGGCTTCTCGGTCGTGGTCGGCGGGGCCGCCTCCGACGTCGAGGTCGTCGTCGCCGGCAGGTCCAGGGCCTGTGCGGCACCCGGCACCACCAGTATCCCGGCCAGTACGGCCAGGACACCACTTGTCGTACGCGTGCTCATCGCGTCGGTCCTTCCGCGTCCGCGGGGTCAGCTGTCAGCTGGGGGAAGATGGTTCCGTATCCGGTGCGAGGTCCCTGTGCGATGCAGGCAGGGCGAGGCACATCGCGCCCGCCGCCCTTGAAGGCATAGGTTTGCAGATTCACGATCTGCCCGGGGAGGGGTGATTCCGTCGGAGCCGACGGGTCGCCGTTGCTGCAGGTCTGCGGGGTCAGCGTGCGCAAACCGGTCGGCAGGTCGTTCATGCCGCCCGGCGCCATGTACGGGTTATTGCGGTTCTGTCCGAAGGCACGCGACTGGACGGCTAGCGTCTGGGGGCTAATAGAAACGCCAGCCCTAAGGAAGTGAGCGGACCCAATGCTCTTGCCGCCAAGCGACTGACGCGTGTTGGTCGCCGAGGTCACGTTGCCGAAGAACGCCGTGATGTCGTTCTTGTGCTCGCCCAGGTAGCGCAGCAGCGGGTTGATCGACCGCGTGAACGGGCCGAAGGCCTCCAGCAGCGGCGGGAACTGCTCCAGCACCCGGTCGAAGGCCGGTAGGCCCTTCGCGGACGCGGTGATCACCGGATCCAGTCGGGTCATGAAGCGGGCCAGGTCGGGGCTCAGGTCCTCGACCGCCTGGAACGCCGGGGTCAGCTCGGTCGCCACGTTCTGCATCCGCACCACGGTCGGGTTGGCCTGGTCGGCCAGCTCGGTGACCTTGGGCAGGATCTTGGTCGAGGCCCGCTCGAACGCGGGGAACTCCTTGAAGATCGCCGCCAGCTGCTCGTTGCGATCGCCGATCGTGTTGAACGTGCGGTCGGTCGCGCTGACCAGGCCGCGCAGGTCGCCCTGGCGGGCGCTCAACGCCCGGAAGAACGCCTCGGTGCTGGAGATCGTCTCGCGCACGCCGTTGCTCTGAGCGTCGAGCGTGGCCGACAGCGCGGCGAAGTTGTCGACGAACTCGGGCAGCTCCTTGAAGGCCGCGTTGAGCTCGGCCCCGCGGCCGTCCAGGCCCCCGGCCTGCTCCTGCATCCAGACCTGGAACGCCTCACGCGTGGGCTCGTCGAAGGTCCGCAGCAGCTCGTCCAGCTCGACCGTCGGCGCGACGGCGCCGACCGGGATCGTGCCCTCTTCGGCCAGCGGCCGATCGTCGTTGCCACGGTTGGGCGCCAGTTCGACGAAGGTCTCACCCAACAGGGTCTTCGACCGCAGCGTGGCCTTGGACGCGGCCGGGATCGGGGCGTAGCGCGGCTTGATCTCGATCACCGCGTCGGTCGGCCCGTTGGGGTTGGGGTGGACCTTGATCACCTTGCCGACGTTGACGCCGGAGATCCGCACGTCGGACTGCTCGGTCAGCTGCCCCGCTTCGGGGAACTGCACGTGCACGCGGTAGCCCTTCGGGTGGAAGGGCACCGGGCCGCCGAACGACAGCCACAGGAAGAGCAACGCGCCGAAGCTGCCCAGGGCGAACGCCACCATGGTCAGCAGCTTGGGGATCGAGGGGATTTCCTTGATCATTTGGCGTTCCTGTTGCTATCGCAGGTGGCCTTATCGCTGAACTTCGGTTGGTTCAGCAGATCGAGGATGTTCCCGATGAACGGATTGTTCTGCGGAATCACGACCTCTAGCAGGTTCAACGCACCGCAGTCGAACACAATGGTAGACCGCGGCAGCGGACCGACACCGTCCTGGGACGAGACCGCCGAGTTGGTGTTGTGGCCCGCCCACGGCAGGTAGAACAGGTAGCTCTGGCCGTTCGGCCCGTCGCCCGGCGGGTCGTAGGCCATCGTGTTGAAGAAGCTATTGAGCACGTCGGTGATCCGCCGCAGGTCGGGGAGCGCCTCGGCGGTCTTCTGGCTGACCGGCACCAGCTTGCGCACGGTCGGCTGGGCGTCCCGCGCGAATGGCCGGACCTGGTCCTTCAGCACCGGGGTCGTCTTCTTGGAGAACGGCTCGATCTCCTCCAGGCTCGACGCCAGGTTGGACGTCGCCGGCTTGAGCGCGGTCAGGCCCTCGTCAAGGGTGACCGACAGGTCGCCGGCCTTGGCCAGCGCCTCGTTGGTCGAGTCCAGGGTGTCGGGCAGCAGCGCGATCGTCTCGGCGACGTTGTCGTTCTGCGCGGCGAACCGCTTCAGCACCGACGCGCTCGACTCGACGAACTCCGTCAGCTGGGCGTTCTCGCCGCCGAGCTCGCCGGTGATCTTGCCGACGTTGGTGACCAGCCGCTTGATCTTCTTCTCGCGGACGGCCAGCAGCTCGGCCGCGGTCTTGCCGTTGCGCGACAGCGGCTCGAACCGGCGCAGCGCCCGGGCCAGCGCCTTGCCGCCGTTCTTGCCCAGCGCCTGACCGGCGTCGCCGAGCAGCATCTGCAGCGCGGCCTGGGTCTCGGTGTCGATCGTCGCCAGGAACTCGTCGAAGTTGACGTCCGGCTGCGTCGCCGAGACGTCCAGCACGGTGCCCTCGGGCAGCGCGTCACCGGCCGCCTTGGTGCCCGGATTGAGCTCGACGGTCATGTCCTTGAGCGGGGTCTTCGGCCGCAGCAGCACCGTCGCGTCGGGGTAGACGTGGCGGTACTTCTCTTCCAGCCGGAACCCGACCACCGCCTGGCCGCGGTCCAGCCGGACGCCGGTGACCTTGCCGACGTTGATGCCGGAGATCGTCACGGTCTGGCCCTGGCCCGGCATCACGCCGGACGCGCTGGTGAACCGCGCTTCCATCTTGAAGAACGTCTTGCCGAGGATCGGCATCCAGCTCGGGGCCGTGACGTTCTGGTTGGCGAAGATGTAGCCGCCGACGGCCAAGCCGACGATGATCAGCCCGAGCAAGGCGACGACTTCCTTGATGTGCCCGCGCCATCCGCTGGTCATCGCGACGCCCCCCGCTTATTGACCGGGTTGATCGGCGGCGCCGGCGGTCCGGGACGAGAACCATCGCCCGGGCCCTGTGACGCAGGGCCGTTGATGTCCGGCACCGGATTGTCGGCGCAGCGGACGTCGCGCCGCAGCGGCGGCTCCTTGCCGGTGAACGCCGG
>JBAZOW010000205.1:0-6667 GCA_041648495.1 Patulibacter sp.
GGCGGCGGGACCGTCGAGCTGGACCATGTAGGCCCGGGTGGACTCGCCCGCGGAGCGCGGTGGTTGGGCCCGGGTGCCTGCGGATAGCGGCGACAGGGGTTGCGCGTTCACCGGCGCGGCGAGCGTGGAGGCCGTGGCGACGGCGGCGGACGTGAGGGCGAGCGCCACGAGGACGCGACGGGAGGCGGATGGACGCTGACGCATGGAGCCTTCGGATCGCTGGATGCCCGAGGACGCCGCGCGCCCGAACCGAACGAGGAGGATTCCAGCAGGTCGGGACGGCGTATGCGAGGTAGATCTCGCGCCGGCGAACCGCGAGCCCCGACGTTGGTGGGCGCCGGGGCGATGAGGGCAGCGCGGCGCTGCGAGTGCTTCGCGGCGCCGCGGGCCGCGGTCAGGAGAGGAACGGATGCCCGGACGAGGCACCCGTGAACGTGAATGGCTGGTTGGTCACGGTCGTCCCCGTGCCGATGGGCGTGCCGAGCTGAAGGGGCCCGGTCGTAGTACCCCCGCACGTGGTGGTCAAGGCCGAGATCGCTTGCCCTGCGACTTGCGTCGTCAAGACGCTCGGGGTCGAGACTGTCGGGTTCGTGTAGCTCAGCGGTACCGAACCCCCGATCGTCGCCGTGCATCCGGTGGAGATGTTGTTCACGACGCACGAGATTCCCGAGAGTCGGCCGACGGTCGAGCCCCCGACGGGCGCAGCTGTGAACCCGACGGAAGCCGTCAAGGTGCAGTTGATCGCGTAGAGGAGACTGGCTGGTCCGACGCAGGAGCTGAATTGCAGCTGCCCGGTGCCGACGGTCGCCGGCAGGGCGTATGCGCCAGTAGCGATCGAGGTGGAAAGGGTCGAGGCGGTGCAGTTGATGGCGGCCTGCCCGAACCCCGTGTTGTAGACGAGGCGCGCAGGTCCTCCCGAACTTGTCGAAGCCATCGATCCCGAGCCGATCGGGGTGCCAATCGTTCCGACGTTGAGGGCATTGGCGCTGCTCGCTCCTGCGAGCGCGACGAGGCCGGCGGCGGCTACCGCGGCGGCCATCGCTCTGATCCTGTGATGCATCGTGGTTCCTTCGACTCGTCGTTCGTGGGTGAAGCGCCGCCTGCGTCAACGAGCGCCGCGGGCTTAGGAGCGGCGCAGCGGACGAACCGCCGCCCCGTCTTGCGTCGCGGTGGTCAGGACAGGAACAGGTGGCCGGACGGCGCTCCGCTCCAGGGAAACGACAGGGTAGGGAGCGTCGGCGAGACGATCTGGCCCGTGCCGTTCGGGAGAATTGCCGGTGGGCAGGTGCTGCCCGACACGGCTAGTGCTTGACCCGCCACCGGCACCGTGACGACGCCGGCGCTCGTCGTCGTCGGGTTCGTGTAGTTCATCGGCACCGTGCCCGAGACGTTCGCCGTGCAGCCGAGCATCGGGAACGAGATCACGCAGGAGATTCCTGAGAGCGAACCGGTTGAGACCGACGCAGCGTTAAAGCTCGTCGAGAGCGCGCAGTTCGAATTTGCGGTGAATCCCGCCGCGCCGAGGCACGAACCGAACGCGAATCGTCCCGAGCCGAGATACGCCGGTGCCGTGTAGATGCCGGTGGAGAGGGTTACCGTCAAGTTGGACGAAGCACAATTGATCTGGACCGCACTGTTCACGACGATGCGTACCGCCCCTCCGGAGCCGCTCAGAGCGAGGGTCCCTGGTCCGGTCGGAGCGCTGAGCGTGCCGGCGTTCAGGGCACTCGCGCTGCTCGCTCCGGCGAGCGCAACCGTTCCGGCGAGGATTGCCGTAGCAACGGCGGTCTTCAACCTGACATGCATGATTCGGTCTTTCTGACGATGTGGATACGGGAGCCGGTCGCGTCCCGGCAATCGGTTGCGCCTCCTGCTGAGACGCGTCCAGCAAGTCAACCGCCGTGCGGCCGGGCAGGGCAAGAGGCGATGCGTCGCGATCCAGGGGCGACGGCACCCGGTGGGCGGCGCAGCAGCAACCATCGACCGCCGCGCCGGACCGCCACTACGAGACGAACGGATGCGTCGTGGACGCCCCGGTGAGCGTGTAGTTCAGGTTGGCGAGACTCGTTCCGGAGCCGGACGGGGCACCGAACTGGACGCTCCCGTTCGGGAGGATCGCCGGCGGGCAGGTGCTGCCCGAGAGGGTGAGCGCCTGGCCCGCGGTCAGGACCGTGACGACGCCGGGGGTGGTGGCCGACGGGTTCGTGTAGCGCACCGGCATCGATCCACTGAGCGTGGCCGAGCAGCCAACCGCGGAGGAGGTGATCAGGCACGAGATCCCGGTGTAGCTTCCCGCCGTGACGCCACCGACCGGCGCGCCCGTGAACGTGTACGAGGTGGTGCTGGTGCAGGCCCAGACGAAGCTCCCGAACACGCTGTTGCACGAGGAGAACTGGAGCTGCGTCGTTCCGACGGCGGCGGGCAGTCCGTAGACGCCAGTATTGATGTTCGACGTCGACCCGGTCGTGGTGCAGTTGTAGGGCAGCGCACTGTTGATGACGATGCGGGACGAGCCGGCCAGCGCGGTCTGGGTCATCGAGCCCGTGCCCACCGGTGTCCCGATCGTGCCGACGTTCAGGGCACTGGCGTTGCTGGCCCCTGCGAGGGCGACGACGCCGGCGATGGTTGCCGCGGCGGCGATGGCTTTCATCTTGCGAAGCATGGTGTGGTCCTTCGTTGCGTGATTGGGAAGCGCGGCCGAAGTTCCACGACCGAACACCGTGGGCCCGGACGGGCCGCCGGAAGGCGGCGGAGCAGGACGCGCTCGTTCGTCGGATGCATCGATCGGTCGAGCGCCTCGAGCGTGCGTGGTCGCCACACGGATCGTTTCGCAGCCATTGATGTGTGCATCTTCTGATGGATTGAACCGCTTCGAAGGTCGAAGCTGAAGAGCGCATTCGTCGACCCTTCGCCCGCGGTAGGCTGGAACGTGAAGCGGCGCCGTCTCCCTCACCTCACGCCGTGATCCGCAGTGGATCGCACGGCGGCGCCCGGAACCACGGACGAAGATGCACCAAGTCACGCCCGCCGAGCAGGAGTACCTCGAGACGTTGCTGCGGCTTCGGGAGACGGACCAGCCGTTGACCGCCGCCAACGTCTCCCGCAGTCTGGGGCTCTCCGCGCCGACCGTCCACGAGATGGTCAAGCGCCTGGAGGCCGCGCAGCTGATCGTGCGGGACGTGCAGAAGCGGATCTCGTTCACCGCCCAGGGGCTCGAGATCGCCCGTGAGGTGACCAGCCGCCATCGGCTGGTCGAGCGGTTCCTCACCGACGTGCTCGGGATCCCCTGGTACGCGGTGCACGAGGAGGCGGAGTCGATCGATCGCTACGCCAGCCCGGACGTGATCGAGGGCATGCGCGAGCAGATCAGCAGCGCGACGACCTGCCCGCACGGCCACCCGATCGCCGCCGGCCACCGGGTGATGTGCGGCGTGCGGCTGGCCGACGCGCCCGTCGGCAGCCAGATCACCGTCCTCCGCTTCGAGGACGAGGACCCCGAGCTGCTGCGCGGCCTGCACGACGCCGGGGTGCGCCTCGGGCTGTCCGCGACGGTGGCGGCCCGCGACGGCGGGTCGGTCGTGCTGCGGCACGTCGAGGGCGACACGTCGATCGACGCGTCGCGCGCCGACACGATCTCGGTCTGGAGCAGCGCCGGGAATCCCGGGTTCTCGCCGGTCGTCTGACGGGCGCGACGGGGCTGATCCTCCGTCATCGGTCGAGTTCTTCCGGGCACCGGGCATCCGATCGGCGAGTCCCGCCGTTATAGGGAGGGAGACGGCGCGCAGGGTGCGCGCCACCCCTGAGGAAGAGAGACCGCCGTGCAGTCCACGTCCGCAGCGATTCCGCCCCCAAATCCCCCGATCGAGCCGGCACCGACCGGAGACTCCCGTCGCGGCTTCCTGCGCGCCGCCGGCGCCACGGACACGGCCAAGGTGGCCAAGCGCTTCGGCGACGAGGAGTCCGCCCATGTCGAGGCGCTCGAGAAGACGATCACCGACCTGGGAGGGAAGCCGGTCACGTTGCCGAAGTTCACCTTCCCGATGCGGAACGAGCGGACCTTCATGGCGCTGGCGCTGGCGAACACCCTCGAGGACACCGGAGTCAGCGCCTACGACGGTGCCGCCCCGATGATCGAGAGCAAGGACGTCCAGGCGGCGGCCGGCTCGATCGTGCAGATCGAGGCACGCGGCGCCGCCGCGATCCGCCTGATGCGCGGCCGTCAGCCCGCCCCGGACGTCTTCGACGAGACCCTCAGCGAGGACGAGGTCGTCAAGGCGATCGCCCCGCTGATCCGCTCCTAGTCCGTCATGTCGCCTCCGCCTGAATCCGTCTCGGGTCTGGCCGACCATCTGCTCGTCGAGCGGGTGGTCGGGATGGACGCCGATGCGTTCGAGGTCCTCTACGACCGTCACCTGTCGTCCGCGTACGCCCTGGCGTACCGGATCGTGGGCAGCGCCGCGCCCGCCAACGAGGTCTGCCAGGAGGCGTTCCTGGCGGTCTGGCGGTCCGCGCGGACGTTCGACGCGTCGGTCGGCAGCGTGCGCTCGTGGCTGCTGACGATCGTCCGCAACCGCGCGGTCGACTACCTGCGTCGCGTGACCCGCACCAAGGATCACGAAGTCCAGGACGAGGCGTTGGCCGAACGCCACCCGGCTCCATCGGACGCCGGTACCGAGAGCGCGGCGCTGCGGAGCGCCGAGGCCGGGAACACCCGCGAGCTGCTCGAGGTGCTCTCGCCCGAGCAGCGCAACGTGATCGTGCTCTCCTTCTACTCCGGTTACTCCCACAGCGAGATCGCGTCGATGCTCGATCTGCCTCTGGGCACCGTGAAAGCGCGGATGAACCGTGGGTTGGCCAAGCTGCGCTCTACCATCTCGGCAGGAGGTGTCCAGTGAGCCGTCGTGACCCCGATCTGACGGACCTGATCGGTCCCTTCGTCCTCGGTGCCTGCACGCCGGCCGAGGAGGCCGACGTCCGCGCGCAGATGGTCGTCGACCCGGAGTTCCGCCGGGAGATCGAGTCCTACGCCAAGGTGCGCGAGGCGTTGCTGAACGCTCCGGCACCGGATATCGACGTCGACTTCGCGATGAAGGCCCAGATCATGGGTGTCGTTCGTGGTGAGGCGGAGCTGTTCGACGCGGCCGGTCCGGAGCGATCGGAGAGCGACGCGACCCGGTCGTGGCGCGAGCGCCTGGCGACGGTGCTGGGGCCGTTCCGCGGCCCCCGTCCGTTGGCGGTCTTGGCCTCGGCCCTGGTCGTGATCGTGGTGGCCGGCGTGGCGATCGGGATCGGCGGCGGCTCGTCCGACGGCCCGGGCGGCACGGTCGTGGCCGGGCAGGTGCTCGGCGACGCGGCCCCGGGCGGACGTGCGGAGGTCGTCGTCGACGGCGACGCGAACGAGCTGCGGGTCTCGGGCTTCCCCGCCGCCGGCGAGGGGCGGAAGTACCAGGTCTGGGTGCAGACCGGTCAGGATGCGCCGCAGCCGACCACGGTCCTGTTCGACGTCGATCGGGACGGCAACGGCACCGCGAAGATCCCCGCGAAGACGATCGACGGTGCCGACGCGGTGCTGCTGACGTCGGAGCCCGACGGCGGGTCCCCGGCACCGACGCGCAACCCGGTCCTGCAGGTCGCGCTCCCCGCCTAGGACGAACCTAGGACGACGGCGGTCGGCCGGGCCCTCCGGGTCTCGGTCAGCCGCCGGTCGTCGGCCGGCCGATCGCCCGGCGCATCGCTCGCCGGGTGCGGTCCAGCGCCGCGGGGTCGTCGATCAGACGGCCCGCCACACTGCCCCCCGACGCCAGGGCATGCAGCTCGAGCGCGACGTCCGCCGGGTCACGGTCGGCCGGCAGGTCCCCGGCGTCCCGCGCGGTCCGAGCCTCGGCTTCGAGCACGGCGAGCCAGCGTCGGACGACGGTCGCGACGTCGTCGTGGAGCGGCCCGGGGCGGGCGTCGTACTCGACCGACGCGGTGGTGACGAAGCAGCCGCCGGGGAAGACGTCCGCGCGGAGGTGGTCGATCCAGGCGTCGACGATCGCCTCCAGTCGCGGGAGGCCGGGATCGGCGGACGCCGCCGGTCGCCAGACCGCGTCGGTGAAGCGCTCGACCGCCGCGGCCAGCACCGCCTGCTGCAGCGCCTGCTTGTCGCCGAAGCGACCGATCAGGCCGCTCTTGCTCATCGACAGCTCGGTCGCGAGGCGTCCGATCGTGATCCCCTCCAGCCCCTCGATCGAGGCCAGGTCGATCGCGGCTTCGACGGCGGCGGCGCGGCTGCGGGCGACGTCTTCGGTGGTGCGGCGAGCCATGCTCCGACTTTACAATACGAACGATCGTGCTGTATATCTTTCGCGAGCCCGCCGGCCGGTGGGCACGAACGACGCGGGAGCGGACGATGCGGGCGCGGATGCTGGGCTGGTCGGGAATCGAGATCGAGGCGGACGGGGCGACGGTCGTCGTCGACGCCCTGGAGGACGCGGGAGCGGTCTTCGCGCCGCTGGTCGGGCGCGCCGAGGGGCTCCGGGCGCCGGAGGTCGTGCCGGCGACGCCGGGGGCGGCGGTCGCCGGGCTCGTCACGCACCTGCACCGCGACCACGCCGACGCCGCGGCGCTCACGGCGGCGCTCGCCCCGGGTGCGCCGGTGCTCGGACCACCGGCCGGGGGTGGGGAG
>JBAZOW010000206.1:0-6575 GCA_041648495.1 Patulibacter sp.
CGTCCCCGACTGCGGAGTCAAGGAGGCTTTGGTCGATACCGAAATGCTCCGCGAGTACGTCGGGAGGGAACACTCCAGATGATGCGACACGGCGTAGCGCTTCCGCGACCTGATGCGGAAAGCGGATCCCCGAGCCGCTGCGCGTCTGAGCGACGGTGTCGTCGAGGTCTGCTACTCCAGCCGTCTCTCGGAGCATTTGCTTCGCGGGAGCCTTGTCCATCGTCAACAGCACGTCGCGCTGACCAGCGTTGATGAACTGCTCGTTGTGGACTCGGAACGTCGCTGCTCGGTAGCTCACCCCGAATTTTGCCGCCAGCCGCATGACTTCGATGGCTGTATTTGCGTCCTCCGGGGCCTTCTCGGCCGGCCAAAGTTCCATGAGCGCGTGTCGCGGCAAGAGGAACTCAGCGGCAAAGCGATTTGCTTCACTTTCTTGCGGGTCTCGGAAGTCCAGTAGGGCCTCGGTTGTATCGACATGTGAGTCGTGCCCAAGCGCAACGTGCCCGAGTTCGTGCGCCAGCGTGAACCGCTGACGCTGTGGGACGTCCCGGGTGTTGGCGAAAATGAAGACGCCACCGAGTTCCCTTAGCACAAGTCCAGCAACGCCTTGAGGAAGCTGGGTCAGTGTGACGGCCGCACCGGCGATCGACTCGATAGACACCACGATGTCGGCCACCGGCGCGGCAGCGGGTATTCCTGCCTCCGCGCGAAGCCGCGAGGCACACGCAACTGGATCCACGGGACTAGCCAGCTACCGCAATGATCTTCTGGTAGCTAGCTACCAAGCCCTGTGCCACTTCAAGCGCCTTCTGCTGAGCCTCCTGATTGCCCTCGGCCCGGAACAGAACCGCACTGGAGCAGTCTTCGATGAGCACATTCGCGCTCGTTACGCCAAGCACCTCCGCCGCGAGCGCAGCGGTTCGCGCCGAAACGGGCGGCTCATCATCGCCAAGCACGAGAGCGGGAACGACGCCAACTCGTTCTAGGGCAAGCTCGAACTCGTCGTTCGTTAGCCCCTGTTCGTCGGCCTTACCGCGCAGAAACGCGCGCACCTCGGCGTCGGTCCTATAACGACGCGTCTCTTGCTCCCCATTGCCCATAACTGAGTGTACACCGCCCATGACGCGAAGTATCGCACTTTGCAGAGGTTTTGCACTCCGGGCATCTCCCCGAGCACCTTCAAAACGCCCGCCCTCAGCAGCCGCACGCTCCGAACAGCTTGGCAGAGGTCGTGCCGAACAACCAGCGGCATCGATCACAGCGCAGCTCTCGTCCCGGACCATCACGACCAAACGAAGCCCGATGCCGCTAGCGGCATCGAGAACGTGCCCTCGGTAGAGCCGCTGAGCGCGGACTTTCAGGTGCGCGCCGCACTTGATCCTGGCGAGGTACGCCCCGCACAGACGGACCGCATCCTGGCCACCGTTACGGTCATCACGTTCAGCCCACCCGCCGCCGGGGATCCCTACCGAAACCGTGCGCAGGCGGTAGTAGCGGCGTGCGGCGCTCACACGGATCGCGACACCGCGCCGGCGAGCCATTGCGGCACTCTGCGGGACCGCCGTAAGCCGAAGTGGCCTGAACGCACGACTCTCGCGCTCACGTCATAGGTCTCACCGGGGATGTCCAGGCGCTGCATGCGCGCAGTGAACGTATGGACTTGCCGTCCCGTAGCTCGCCGCCCGTGAGACGGAACGAGGTCTTCCCATCATGTTCCGGGAGCAGCTGGCCATCCATCAGCCACGTGGCATGCACCCAGTCGAGATTCCAGTTGGGTCGCTCAATCCGGATGTCGCACACCCCGAGACCAGCCGTGCTCATCTTGATCGCGACCGTCGGCACCGGACCAGGCAGCGGCTGCCGAGCCGCAGCCGCTACAGAGTTCTTCGCGAAAGTGCCGGCGACGGCCCTGACCGCTGCGGGCCCCAGGGTGCGCCGGGCGCTCCGCGACCACCGCGCGCCGGGGCGGACATGTCACGAGCGGAGCGCGAGGGTGAACGTGCTGGGGCTCCAGGTTTCGATCCCGTCGCGAAGGCTGACCTGGTTGGCCGCTGGTTCGAACGCGGTCCCGTAGCCCAGGCCGAACCGCCAGGCCCCGGCGCGGCACCATCTGCGCGCACGGGTGATCGCGCGACGCTTGCCCGGGGACGCCTTTCGCGTACTCGGCGACCTCCGCTTCTCCGCGAGATACAGGGCGTCAGCGCCACGACCGTCGTGCCAAAGCGACGCGTCCACGAGCCGCACGGTGCCGCGACAGACCACGATGCCGCCCACAGCCTTGTAGGTCGTGGTGCCGACGGTCTCGTTGGCTTGGCGCGGCAGCGAAATGCGAAGATCGAGGACGTAGCTCCTGCCGTCGCTGACGCGCGGTCCCCACCCACGGCCGTCGCCGCTTGCGACCTGGACCGTTCCTCGGTACAGGGCGTTCTCGAACGCGCTCGCGGTGGTGGGCAACGTTGCTCCAAGCGCGAGCGCGCACGCGATCGCAATTCCGGCTCGCCGTGTACGAGGTGCGCCTCTGAACATGCGCGCAACATATCGCAGATTGCATACGATCGTTTGCAGACTTCGCTAACCATAGTTGGCAGCGTGAGCGGCAGTGCCGAAGGTCGCCGCCGATCCCCTGCTCCGTGCCCTCGGCGACGTCATCCGCGAGCGACGCAAAGAACTCCGTCTGCCCCAAAGCGAGGTCGGCGGGGTCTCGCGAGTGTGGCTGCAACGGATCGAGGCCGCCACCGCTAGTCCTTCCGTGCAGAGCTTGGCGCTCATCGCGACCGCACTCGACACGACAGGCTCCGCGCTTCTCGCCGAGGCTGAGCGACGCGTACAAGAGCGCTAACCGCTAACGGGCAACGTCACAGCCTGGTCCCAAGAGACTGCCGCCTTGCCGACGGCCATCTTGTCGCCCTACACAGCGACATCGGCAAGCGCTCGCCTGCCGGCCAGGAACGCTTCCAGGTCCGCTTGAGCACAGACCGGGAGCGGGCACGTGGCCACCCGTGGGGCGAGCACGTGGGCATCGGTGACCATCACGCCAACGATCGCCCAGAGTGCGGGGTCGCTGTCGCGCAGCTTCAGATGCAACAAGACGTTCGGGAGGTTGCCAACTAGCCATTCCACACGCTCTTGATGTTTCTCTGCTGCGGACCGCTTCTTACCCCCCGAACCGAAGGTCTTCGTCAGCTCGTTCGCGACCTCAGCAGGCGTACGGGCTCCTGCGAGCGCCTTGCACTCGAGCGCATAGATCGTCTTGCTCGCCGGATCGGCGGCGAGCACGTCGATGTCACCCAGAGCTTGCCCATTCGAGCGGGTGATCAGCTGGCCCCCGATCTTCTTGACGTTCGTGTCGACATCCATGCGCAGACCGCGCGCTAGCGCGGCCACGTTGTCAACGAACTTCTGAGCGCCGCGCTGCCGCAGCCGCGTCATTAGTTTGCGCATCTCGGGACTGTCGGCGGCAAGGCGCTCATCTTCAATGATGCTGCAGAGATACCGGCCCGCATCGATGGGATGACGCACCCCCCACACGTACTCGTCGCCCTTAGCCGTTGGGCGACGAATGACCGGACGTCGAAGGTACGACAGTTTGCGACTGAAGCGCCAAGGCCAGACATCAGAAGCCGCGAAGCCATCTGGCACGTCGAGGTACTTCGGGCGCGGCTGCAGCAGATGAAGCTCAAGCGCCTCCCGCACACGCTCATCGGTCCATTCGAGGTCAGCTGCCAAGGCGGCTTCGAGGTCCGTGCACCGCATGGCTGCTACGGCCGATGTCTGTTCAAGGGCAACGCTTTGAAGCGCCTGGAAGAAGTCCAGGATCTCGACCAGCGTAAAGCCCCACTCAACCTGTGCCGCCCGTCCCATCTCTTCGATGTCTGCTTCTACGTCCCGCTTGCTGGACTCATCGGGTCTGCCAGATGCATCGGCGCGTCGAGCGGTTGCCTCTCGAATCTGCGCAGGCACCGCGTCGGCGAGGAACGCTTCGCTGCCAGCATGATAGGTGCCATCGGGAAACCCGATGCGCCCCGACGCCAGGAAGCCGAGATCTGTGTCCTCGACCTCGTGCCTGACCAGATCAGACGTGAACCCACGCGACACGATCAGTGCCGCCCGAGCATGAAGTCGCTCCAGCTGTGCCTCCGAAAGGGGTCGTATTCCCGCAGGCGGCCGCGCAGCCACATACTCAATGAGGAAACGAAGAGCCACAGCAGCATGCGAATCCTGCGGCATCGCCTTGATCTCGTCGGCGAATAGCTTTCGCTCGCCGTAGGCAGCTATCCGCGAACGCACGTTCTTCCGCTTCAACGCCAAAGAATGCACCGCTGCCTCCCGGTGCGCGAGCAGCGTCTCTAGTAGTCCGACCGGGGACAACGTTGCGATCTCACGTTCGAGCTCGCGAAAGTGAAACGCGACGGCTTCGTTCAGGACTCTCGTGCGGTCACCGGGCGCGAAACGGCCGACGGTCACCCCTCCGACGGTTCGCAGATACTCGCCTTCGTCGTCCAGCAGTTCATCACGTTCCGCCTCGGAACTACGAAGCAGGCCAGGCAGGTCGCCCGGAACGAGTGCCCGGTCGCTGTTCGTCGAG
Source organism: Patulibacter sp. (assembly GCA_041648495.1). Classification (GTDB taxonomy): domain Bacteria; phylum Actinomycetota; class Thermoleophilia; order Solirubrobacterales; family Solirubrobacteraceae; genus Patulibacter. The sequence continues at coordinate 4,586 of JBAZOW010000206.1, forward strand.
AACAAAGAAATCATGCGCTTCGGGCCGAGAGGCGCGAAATGATCTAGCGCCTCCTCGATACCTTCACGTCCCAACCAATAGCGAGGGTTGACAAGGCCGTCAAAGCCTCCGAGGAGCTCACGTACGAGCGCACGCTCAGCGTGGTTGTCCCCAGACATGAGCTCGTTGATCATCGACGGGAAGACCGTCAACCTCAGCCCGCTATCTGTCAGAACTTCAACACGCGCGACGGGACCGCCAGCAGTCGGCACCCCTTCGAGAGATCCCGTCCAGCTTTCGGGAGCCTCAAGCACAACGTCGATCGCAACGCAGAGCGCAGGGATCTGCTCAAGCCTCGCTTCGAGTGCAGGCATAAGCTGCCAGATCCAGTAGGCAACGCAGTTGATCATGTTCTCGAACGGCGTAGACGACTGCGGTTCCTCCGTCGAAGCGGGAACAGCACCAACCCACACGACGATTGGGCCGCCCTCGATGGCCTGCACCAATCTGCCTGCGCTCCCCTCCAGCAGGCCGTAGATCGGAATCTCAGGGTCGTCATCAACACGAACGACGTCTGCCCAGGACCCGTTCGGCAACACCGCACCGTGAATGTCCCACTTTCGAGCCACGCGCTCACGCAACGCCTTGGCATGGTCTGTGGCAACAGCGATCATGGTAGGCCGCTGATCGTCGCTTAGGTAGTACGACTGAGATTCGATCCACATGGCGAACTCATCGATGCCGCTCAGACCAAATACGTGCGTCTGTTCTTGAACACGAGACGAGGCTCGCGCGTAGCTCCACAGGGTCAACCGATCTGCTTCCCCGGTGGCGATCCGCACGAAATTCTCAAGGGTGAACAGTAGACCCAGCGGCTCTTGAGGCGGCTCCACGTCGGGCATATATATTGTGGCAGCCCGCCCGTACCCTACGAACAAGACGACATGGAGAATTTCGTTCGGCGGACGTTCGGCGGCGTAAACCAATTGCTCCTCAGCACGACGGATATGCCGAATCAGTGCCGGCTGGATCTCCTCCGTGCGCCAGCTCGTGTACTGATTCGCAGGATCGTACCCGTCCAGAATGTCCCGAACTACGACGACGTTGGCGGCCTTGTCCGTGTCGAACCAAGCAACAAAGCTGTCGATCGGTCCATCGTCCGCCTGGACTCCGAGATTCATATCGGGACGCCAACCCATTTGGACCATGGCATCGAGTGCTTCCTGACCGGCCGTCGGGCGCATCCGCAGGTGAAACTCGTCGAGAAGGTCGTGCTCCACGATCGTCGAAAGCAGCACGTGCTTGAGCGCACGAGCAAGTGCGCCGGGATCCACGAGGGCATACCGATCACCGCTTCTCAGCAGGGGGCGAGCGTCGAACTGCGTGCCCTCAGGCGTGCCAGGCGGGACACCCGATTCATCGAGATTCCAGATGATCGGTTCGAGCGCGTCACTCTCGACCGTCAAGATGGTCGCAAGCTCGTAGGAAGAGAACGTCGTCGCATGTCGAAGATGGTCGAACGTCTCACCCTCAGGGATGGCCACAGGCCCCCCGTCTCCTGCGGAAGCCCACCGTTCCGTGCCAGCCATTTCGCACGCGTGCGTACAAAGCTCCAGCACCGCGCGGGCGGTCTGACGAGCTCGCCAAATCAGCGGCTTGTGTTCGTCAGGCCAATCGGTCTGGAACATTGCGCGCAGCACGCATCGCAGCTCGAAGATCACTCCTGCTTCAGAGCCACCCGGCAGCAGGCGATAGCCCCCGCCGATGAAGCTCACGGGCTCACAGAACGGGCCCTCGTGCGGATCCCACGGGACACCGGAATGCAGCGACGGGGCATCCTGTAGCCAGCGCGTCAACTCGCGCCTACCTATCCGCTTGCCACCGGACAACGTCCCCCGCTCGAGCGCCGCGCTGGCCAACGCCAGGATACGATCTGCCTGCCGCGCGTTCTCCGGTAGCAGCAGCAGCGCACCGCACCATCCGGCAACTTCAAGCCGGTCGTATACATCCA
>JBAZOW010000207.1:0-6534 GCA_041648495.1 Patulibacter sp.
CGGACCGTCGCGGAGGGCCCGCTCGGCGGCGGCGACGTGCTCCGCGGCGACGTCGATCGCGCCGCGGTCGAACGCGATCAGCGCCAGCACCGCGGAGGCCAGCGACGGCACCAGCGGCAATCCGGCCGATCCCGGCAGCGTCCGCTGGCCGTCGAGCGCGCGCTCGGCCCACGCGCTCGCCCGGTCCAGATCGCCCCGCAGCAACTCGTGCCAGGCCGCGAACGCCGCGACCGCCAACGCGGACGGCGCGGCCCGCGGCAGCCGCTCCAGCACGCGCGGGGCGATCTCGGCCGCGCGTCCGACGTCGCCGAAGCAGACCAGCGCCGAAAGCACGTCGGCGGCCAGCGCGAACGAGCCGGTGCCGTCGGGCATCGGCCCCTCCCATCCGGCCTCGGCGCCCGCGGCGAGCCAGCTGTCGCGCCCCGCCTCGTCGCCCGCGACCGCCGCGACCAGGGCCGCGACGAAGGCCAGCCGGGCGTCCTGACGCACCAGGTCCGCAGGGAACCGGTCGAGCCACTGCCGCGCGCGGGGCGCCTCGGCGTCGAACCCGACCAGGCGCATGCTGTGGGCGGCCAGCAGCTCGGCGGCGGGGTCCCACGCCGCGGCCGAGAGGTAGTGGTCGAGCGCCTCGTACAGCTCGCTCTCGCCGCCCTCGCTCTCCAGCCACGCGCCGGCCCGCACGTGCAGTCGTCGGGCGCGCTCGGGATCGCCCGCCTCCAGCCGCTCGCGCAGCACGTCGCGCAGCAGGTGGTGGCAGCGGAACCAGGTCCGCTGGCCGTCGAGCGGGATCACCAGCAGCGAGTTGCCGGTGAACTCGCGGAAGGCGTCGCGCAGCTCGTCCTCGTCGCCGCCGAGCGCCCGCACGCAGAGGTCGGCGGTGAACCGGTTCAGCAGCGCGACCTCGTGCATGAACCGCCGGTGCGAGGGCGGCCAGACCGCGAGCACCTCGTCGGCCAGTGCCCCGAACACCGCCTCGTCGCCGGCGGCACCGTCCCGGGCCACGGGATCGACCGGCTCGCCGATCCGCAGGCGCAGCGCGGCCAGGTACAGCGCGGCCGGCCAGCCCTCGACCCGGGCCTGGAGCGCCGCCAGCGCCGCGTCGTCGACGTCGAGCCCGAGCCGCTCGCGGACGAACTGCGCGGCCTCCTCGATCCCGAACCGCAGATCCTCGGTGCGCACGTCGAACAGCTCGCCGCGGATGCCGCGGCGACTGAGCGCCTCGAGCTCCGGGGTCCGCCGGGCGCCGACGCCGACCGCGTGCGGGGTCGGCAGGCGCTCGAACACCCAGTCGACGCTCTGCCGGGTCGCGGGGTCGTCGAGCACCAGGTGCAGGTCGTCGAAGACGATCGTGATCGGGTCCTCGACCTCGGCCAGCACGTCGATCAGGCCGACGAGCACGTCGTCGCGCAGATCGGCGTCGTGCGCCGACGCGGCCCGCAGCAGCTCGTCGAGCGAGACGCCGACCAGCGGCTGGAGCGCACCGAGCAGCGCCGCCCAGAGCCGTCCGTCGCGGTCGTCGCGATCGACCGAGACCCAGGCGGTGCGCTCCGGGTCGGGCCGGGTGGCCGCCCACTGCGCCAGCAGCGTGCTCTTGCCGAACCCGGCGGGCGCGCAGACCCGCACCATCGACGCCCCGCTGCGTCCGATCCGCTCCAGCAGCCGCTGACGCGGCACGTGCTCCGGTCGCGGCGGTGGTCGGTGGAACTTCGTCCGCGGGAAGACCGCGCCGCGCGTCCGTGGTTCCGACTTCGGCGCCGCGGACGGCGAGGAGCCCGTTCCGGGCCGGTCGTTCTGCACCAGGTTCTCGGTCACGGGCGACGGCCGCGGGCGGATCGGGGGCGTCGGGGGCTGGGCAGGGCGGACATCGATCGGGCGCGTACGGGGGTAGCTCCTCCATCCCACCGCACGACGGCGACCGCCGTCCCCTCAATCCGTCCAAGACGAGCGCGCTCGTGGTGTACGTCTGGACACCCGTCGCCGGGCGGCGGCCGACGAAGATGCACAGCACCGTCTCTCGTCGTCGTCCGATGTCCGCCCTGCCCCGCCTCCTGCAACTCGCCGACTCCGCGTTCCCGACCGGCGCCTTCGCGCACTCGCTGGGACTGGAGGGCCTGCACGCCGGGCACGGGCTGCGCGACGAGCACGACCTGGAGCGGGTCCTGCGCGAGCAGCTGGCGGCGATCGCGACCAGCGACCTGGTGGTGGTCGGGGCGGCGCACGGGGTGGCCGTCGACCACGCGGCGGCGGAGCGGTCTGGGAACGGGCCGGCGGCAGCATCGACCGGCCGGGACGGCGATCCGGCCATCGCGATCCGCGCCCTGGTCACGCTCGACCACGAGCTCGACGCCACCCGCAGCACGCGCGAGACCCGTGAGGCCTCGCGCTCGACCGGCGAGCGCTTCCTCCGGGCCGCCCGCTCGGTGCTGGACGATCGCCTGCTGGCCGACCTGGACCGCGCCGTGACCGACGGCCGGACCCCCGGCACGCTGGCCGTCGGCTGGGGCGTGGCCTGCGCGGGAGCGGGGATCGACGTCGCCGCGACGCGCCACGGGTTCGCCTTCGCCGCGCTCTCCGCGCTGTCCGCCGCCGGTCAGCGGCTGGTCCCGCTGGGCGGGATCGCCACCCAGCGCGCGCTCTGGGGCGCCGCCGGCGAGATCGACGCGGCGATCGCCCGGAGTCGCGAGGTCCCGGCCGACGACCTCTGCGCGTTCCTGCCCGCGCTCGACGTCCACTCCGCCCAGCACGAGCGCCAGCGCGTCCGCCTGTTCATCTCGTGACCCCCATGCCGTCCCCCACCCCGCCCCCGAGGTCCTGATGCACGACCCCAGCCAGACGCACTTCGCGTCCTACCCCGTCCGACGCAACGGCACGACCATGCGGATCGGCGTCGGTGGCCCGGTCGGGTCGGGCAAGACCGCGCTGGTCACCGAGCTCTGCCGGCGGCTGGCGGCGCGGTTCCCGATCTGCGTCGTGACCAACGACATCTACACCCGCGAGGACGCCGAAGCCCTGCTGCGCGCGCGGGTGCTCGACGCCGAGCGGATCGTCGGGGTCGAGACCGGCGGCTGCCCGCACACCGCGATCCGCGACGACATCTCGATGAACGCGCGGGCGATCGAGGGACTGGAGGACGCGTTCCCCGACACGCGGCTGGTGCTGGTCGAGAGCGGCGGCGACAACCTGGCGGCCAACTTCAGCCCCGAGCTGGTCGACTGCGCGATCTACGTGATCGACGTGGCGGGCGGCGACGACGTGCCGCGCAAGGGCGGGCCCGGGCTGACGCGCTCGGAGCTGCTGGTGATCAACAAGGTCGACCTGGCCCCGTTGGTCGGCTCCGACGTGGCGATGATGGTCCGCGACGCCGACGCGTTGCGCGCCGGAGCACCGACCCTGGCGGTCTCGGTGATGCACGGTGACAACTTCGACGGGGTCGTCGACTGGGTGATCGGCGTGGTCGAGGAGCAGCGCTGGACGGCGGCCACGTCGACCGCACGGGACGACCACCACCACGCCCCGGCCACCGCATCCGCTCCCCACCGCCGCCCGGCCGGCGGCGCTCGCGGCGCGCTGCCCACCCGTCACGCGCACCACAGCCATCGCTGAGCCCCTGATCCGGGAGGCGCCCGTCGGGTCGACGTCCCCCGCCGCTCGCGGACTCCACCGTCACGGGGTGCTCGAGCTGTCGGCGGTCGTCCGCCACGGGCGCACCGTCGCCGACGCCCAGTCCGTGGCGTTCCCGGCGGGCACGGTCCGGATCAGCGACGTCGACGGCGACGGGGTCGGCGAGCTGCAGATCACCAACCCGTCGGGCGGGCTGCTGGCGGGCGACCGGATGGACACCGTCGTCGACGCCGGCCCGGGGACGCGCCTGTCGGTCGTCACCCAGGGCGCCAACCGGGTCTGCGGCGCCGCGCTCGGTGCGCCGGTCCGCACCACGACGCTCGCGACGCGGCTGACGGTCGCCGACGGAGCGGTCGTCGAGTGGATCCCCCACCACCTGGTGCCCTACGCCCGTTCGCGGGTGCACCAGCGAACGGCCGTCGTGCTGGCCCCGACCGCGGGCCTGATCGCCTGGGAGGCGCTCTCGACCGGGCGCAGCGCCCGCGGCGAGCGGGCGGCGTGGGACCGGATCGACACCCGACTGCGGATCACGGCCGGCGACCGGCCGCTGCTGATCGACGGCGCCGTGCTCGACGCCGGCGGCGAGCCGTTCGACGGCGCCGACCTGACGGCGACCCTGGTCGTGCGGATCCCCGGCGGCTCCGATGGGTCCGTCGCCCTCGCCGACCGGCTCCACGAGCGGGCCGCCACCGTCCCCGGCGTCCTGGCCTCGGCGTCGGCGCTCGACGATCGACTGGTCGTCGGCCGCGTCCTCGCCCGCGACACCGCCGCGCTCTACGCGCTGCTCGCCGCCTGGCGTCCGGCGGCCCGCGCCGCGGTCGGCCTGCCGCCGGCCACCCGCCCGGTCGTCTGACCGCGGGCGATCGCGTCGTCGGCCGGAGCACCTCGCGGACGGGCGAACGAGAGCCACGGCACGGTCCGCGGTCGACGACGTACCCGTCGCGTCGGCCGGGCCGCTCCGGGGAAGACGCCACCCCGTGCCACGGAGCCGAGGCCCCCGGCGTGCGAAGATCCCGCCATGAAGACCAGCGGCAGGCCGGACCGCACCCCGCTCGCGGAGGCCACCACGATGCTTGCGCCGCGCCGCGTGACGTTCAGCCGCAACCACACGTTGTCGCTGTCCCGAACGTGCTCGTCGGTCTGCAAGTACTGCGCCTTCGCGACCCGCAGATTCCACCTGCACTCGCCGGAGGAGGTCCACGAGATCCTCGACGAGGCGGTAAAGCGGCGGACCAAGGAACTGCTGATCCTGACGGGCGAGGAGCCCGACCGGAACCCGGCCGTGATGAAGCGGCTCAACGAGCTCGGCTTCGACGACTTCGTCGCCTACGTCGTCTGGGCGTCCGAGGAGGCGCTCAAGCGCGGGATGCTGCCGCACACCAACCTCGGCGCCGTCTCCGAGGACACGCTGCGGCGGCTGCGGACGGTCACCGCGTCGCAGGGCGTGATGCTCGAGTCGATCAGCGAGCGGCTGATGGAGACCGTCCACGCCGGGTCGCCGTCCAAGCACCCCAAGCGCCGGATCGAGACGATCCGCGCCGCCGGCCGACTGAAGATCCCGTTCACGACGGGGATCCTCGTCGGGATCGGCGAGACCCGGCAGGAGCGGTTCGACTCGCTCGCCGCGCTCGCCGAGGTCCAGGCCGAGTTCGGCCACATCCAGGAGATCATCCTCCAGAACTTCGTCCCCCACGAGCGCTACTACGGCAAGGACGTCGGCCAGATCGCCGACGACTCCGCACGCGCCTACTGGCACACGGGAATCGCCGACGCCGACCAGCCGCTCGGCTGGGAGGGCTCGCCGCACCTGGACCTGCCCGACTGGGCCTGCCCGGTCTCGATCGACGACATGGTCGAGCTGGTCCAGGAGACCCGCCGGCTGATGCCCGACGTGGGGATCCAGATCCCGCCGAACCTCGCCGACTGGTGGCCGCGACTGGTCGCGGCCGGAGCGACCGACCTGGGTGGGTTGTCGTCCAACGGCGACCACATCTCGCCCGAGCACCCGTTCCCGTCGCCGACCCAGGTCCGCGAGACGCTCAAGAAGCAGGACGTCGCCCTGTCGGAGCGGCTCTGCGTCTACGGCAAGTACATCAACGAGGAGTGGCAGGACCCGGCGGTCCTCGACACGATCACCGTCAAGTACTGGACGTTCATCCCCCGCGGCACCAGCGGCCGGAGCGAGGCGCCGTTCGTGATCGACCGCGACCTGGTCGCCCCCGCGCTCGAGAAGGCCCGCGACGGCGTGGCGTTGTCGGAGCAGGAGCTGACCGCGCTGTTCGTCGAGACCGATCCGGCCGCGGTCGAGCAGATCCGGATCGCCGCCGACGAGCTGCGCCGCGAGCTGGCCGGCGACACGGTCAGCTTCGTGGTCAACCGCAACATCAACATCTCCAACGTCTGCACCGTCGGCTGCGCGTTCTGCGGGTTCGGGCAGTCCAAGCGCTCGCCCGACGCCTACAACGTGTCGGAGGAGCAGTTCGAGCAGCGGGTCAAGGACGCGGTCGAGTACGGCGCGACCGAGCTCTGCATCCAGTCCGGGATCCACCCCGACTGGACGCTGGAGGATTACGAGCGCTGGTTGCAGCTGGCCAAGCGGTTCGGTCTGAAGCACGGGACCGACTTGCACCTCCACGCGTACTCGCCGATGGAGATCGCCCACATGGCCGACATCTCCGGACTACCGCTGGACGAGCTGTTCGGCCGGCTCAAGGACGCCGGTCTGGGCTCGACCCCGGGCACCGCGGCCGAGGTGCTGGTCGACGGCATGCGCCAACGGATCTCGCCGAACAAGCTCCCCGTCCAGCGCTGGGTCGACGTGATCCAGGCCAGCCACCGCGCCGGCCTGAAGTCGACCTCGACCGTGATGTTCGGCCACATCGAGGAACCCTGGGAGCTGGCCCAGCACATGAA
>JBAZOW010000208.1:0-6513 GCA_041648495.1 Patulibacter sp.
TTCCAGGACAACCGCTGGGGCCAGTTCGGCTGGTTCGAGTGCGAGGACGACCAGGAGGCGACCGACGCGCTGCTCGACGCGGCCGCCGCGTGGGCGACGGAACGCGGCTGCGACCGGATCGTCGGACCGTTCTCGTTCACCACCAACGACGAGTGCGGACTGCTGGTCAACGGCTTCCACCGCCCGCCCGTGGTGATGACCGGCTGGCACTTCCCGTACTACCGCCAGCTGCTCGAGACCGCCGGCCTCCAGCGCGCGATGGACACGCTGATGTGGGACCTGCACGCCCGCGACCGCGAGCGCGTGCATCCGATGATCTGGAAGATCGCCGACCGCGTCGAGACCGAGCACGGGATCGAGAGCCGGTACTTCAACAAGAAGGACCTCGAAGCCGAGATCGGACGGTTCCTCGAGGTCTACAACTCGGCGTGGGAGCGCAACTGGGGCTTCGTCCCGCTGAGCGAGGTCGAGGTCCGCCACTACGCCAAGCAGCTCGGTCCGATCCTCGACGAGAACTGGGGGATGGTCTGCACCCGCAAGGACACCGGCGAGGTCGTCGGCGCCGGACTCTCGATCCCCGACTTCAACCAGGTGCTGGCGAAGCTCAAGGACGGCAAGCTGTTCCCGTTCGGCTGGGCGACCCTGCTGCGCAACCGCAAGAAGATCGACCGCGTGCGGGTCTTCGCGCTCGGCGTCAAGCCCGAGTACCAGTACACCGGGGTCGGGGCCAAGCTCTACGAGATGCACTACCAGTCGGCGATGCGCACGCCGCAGGGCGGCGGCGAGACGGGCTGGATCCTCGAGTCGAACGTCAACATGAACAAGGCGATGGCGAAGATGGGCGGCACGATCGCCCGCCGCTACCGCTTCTACGAGCGGCTGCTCGAGGACGGTGCGGAGTCGTCCGCGCCGAAGGACTCCAAGTTCACCGGCGACTGGGTCGACCCGAACTCGGTGATGGCGCGCGGCGCGACCCCGTGACCGTCGGCGGCGGGCGCTCGGCCCGTCGCGACCGCCCGTCATCGACCCGGAACCGCCTGCTCCGCCGCTATCCTCCGTCGAGTTATGACACCGCGGTCCTCTGAGCCCTCGCTCGACGCGCACGATGCTGCCGTCGGGGACGACGACGCGATCCTCGCGGACGCGGTGGTCGACGGCGAGATCGTCTCGGTGACGACGACGATCAGCGATGTGCCGTTCGTCGATCCGAGTGCCCACGCCGCCGTCGAGGCCGTGCGTCCCGGCGCGCTGACGGTCGCCGCGCGAACGGCAGCGGTGGTCACGACCGGGTTCGTCGCGGGCGCGATCACGACCGCCGTGGTGGCCCGCAAGGCGGGGGTGCGGCGCCGTTCGCGCTCGCTCGGCTCGCCGGTCGGCCGCCGCCAGCGCTTCCTCGTCGACGTCCAGCTGCTCGGCGACCGCTGAGGGAACGCCACGTCCGGGGTGCACACCGAGGTCCGGGCCGAGGTCGTTCCGCCCGGCCCGTACCGGCTGCCGCGGGCGTCCGCCGACGGGCTGCTGCGGCAGCGCGGGGGCGTGCTGTTCCGCTTCGTGCGGCGCGACGGCCATGATGTCCTGCTGCGCGCGGCCCAGCTGCGCGACGGCCGCGTGGTGGTCGGGGCCGCGGTCGCCCGGTCCGACGCGGCCGCGACCGCCGATCCCCGGACGGCGCTCGCCGCGGCGCTGGGGGACTGGCGCCACGCGCTCGGCTGCGACGTCGACCTGCGCCCGTTCGTCGCCGCGCACCGACGCGACCCGCTGATCGGGGCCTCGCTGCGGACCCGGCCGTGGTTGCGGCCCGCACGGCGGCTGTCGGTCTTCGAGTCGGTGCTCGCGGCGATCACCGAACAGCTGATCGCCTACGAGGACGCGGTCGTGATCCAGCGTCGGGTCATCGCCCGGCACGGCACTGCGCTACCCGCGCTGCGGCCGTCGCACCCGCGGCTGCGCGAGACGCCCGACGCGGCCACGGTCGCCGCCCGGCTGATCCCGGCGCACTTCGAGGCCTGCGGTCTGGCGCCGTCCCGGGCGGTCAGCCTGCACCGCGCGGCCCGCGAGATCGCGAGCGGACGGATCGAGGTCGGGCCCCGGGCGGATGCCGACCGCGTCCTGGCCCGGCTGGAGCGGATCCCGGGGATCGGCACGTGGACGCTGGCGCTGGTCGCGACGCAGGCGCTGGGCCGCTTCGACCGGGCGCCGTCCGGCGATCTCAACCTGGTCAAGGCGCTCGGACGTCTGCGCACGGGCGATCCCCGGGCGCGGGTCGAGGAGCACGAGGTCGACGCCTGGCTGGCCCGCTACGCGCCGTGGGGCGCGCTGGCGGCGGCGCACATCATGGCCACGCGGCCCGAGACGCTGCGCGACCCGACGCAGCCGTCGCCGACTGCCGGGACGGCACCGATCGCGGCTCGACGACCGACGACGCCCGCCGCCCGGGTGCCGATCCCCGTCGGCATCCCGGCCTGAACCCGTCGGCGGGACCGCGTCGGCGGCCGGTCCGACCCGCCGCGTGGAGACGGCTCCTACTGGTCGTTGGCGACCGACAGCGGCGCGCCGTCGGGGAACAGCGTCGCGATCGTGATCACCACGTCGGTCTTGCCGCGGTTGGCGGCCCGGTGGACCACGTTGGGCTGCTCGACGATCCACTGACCGGCCCGGATCCCGGCGGTCTGCCCGGCCTTGATCGTGCGCACGAGCCGCGGGGTGCTCGCGTCGCCGCGCATCACCTTCACCTGTCCGGTCTTGACCGTGTAGGTCAGGGTGCCCTGCTCGATGTTCGAGATCTGGGTGCCCGGATGGTGGTGGAGGGCGAGGTTCGCTTCGGCCGGCACGGTGACCCGCGACAGCCGCAGGGTGCGGTCCTTGGCGCCGCGCACACTCTCCGACACGGCCAGCTCGGCGCGCTTCGCGGTGGGGGCGGGGGCCTCGCCCTGGGCGGCTCCGGCGACGTAGCCGCCGCCGATCAGGGCGACGCCGGCGACGGACGCCAGGGCTATACGGACGGGACGACGGGACATCGACGGACTCCTCGAGACGGACCCGCGGTGGTGCGGGGCGCCGATCGTACGAGGTATGCGGTCGCTCCGTCGGCGGAGCGTCCCGGTGCGGCGTCCGCGGCGGGCCCGCGTCGTCCGCGGGCACCGCCGGTCCCGTCGCTCAGCTGCCGCGGTAGCCGGGCAGGTTCTGGTTGGGACGCCCGGAGCTGTCCGGCGTCTTGCGGCCGCTCCCGGCGCCCTCGCCCGGCAGGAAGTCGCTGGTGATCGCGACGTCGAGCGGGATCTGCTTCTGCAGCAGGTCGTTCTCGAGCATCCACTGGGCGTAGTCGGCCCAGGTGTCGTGGCTCAGCCAGCCCCAAGGCTTCGTCTTGTCGGCCGGCCAGAAGGCCTCGAGGGTCCGCTTGGTGACCTCCAGCTGGAGCTCGGGGTCGAGCTCCTTGTTGGCGGCCAGCAGCGGCTTGATCCCCTCCTCGGGGTTCGCGCGCACGGCCTCGTAGCCGTGGCCGATCGCGCGGACGAGCCGGCGGATCGAGGATTCCTTCTCGGTCAGCACGTCGGCGCGCGCGACGAGCACCAGCTCGTCGTAGGTCGGGATCCCCAGCTTGTCGACCGGCACGACCCGCGCCTTGCGGTTCTTCAGCTCCAGCTCGGTGCCCTCGTAGTTCCAGAACGCGCCGAGCGTGGCGTCGACCTTGCCCGAGAGCAGGGCACTCTGCAGGTTGAATCCGACGCCGACCTGCTTGACGTCGTCGGGCTGGAGCCCGGCGTTCTTGGCGATCGTGTCGAGGTACGCCGTCTGGTACTCGATGCCCGCGGTGCCGACGGTCTTGCCCTTGAGATCCTCGGGGCGCGCGATGCCGGTCTTGTCGAGGCTGACCAGCGAGGTCAGCGGCCGGGTCACGATGCTCGCGATCGCCGTGATGTTCTGGCCCTGCTCACGCGCCTTGAGGATCTCCGGGGTGTAGCTGATCCCCAGGTCGGCCTTGCCCGCGGCGACCAGCTTCAGCACCGTCGCGGGGTCGTCCGGGGTCTGCAGGGCGACGTCCAGGCCGGCCTTCGCGAACGCGCCGCTGGCCTGGGCCTGGAAGAACCCGGAGTGGTTGGCGTTGGGGAAGAAGTCCAGCAGCACCGAGAGCTTGGCCGGTGGCGGGGCGGTCCCGGCGGTCTGCTCGCTCTTCTCGCCGCAGGCGGCGAGTCCGAGCGCGGCGAGCGCGGCGGTCAGGAACAGAGCAGGGCGGCGTAGGGTCATGCGGGTCCTCCAGGGCGACGATGGGCCCACGGCGCGAGTAGGCGCTGCAGGCCTGCGAGTACGCCGGTCGTCAGAACGGCGAACACGGCAAGGATGGCAACTGCGGCGAACGCGCGGGCCGTGTCCAGCTGCGCGGTCTTGATCACGGCTCCGAGACCGCCCTCGCCCTGCTCGTATCCGGAGTACTCGGCGAAGACCGCGGCGATGCCGCCGATCGCCACCGACATCTTGGCGCCGGAGAGCGCGGCGGGCAGGGCGGCGGGCAGCTCGACCCAGCGCATCCGCTGCCAGCGGTTGGCGCCCATCGTGCGCAGCAACCGGGGCAGATCGGGGTCGACCCGCTCCAGTGCGTCGAGCGTGGCGATCGCGACGGGGAAGAAGCAGATGATCGCGACGATCAGGATCTTCGGCCCGAGCCCGAAGCCGAGCCAGAAGATCAGCACCGGCGCGAGCGCCGGGATCGGGATCGCCTGGGTCGCGATCACCAGCGGCGACATCGTCGCCCGGAAGATCCGCGACAGGTGCATCCCGCCGGCCAGCAGCAGGCCGGCGGCGAGGGCGAGGGCCAGCCCGAAGACGATCTCCTGCGCGGTCCGCAGGAACGCGTCCCAGAGCAGCTCGTGGTCGTCGACCAGGGCCGTGACGACGGTCGTCGGGGCGGGCAGCAGGATCTCGTCGACGTTCGCCAGGCGCACGTAGGCCTGCCAGGCCCCGAGCACGATCAGCGGGCCGAGCACGCCGAGCGCGACCCGGGCTCCGGTCGACAGCGGTCGCTGGTCCGCGGTCCGCGGCTCGGCGAGCTTCACCGGACGCCCTCGCTCGGCGCCGACGCCATCGCGCGGTGCAGGGCGTCACGGACCTCGGCGCGGGCGGCGACGATCAGCGGGTCGGTCGGGTCGCGGTGCGGGCGTGCGGCGGCCGGCACGGCGCCCGGCGCGGCCTCCAGGTCGGGGCGCGGCGAGCCGACGACGACGGTGGCGGTGACCCGGGCCGGGCGTGGGGAAAAGACGACGACGCGGTCGCTCAGCATCACGGCCTCCTCGACGTCGTGGGTCACCAGCAGCACGCTGCGCGGTCGGTCGTCGAGCAGGTCGCCGAGCCAGCTCTGCAGCTCCTCGCGGGTGATCGCGTCGAGCGCGCCGAACGGCTCGTCGAGGCAGAGCAGCGGCCGGTCGGTCGCCAGTGCGCGCAGGAACGAGACCCGTTGGCGCATCCCACCGGACAGCTGGTCGGGCCGGTACGAGCCGAAGGCGTCGAGGCTGACTCGGCGCAGCAGGGCGTCGGCGCGCTCGCGGGCCTCGACCTTGGCGACGCCGGCGATCCGTAGCGGCAAGGCGACGTTGTCGCGGGCGTTCAGCCACGGCAGCAGCAGGTCGCGCTGGGGCATCAGGGCCGCCGACGGCACGGTCAGCGTGCCGCGGTCGGGGATCTGCAGCCCGCAGACGAGCTCGAGCAGCGTCGACTTGCCGCTGCCCGAAGGGCCGACGATCGCGACGACCTCGCGCGGCGCGATCTCCAGGTCGACCCCGGCGAGGATCTCGACGTCGCCGATCGTCCGGTGAACGTCGCGCGCGGCCAAGATAGGCGTCCCACCCACCCCGCCCGCCCCGATCGGGGCGGGCGACCCAGTCGACGGGACGCTCATCGACGCTGCGGCCGCACGGGATCCGGCTCGCGTCCCACACCGGTCAGCGCGGCGACGAAGCCCTCCAGCTGGTCGGCGGTCCAGCACTCGTAGACCTTGCAGTGGGAGGCGTAGCGGCTGATCACCGAGTCGCCGTAGTCCCAGTAGAGCGACGGCTCGGGGTTGAGCCAGAAGGTCCGGCCGGCCTTCTCGGCGATCGCGGCGAACGCGGCCTCGGCGGGGTCGCGCCCGTTGGTCCGCGCGTCTCCGAGCACGATCACCGTGGCGCGCGGGTGCAGGTCGTCCTCGACCTCCTCGAGGAACTCGCCCCAGACCCGCCCGTAGTCGGTGTAGCCGGTCACGTCGGCGACACCGGCGTCGCGGCCGATCGCCTGCGCGACCGCCTGGAACTCGCGCTCCTTCTCGAACAGCTCGGTGACCTCGCTGATCCGCTCGACGAAGACGAACGAGCGCATCTTGCGGAACGCGTCGTGCAGCGCGTGGAGCACCGAGAGGAAGAACAGCGACGCGCTGGAGACCGACGTCGAGACGTCGCAGAGCACGAAGATCTCGGGGCGACGCGGACGGATCGCCCGCTCCTTGACGACGACGGGGACGCCGCCGGTCTGGAGTGACGCGCGGAT
>JBAZOW010000209.1:0-6501 GCA_041648495.1 Patulibacter sp.
GGACTGCAGCAGCGAGACCATGCCGGGCGTGAAGGGAATCCGGATGTCGACCTCCGGCACGCACCAGTAGCCACGGTCCTCGCGCATCACGATCGCGTCGTGCGTGAGCGAGAGCATCGCGCCGGCGGCGAAGGCGTGGCCCTGGATTGCGGCGACCGTGGCCACGTTGGCCGCGAAGAACCGGGCGTAGACCTCGTGGATGTTCTCGACGAGCTGGGGAATCTCGCTCTGGTGGGCGGCCATCCACTCCAGGTCGAGACCGTTGGACCAGAACTTCCCGGTGGCGGTGGTGACCAGGGCACGCGGGGCCTCCGTAGCGGTGACCTCGTCGAGCGCGTCGCCGATCTCGGTGATCCAGGCCGGATTGACGCGATTCTCGCCGTCCCCGAGGTCGAGGATGAAGACGTGTCCTTCTCGTTTCAGCGTAGGCATGCTACCGAGAGTAACAAAACAACTGTTATAGAACGAATGATCGGCTACGCTGTGCGCGATGGGGCGGCCCCGCAAGCACGATCTGGACGACCTGCTCGATGCCGCGGAGGCGTTGCTGGCGGAGTCGGGGCACGGCGCGCTGACCGTACGCGCGGTCGCCGACGCCGTCGGCGGATCGACGGGATCGCTCTACCACGCGTTCCGCTCCCGGAACGAGTTGCTGGGGCAGATGTGGCTCCGTGCGGCCCGGCGCTTCCTGGCGGTGCAGCGCGAGGCCGTCGACGTGTGCCTCCAGCGGTCACCCACGCACGAGGGTGCCGTCGAGGCGACGATCGCCGCGGCGTCCAGCTACGAGCTGCTGCGCCGACAGCATCCGACCAGCGCGCAGCTGCTGATGGAGTACCGCCGCGACGCGCTGCTCGACGACGGGTTGCCGGACGAGCTGGCCGCGCAGCTGCGCACGCTCGAGGGCGAGCTCGTGGAGCTGATGCGCCGCCTGGCGGTCGCGCTGTGGGGCCGCGCTGACCGCTACACGGTTGACGCCGTGGCGGTCTGCGTCGTCGATCTCCCTCCGGGACTGCTCAATGGCTGGCGCCCGCGCGTCAGCGACCCCCTTGATTCGCTGGCCGCCGCCGTGCGCGGCGTGCTGGCCACCACCCCTCCGAACAGGAAGCCGGCATGACCGAGACCCCGTCCGTCGATCCGTCCCCGGTGCGTCCGGCCACAGGTTCGGCAACGCCCTTCCCGCGCCTGATGGCCCCGCTCGACCTGGGGCACACGACGCTGCGCAACCGCGTCGTGATGGGCTCGATGCACACCGGCTTGGAGGATCGCGGCAAGGACATGCCGCGCCTGGCGGAGTACTTCGCCGAGCGGGCGCGCGGGGGAGTGGGGCTGATGGTCACCGGCGGCTACGCCCCGAGTCGCGAGGGCTGGCTGCTGCCGTTCGGGTCGCGGTTGGCGTCCCGGGATCAGGTCAAGCTGCACCGCCAGCTGACCGACGCCACGCACGAGAACGGCGGCAAGATCGCGCTGCAGATCCTGCACGCCGGGCGATACGGCTACAACCCGCTGAACGTCTCGGCGTCGGCGACCAAGGCGCCGATCAACCCGTTCAAGGCCCGGAAGCTGACCGCGCGCCAGGTGCGCAACACGGTCGCGGACTTCGCCAAGACCGCCGAGCTGGCGCGCGAAGCGGGCTACGACGGCGTCGAGATCATGGGGTCCGAGGGCTACCTGATCAACCAGTTCCTGTCGGCGGCGACCAACCACCGCGACGACGAGTGGGGCGGGTCGGCCGAGAAGCGGATGCGGTTCCCGATCGAGATCGTGGCGTCGATCCGCCGGGCGGTGGGGGACGACTTCATCCTGATGTACCGCCTGTCGATGCTCGACCTGGTGCCCGGCGGACAGACGTGGGACGACACGGTGGAGTTGGCCCACGGCGTGCACGGGGCGGGCGCCGACATCATCAACACCGGGATCGGCTGGCACGAGGCCCGCGTTCCGACGATCGTCACCAGCGTGCCGCGGGCGGCGTTCGGCTGGGTCACGGCCAAGCTCAAGGCCGAGGTCTCGATCCCGGTCTGCGCGAGCAACCGGATCAACACGCCGCAGGTCGCCGAGGAGCTACTGGACGGCGCCGCCGATCTGGTGTCGATGGCGCGCCCGCTGCTCGCCGACCCGGACTTCGTGATCAAGGCCGCGCAGGGTCGCGACGACGAGATCAACACCTGTATCGCCTGCAATCAGGCGTGCCTGGACCACGCGTTCGGCCGCAAGCACGTCAGCTGCCTGGTCAATCCGCGGGCGGGCCACGAGACCGAGCTGGTCTACCGGCCGGTGACCGGTGAGCAGATCCGTCGGGTGGCGGTCGTCGGTGCGGGTCCGGCCGGCTTGGCCGCCGCGACCGTCGCCGCGGGCCGGGGTCACCGCGTGACGCTGTTCGAGGCGTCCGACAGGCTCGGCGGCCAGTTCGACCTGGCGCGGCGCGTGCCGGGCAAGGAGGAGTTCGACGAGACGCTGCGCTACTACCGGCGTCAGCTCGAGCTCGGCGACGTCGACGTGCGGCTCGAGACGCGTGTCGACGCCGACGACCTGCTGGCCGGCGAGTTCGACGAGGTCGTGCTGGCCACCGGCGTCGAGCCGCGCACCCCGGCGTTCGCGGGCGTCGACCACCCGAAGGTCGTCGGCTACACCGACGTGCTGACCGGCAAAGTCGAGGTCGGCAAGCGGGTGGCGATCATCGGCGCGGGCGGGATCGGCTTCGACGTGGGGGAGTTCCTGACGACGACGCGGTCCCCGACGCTGGACCTCGAGGAGTGGCAGCGCGAGTGGGGTGTCGGCGATCCCGAGCACGACGCCGGCGGCCTGGTGCGCCCCGCGCCGGCGCCGTCCCCGCGCCAGGTCTACCTGCTGCAGCGCAAGACCACGAGGTTGGGCGCCGGACTGGGCAAGACCAGCGGCTGGGTGCACCGCGCGTCGCTGAACATGAAGCAGGTCGAGATGATCGGCGGCGTCCGCTACGACAAGGTCGACGACGCCGGCCTACACATCACCGTCGGCGCGGATAAGAACGGCAACGGCGGCGAACAACGCGTCCTGGACGTCGATCACGTCGTCCTGTGCGCCGGCCAGGAGTCCCGCCGCGACCTGGTCGACCCGCTTCGCGCTGGGGACGTTCCGGTCCATGTGGTCGGCGGTGCCCACGTGGCGGCCGAACTCGACGCGAAGCGCGCGATCAAGCAGGCGTCCGAGGTGGCGGCGGGGTTGTAACGATGCGGATCTCGGCGAAGAACCAGATCACGTTGCCCGTCGACGTGATGAGGCGGGCCGGCGTGCGCGCGGGTGATGACGTCGTGGCTCGGGTCTCCGACAAGGGCGAGATCGTGCTGGCCGTTCGCGGGGCGCGGGTGCGGAAGAATGCCGGAATTGTCAGCGGTCTGTACCGGTCCGACGAGGTCGACCGACTGAGGGTCGAATGGGAGCGGTAATTCTCGCCGCCGGCGTGCTGGGCTGGCTTGCGTAGCGCTCGGTCGGCGCTGCGGTTCTGCGCCGTGCGTGTTATGGAGACCTGGAGGCCACGGCGGTCTCCGCGCTCCGCGAGTAGGGGAGAGACGTCGTACGCGGCGGGTAGAGTGCTCGCGTTCATGGAGCAGGAGCGGCCCAAGCGGTGTAGGTGGTGGATTGACGAGAACGACCAGCTCCGAGTCGGGTGGCTGATCGTGGCCGTCCTCGTCGTCGTCATGGTGGTCGGTTACGTGTTCGCCTGCGGCGTCGCGCAGAGTCTCGATGCACAACGGGACCATTGGTGGTTTGAACTCTGGGCCTACCGGTTCACCCAAGACGGCGCTTGGTTCGATGTCGCGCGGACGACGGCGACGCTCGTTGCGATTCCTGGTGCCGCGATCGCGCTCGTCATCGCTTTCGCTAGGCACCGGGTGAGTCAGCAGCAGGTCGCAGTCAGTCAGCAGCAGGCGGCGCACGCGATCGATGAGGCGCAGAGAGTCCATGAGCGCGAGACCGATCGGCAGAAGTCGGTCGACAGGCAACTGGACCACGCCGCCAGCGAGTCGCGAGCGCTAGAGAAGCGCGAGATCGACCGACGTGTGAACGAGCAGTACGTCCAGGCGGTCGATCAGCTGCGTGATGGCTCTGCGGTGGCTCGGATTGCGGGGATGCACGCACTCGATCGCCTGGCGCAGGAACAGGCGGGCCTTCGGTCGATCGTCGTAGACGTCTGGTGCGCGTATCTGCGTATCAAGCGGCCCTCCGAGTCCGGCCAGATTCAGGCGGACGAGCGCGAAGTGCGGGCGACCTGCACACGCCTGCTTCTGGGTCACTTGAGGGCTGACAGAAATGCACTCTATTGGGGCGGCGACACAGCCATCCAGATCGATCTTTCTGGAGCGGATCTAAGTGCGCACTGGGACGCGTTTCAGCTGCAGTTCCCGTACGGCTCGAGATTCGACGAGGCCGTGTTCGGCCGCAATGCCCGGTTCAATGCTGCCCGGTTCGGCGACAGCACGTCATTCATCAGCGCAAGGTTCGGCCACGGCGTGGAGTTCCGTTACGCCGAGTTCGGCGAGCACGTTAGGTTTGACGGCGCCGAGTTCGGCCGCTACGCCGACTTCGGGGAAGCGTCATTCGGCGAGGGGCTTCAGTTTCACGGCGCTAGCTTCGGCAATAACGCCCGATTCAGCGGAGCCGAGTTCGGCGACTACATCTGGTTCCCTGGTGCGGCATTCGGCGACCGCGTCAAGTTCGACAAGGCGCAGTTCGGGAATAGCATTCGGTTTGACGGCGCCACGTTCGGCAATGACGTTCAGTTCGACGGCGCCACGTTCGGCAGCGGCGTTCGATTCGATAAGGCCACGCTGGGCAATGAAGCCCGGTTCGTTGGTGCGGCGTTCGGCGACCATGCCCGGTTCGAAGGCGCGCGGTTCGGCGACCAAGTTCGGTTCGGTGGCGCCACGTTCGGCAATCACACCAGGTTCGACGGCGCCGAGTTCGGAGATGGCGGACGGCTGGGCGCGGAATTTGGCATTCACGCTCAATTCGACGGCGCGGCATTCGGCGACGAAACGCGGTTTGTCGGTGCGACATTCGGTAGACACGCGCGACTTGCTGCCACGAGGTTCGGCGATCGCGCTCGGTTCGATGCTTCGACATTCGGCGAAGAGGCCGTGTTCGACGACGCCGTCTTTGGGAAGCACCAGCCACTCGGCAACGGCACGTGGTGGCTGCACGAGCAGTCGGACCTCAACGAGGCTCAGGGTCAAAAAGACGCCGTCCCCTCCTAGCGTCGCTTTCCCCGTTGCGCTCGATAATCGATCTTATGTAAACCAAGAGAATGAGCGGGCGTCCCCGACCGCTTCGCGTCGCTGTCGGTTCTCAATTGTCGGTTCTCATCGGATCGAGCGACTTTTCTCACTTCGGCGAGCGACTTTGTCTCGGCAGATTGAGCGAGTTCGTCTCGCTATGGCGAGCGAGTTTGAGCGCTAGCGCACCAGACCCGCCTAGATCCAGCGTCGTTCGAGCCGGTCCGTGGGCGCTGGCGAAGCACGCAAACGAGGCGCAAGAAGTCGGCGAGCCACGCTACGAGCGCGCTGAATTGAACTTCGTTCGGCGGCCACGGCTCCTCGTCTGCCACGCATCGACGCTGTAATCTAGCTCGGTGCTTCGTCTACTACCGACCCTCATTGCCATCCCGGTTGCGCTTGCGTTCGTGGTACCGAGCGCTGGGGCGCGTGAGGTCGATCCGACGTACTGCGGGAAGGTCAAACCACCGCATGGGCCCAAGCTCACCCTCGATGTGATCGGCCCATCGTGCAAGACGGGACGTAGCGTGATTCGCCGTTACTACTCCGCTGTCAAAGCAGGCCGATGCGGAGGCACCGCATGCATCGTCCGTATTGGCCGGTATTCGTGCTCCACGGCAAGCGTCCGTGAGCAGAAGCGCGAGGGTATTTCGACCGACTGCTACCTGGTCGGCAAGCCGAACTACCGCGTCTTTACCCGATAGCGCTTAGAGGGTGCCCGCCCGCTCAATAGGGCTCTCGTCTCGGCGCCCAACGGCCCTCTAGGTTGGGCGCGCATCGACGTGAGGCTAGAGCTTCAGCTGAGTCCGTCACGCTACTGAGACGGTAGGTCTCCGATCGCTATGCCGACCCCGGAGGTGTGGATCCGGAGCTGCTGATGGCCGCCGATGGAGTGGTCCTCGGAGACTCGTTCAAAACTGCAAGAGGTTTAGCTGGCTGCGGGGACGAGCTCCGGTGTCCTGTGAACTCGGTCAACGACGTTGGCGGCCGACCAGTACACGTTCCTGAGGCGCCCCATCGTCATGTAGAGCGTCATGCGAGCGAACGGGCCGACGTCGTCGAGCAGTTTCACGAGATCTGTCAAGTCGTTCCCCGAGTGCAGGTACTCGCCGTGGAAATACGCGTTGATGATCTTCCGGGCGTTGATCTCCTGATCGTTGAGAACGATGCCCACTCCCGAGCCCTCGGCAAGGGCACGCTTTTCGGCGGTGATGTGATCATTCAGAGCTGCGATGGCCTCATCACGAAG
>JBAZOW010000210.1:0-6498 GCA_041648495.1 Patulibacter sp.
GTCGAGGTCTCGGAGCTGCTCTCGGGCATGTTCGCGAAGGCCGGCATCAAGCACACGGTGCTCAACGCCAAGCCGGAGCACGCGGCCATCGAGGGCGAGACGGTCGCCGAGGCCGGGCGTGCCGGCGCGGTCACGATCGCCACGAACATGGCCGGTCGTGGCGTCGACATCAAGCTCGGTGGCGACCCGGAGCACCTGGTGCGGGCCGAGCTGCGCAAGCAGGGGATCGACCCCGACCACGAGGAGTTCGACGAGAAGTTCGCGGCGATGCTTCCCGAGATCGAGGAGCGTTGCGCGCAGGAGCGCGAGATCGTGATGGAGGCCGGCGGCCTCTTCATCTGCGGCACCGAGCGCCACGAGTCGCGCCGGATCGACAACCAGCTGCGTGGTCGTGCCGGCCGTCAGGGCGACCCCGGCGAGTCGCGGTTCTTCCTCTCCGCCCAGGACGACCTGGTCCGGATCTTCGCGGGCGACCGGATCTACAAGATCCTCGACCGCTTCCCGTCGACCGACGACGACGGGAACGAGCTGCCGATCTCGGCCGGGATGCTGACCAAGCAGATCGAGAAGGCCCAGCGCACCGTGGAGGAGCGCAACTTCCTGATCCGCAAGCGCGTCCTCGAGTACGACGACGTGATCAACGAGCAGCGCCGCGTCGTCTACGCCTACCGCGACCAGATCCTCGAGGGTCGCGACATGAGCAGCGACGCCAAGGAGGAGATCGGCAACGTCATCACCCGGGCGCTCGACGAGTACCTGCCGGCCGACGACTTCGAGCTGTGGGACGTCAACGGGTTGCTCTCATCGCTCGGCGAGATCTGGCCGGTCACCCTCGACGCCGATGACCTCGACCCCGACGCGACCGACCGCGACGAGCTGACCCGACGGCTCCACGACGACTCGATCGCCGCCTACGAGACGCGCGAGGGCGAGTTCGGCGACGAGCTGATGCGCCAGGTCGAGCGCTACCTGCTGCTGCAGATCATCGATCAGCGCTGGCGCGAGCACCTCTACGACATGGACTACCTGCGCGAGGGGATCCACCTGCGCGGCTACGCCCAGATCGAGCCGATCGTCGCGTACAAGAACGAGGGCTACGACCTCTTCCAGGACCTGATGGCGTCGATCTGGAGCGACTTCGCCAAGCTCGTCTTCCACGTCGAGGTCGAGGTCGAGGCCCCGGCGCTCGAGAGCGCGCCGACGGCGACCGACGCCCAGGCCTACAACTACTCCGGCGGCACCGACGGTCAGCCGACCCCGCTCGAGGCGATCGCCGGCAACGACGTCGACTCGGCGGCGCTGCAGTCGTTCGGCGCGGGCGACGGGCAGCCGCAGGAGGCTCCCGCGGTGCAGCAGCGGACGGTCGCGGCGAACGACCAGCTCGGCCGCAACGACCTCTGCTGGTGCGGCTCGGGCCGCAAGTACAAGCGCTGCCACGGGGCGTAGCGCCGGCCAGGTGACGGGCCGGGGAGGGCGACTCCCCGGATCGGCGGCCCATTACGCCGCCGCCGATTCGGGATCGGCTCCTCGCTACGGCCCGGCCGTCCGGGGGCGAGTGCCCCGACGGCCGGGAGGCCGGCGTCCACGAGGCGCGGCCGGGTGAGGTGGGGCTGCTAATTTCGACGGTCGATGGCCGTCCCCGAATCCGCTCCGCAACGCACCGCCGACGCTCGCCGTCGGTTCGACGATCTGCTTCCGCACCTGCGCCCGGCGGAGCTGCGCGATCGGGTCGCCGAGCTGGAGCAGGCGATGGGCGCGGCCGGCTTCTGGGACGACCAGGAGCAGGCGACGAAGGTCAACTCCGAGCACTCACGGGCGACGAGCAAGCTGCAGGTCCACGACAGCCTGGAGTCCGACCTCGAGGATCTCGACGGGCTGCTCGAGCTGGCCGAGGAGGACGATGATCTCGGCGACGAGCTGGTCACGCTGCTCGACGCGGTCGAGCGGCGGCTCGACGGGCTCGAGGAGGAGCGCCTCTTCACCGGCGAGTACGACGCCGGCGACGCGCTGATCACGATCAACGCCGGGGCTGGCGGGACCGACGCCCAGGACTGGGCCGAGATGGTCCTGCGGATGGAGATGAAGTGGGCCGAGAGCCGCGGCTTCAAGGTCGACCTGCTCGAGGCCTCCGCCGGTGAACAGGCCGGGATCAAGTCCGCGACCTTCAAGGCCGAGGGCGACCACGCCTACGGGCTGTTCTGCGCCGAGCGCGGGGTGCATCGTCTGGTCCGGATCTCGCCATACGACTCGCAGGGACGCCGTCAGACGGCGTTCGCCGGGCTCGAGGTCGCGCCGGTCGTCGACGAGATCGGCGACGTCGAGATCCGCGACGAGGACCTGCGCGTCGACACCTACCGGGCCTCGGGCGCCGGTGGGCAGCACGTCAACAAGACCGACTCCGCGGTGCGGCTGACGCACCTGCCGACGGGGATCGTCGTCGCCTGCCAGCAGGAGCGCTCGCAGACCGCCAACAAGGTGATGGCGATGAAGATGCTCTACGGCAAGATCGTCGAGCAGAAGGAGCGCGACCGCGCCGAGGAGATCGCCAAGGAGAAGGGCGAGTCGCAGGACGTCGGCTGGGGCTCGCAGATCCGCTCGTACGTGCTCAACCCGTACACGATGGTCAAGGACCTGCGGACGGGCGTGGAGACCGGCAACGTCCAGCCGGTGCTCGAAGGCGCGCTCGACGAGTTCGTCCGCGCCTGGCTGCTGCAGCAGGCGGCGGGGAGCGAGTCGAAGGCGGCCGGGGACTCCGCCTCCTAGATTCCGGGGCGGGACCGGCGCGGGCCTTCGGACTTCGTCGAAGCGCCCGGGTCTCTCGGGCCGCACGGCTTCTCGAACTGCTCCGGGGCGGGGTTCGGGATCGGCTTCGCTGATCTTGGGCCAGCGGTTGCGGGGAGGGCTCGGGACGCCTGCCGCTTGGCCGGCCGGGAGCATTTGGTCGGCCAAGAGCCGGCGAACTGCTCCCGTTGGGCGAGGTGTGCGGTGCGTTGTGGAGGCCCGGGCGGCCGGGAGTCATTGGCTGGACCGGAGTCCGCGAACTGCTCCGCGCATCGAGGGTGCGAAATTGGTGCAAGTCTGGTGCGGTTCGGCTGCCACACGCAGATCGCCGCTCGACAACATCGAGTGGACATGGCGGGCTCTGGAACACAGCGCATCGAAGCGACAGGCAGGCGCGTCTCCGTTGCGCCCGAGGTCGATCGACGGGTCGGTGACCTCGCCGCCACGCAGCACGGCGTCGTCGCTCGTCGGCAGCTGTTGGCTCTCGGACTGAGTGGCGACGCAGTCGATGTGCGCGCCCGGCGCGGTTGGCTGCGCCCGGTGCACCGCGGCGTCTATGCCGTGGGGCGTGAGGATCTGGTCGATCGCGGTCGCTGGATGGCTGCGGTATTGGCGTCCGGAGCGCGGGTCTGGCTCCCGGCGAGCACTCGAACCGTGGAGCAACGACAGCCGGCCTTCTCAGGTTCTGCCTCCTGGACGGGGGACGACGCTCCGGGCCCGGTGGTCCTGCTCAGCCACCATTCGGCCGCGGCGTTGCACGGGCTTCTCCCCGCGCGGGACCGACGGGCGGTCGAGATCACCACCGCGTCGTCCCGTAAGCCGCGCCCGGGCATTCGTAGTCACCGGTCGCGCCAGGTCGACGGGGCCGCGACGGTGCGCGACGGCATCCCGTGCACCACGGTCGCCCGCACGCTGGTCGACGTGGCGGCCAGCGGCAACGCGGCCGCGTTCGAGCGGGCCTGGTCCTCGGCGGCGAGCCGACGGCTGCTGCGGCGTGCAGAGGTCGAGCGCGAGCTCTCCTCATCACCGTCCCGGGCCGGCGCGGCTGCGGTCCGCGAAGCGTTCGCGGCGGACACGGACTACCTGGCTCAGCCCACACGGAGCAGATTGGAGCGTGACGCACTACGCCTGTGCCGTGACTTCGGGCTGCCTCGTCCGTACGCGAACCGCCTGCTTCGCCTTGACGATCGGACCGTCGAAGCGGATCTGCTGTGGCCCGACGCACGACTGGTCGTGGAGATCGACGGCGACGCTACGCACGAACACGCTTCAGCGCGGCGGAACGACCGAGAGCGCGATCTTGTCCTCGACCGGGCCGGCTGGCGGACGCTCAGAATCGCGGAGTCCGAGCTGCTCCTCGACCGCGTCGGGACCGCGGAGCGGCTTCGGCAAGCGCTCGCGCCGCGGGCGCCGCCGCTCTAGCTCCGGCGATCTGGTCTCGGCGGGAGCGGTTGACCGGACAGGGACCGGTCAAGTGCTCCCGCGGCGCGGGGTGGTGTCTCGGCTACGAACGGCCGAGAGCAGCTGATCGGGGAGGAACCGATGAACTGCTCCCGAGGCGTGAGGGTGGGGTCCTGCGCGGAGGTGGCAGCCGGACAGGCCGACCGGTCGTCGTTGGACTGCCTAGGGGTGTCGTTCGGCGACCGGTCGTCGTGGACGGGCAGCGGGTTCGGTGTGGTCGGGCTACCCGGAGTAACAAAGTTGGCTGGCCAGCCAGTAAGCTGGCTCGGTCACGCCGGAGAGGCGTCCGGCAGGGCTAGCGCCTGTGGTTGCCGGGGCCGCTCCGGGGTCTTGAGACCCAGTAGTCGCCGGAGTCGTGCCGGCGCCCGATATTCCATGACCGCCGGAGCCTGCTCCGGTACCCCACACTCGCCGGAGCCTGCTCCGGCGCCCCGACCCGGAGCCCGAGATGGCCATCGACTTCACCCTGACCGACGAGCAGCAGGCGTACCGCGACGCGCTGCGCGAGAGCTTCAAGCGCGAGGTCGGGACGGCCGAGCAGCTGGAGCAGGCCACGGAGGGACATACGACCCACCACAGCGGCGACCTGAGTCGCAAGTTCGGTGCGGCGGGGCTGCTCGGGCCGAGCCTGGCCGAGGAGCACGGCGGGGGCGGGGCCGGGGTCGTCGAGGAGATGATCCTGCTCGAGGAGATCATGCGCAACCAGGCGCCGATCGGTGCCTACCCGGTCTCGCTGATCGTCGCGGGAGCGACGCAGAAGTTCGCCACGCCGGAGCAGAAGCAGCTGGTGCTCGGCAACATCGCCGCGGGTGGAGTCGAGGCGATCGCGATGTCCGAGCCCGAGGCCGGGTCCGACGTCGCGTCGCTGACGACCACCGCGACGCGGGCCGACGGCGGCTGGATCCTCAACGGCGTCAAGCTGTGGATCTCCAACGCGCATATCGCCGACCGGATCCTCGTCGTCTGCCGGGTCCCCGACAGCGCGAAGCACGAGGGCCTCTGCATGATCTGGGTCGACCGCGAAGCCGAGGGCGTGCGGGTCGACGAGGTCAAGACGATGTCCGGCCAGCGTGAGGTCAACTACGTCTACCTCGACGACGTCTTCGTCACCGACGACGCCGTCCTGGGCGAGCCGGGCAACGGCTGGCTGCAGCTGATGTCGGGGCTCAACGTCGAGCGGCTGATCATCGCCGCGCTGGCGCTCGGACAGGCCGAGCAGGCGCTTGCCGGTGCGCTCCAGTACGCCAAGGAGCGCAAGCAGTTCGGGCGGTCGATCGGCAGCTTCCAGATCCAGCAGCACCGACTGGTCGACATGGCGACCGAGGTCGAGCTGTCGCGCCTGCTGGTCTACAAGGTCGCGGCCGACGTCGACCGCGACCCGACCGCGCTGTTCCCGCGGGAGGCGTCGATGGCGAAGGTCTGGGCGACCGAGACGGCCGAGCGCACCGTCAACGCCGCGTTCAAGATCCACGGCGGTTACGGCTACGCCAGCGAGTACTCGATCTCACGTCAGATCGGCCCGTCGATGGTGGCGACGATCTTCGGCGGCACCAACGACATCCAGCGCAACATCATCGCCAAGGTGATGGGGCTCTAAGGACCTGGGTCCGCGGCTGGGACACGCGGCCGATCAATCTGAGACCGGTTCCAGGTCCCCAGTTCGCGGATCCGCAGGTTGGGCGGCGACGTCCGCATTCGCCCGGCCCTCGGTTCGAGCGAGACGGTCTGCGATCACCCTGGTGAAAGCGGGTCCGTCCGGATCATGATGCTCGGCTGGACGAACGGCCGAGCAGCGGAGACGCGTCGCGCCGGTAGGCTGCGCCCGAGCAATCGGGCGTCGCCGCCACCGGTCGGGTGGGCGCGGGAGCCTGCACCGAAACGGAGAGATCGATGTTGGAACGGATCGTCGGAACCATCCGGCGGCAGTTGGTGGCGATCGTCATCGCGATCGTGGCCCTGGGTGGGACGACGCTGGCGGTGGCGGCGAGCGGACCAGGCGGCAGCGGGAGCGGGAGCTCGCGGATCCACGCTTGCGTGACCGAGGAGTTCCGGACGCTGAACCTGAGCAGCGCGTCGGCGCGCTGCCCGCAGGGCCAGCGCAAGATCTCGTGGAGCGCGAGCGGTCGTAAGGGCGACCGCGGACCGCGCGGCGCCACCGGCCAAGCGGGTGCGCCGGGCGCGGCCGGTGCACAGGGCGTGCCCGGCGCCCCGGGCACGAAGGGCGACGCCGGAGCGCCCGGGGTCCCGGGAGCGGCC
>JBAZOW010000211.1:0-6476 GCA_041648495.1 Patulibacter sp.
AGGGCTACGTCGACCAGGACGGCGGGGGAGACGGTGCGTCGATGCTGGTCGACGAGCACGGCTGGGTCTCGTCGGGGGACATGGGCTACGTCGACGAGGATCGGGTGCTGTTCCTGTCGGGCCGCAAGCGCGACCTGATCAAGACCGGCGGGTTCCAGATCTGGCCGGCCGAGCTCGAGACCGCGCTGCGCGAGCACGATGCGGTCCGCGACGCGGCGGTCGTCGGAGCGCCTCATGCCCGGCTCGGCGAGATCCCGAAGGCCTACGTGGTGCTGGCCGAGGGCGTCGAGGAGGACGGTGCGGCCGACGTGCTGATCGCTCACGTCCGCGACCGGCTGGCGCACTTCAAGGCGGTCCGCGAGGTCGCCTTCCTCGACGCGTTGCCGCGGACCGACGCGGGCAAGGTCGACCGCGGCGCGCTGATGCGGCAGGTCCAGGCCTGACGTGCGCGGTCGGAGCGCAGTCGTGAACGGCTCCGCGGCGGACCTTGGGTTGACGCTCGGGGAGGCCGGATCGTGAGTCGCGCCGAGGCTGGAATCAGGATCCAGCGGCGGGGTGTGGCGTCCTGGGCGACGATCGACCGCCCGCACCGCGGCAACGCGCTCGACGGCCCTGCGGTCGAGCGGCTGACCGCGTGGGCGCGCGAGGCCGGCGACGACCCGGAGGTCCGCGCGCTGGTGCTGACCGGCAGCGGCTCCGCCTTCTGCGCGGGGGCCGACATGGCGGCCGGCGCGCCGTTGCTCGACGATCCCGACGCGCTTCTGGCCTACATCGACCGCGGACGGGAGTTGGTCCGGGCGCTGCGCGAGGCGTCGGTTCCGGTGATCGCGGCGGTCAACGGCGTGGCCTTCGCTGGCGGCTTCGAGCTGGTGCTTGCGGCCGACGTGGTCGTGGCGGCGCGCAGCGCCCGGCTCGGCGATCGTCACGTCCGTCACGGCGTCGTGCCCGGCTGGGGCGCGACGGTGCTCTTGCCCGAGCGGATCGGTCGTCGCGCGGCCCGGCTGCTGCTGTCCGGGGCCGACGTGCCGGCCGACGAGCTGCGCGAGATGGGCGTGGTCGACGTGGTGATCGAGGACGACCAGCTGACGGCGGAGGCGGAGCGACTGGTGGTCGAGCTGGCCGCTGCCGATCCGGCGGCCCAGCGGCGGGTGCTGCCGCTGGCCCGCGGCGCGTGGGACGAGGCCGCCCACGACCGCGAGCGCGCGGCCCTCGCCGCGCACCTGGCGACCGACGAGTTCCGCGCGGCGGTTCGCCGTTTCGTCGGCGCCGGCTAGACGTCGGCCGGGTTCGATCTCGTGGTTTGCCCGCCCTGCGCGGGCAAACCGGCGTTTTTCGATCGTCCGTCGGCCCGCTCAACCCGCCCGCTCGACGTGCGCGCGCACGTGCTCGGCGGCGGGGTCGACCCAACCGGCGCCTCGGGCGTAGGCGATCATGCCGTCGAACGCGCCGCCGTCGGTGCCGGCGTCCACCACGGCTTCGCGCAGCCGGTCGATCCGCAGCCAGACGTGATCGCCGTCGAGCCGGCCCCACGGGGCAACGGCCGCGGTCAGCGCATCGTCCGAGACGTCGGCGGGGGCGCTCACGCTCAGGCTCTTCAGGTCCGCCGGGTCGGCGAGCGTCGCGGTCGGCTGGGGGGTGGTGGTGACGTTCAGCTGCATCGGGTGCCTCCGGGATGGGTCGGTCGACCGATCGGATTCGCGGTCCTCGCCGCGCCTGGCTATCATCATACCGACCGAATGGTATGAAATGGACGGCGGCAGCTCGGAGCTTGCCGCCGCCGGGAAACGGACGGTCGCGCGAGGACGCGATCGACACGCGACAGAGGAACAGCAATGCAGATCGAGGGAGCAGGAGCGGTCGTCTTCGGAGGGGCATCGGGGCTGGGCGCGGCGACGGTCCGCCGGCTGTCCGCCGAAGGCGCGCACGTGGTGATCGCCGATCTCAACCGGGAGGCCGCCGAGGCGCTGGCGACCGAGGTCGGCGGCGCGGCCGTCCACTGCGACGTGCTCGACGCCGATCAGGTGCAGGCCGCGGTCGACGCCGCGGGCGCGGCCGACCGCGGGCTGCGGATCTCGGTCGTCTGCGCGGGGCTGGCGACGCCGGCCAAGCTGCTCGGCCGCGACGGCGCGACGGCGTTCGACCGCTTCGAGCAGGTGATCCGGGTCAACCTGCTGGGGACGATCAACGCGATGCGGCTCGCGGCCGCCGCGATCTCGACGCAGGAGCCCGGCGACGACGGAGAGCGGGGCGTGCTGATCCAGACCGCCTCCGCCGCCGCCTACGACGGCCAGATCGGCCAGGTCGCCTACGCCGCGTCGAAGGGCGGCGTGGTCGGGCTGACCCTGCCGATCGCCCGCGAGCTCGCCGCCCGCGGGATCCGCGTGGTGACGATCGCGCCGGGCCTGTTCAAGACCCCGTTGCTGGCGGGCCTGCCGGATCAGGTCCAGAACGAGCTGGCCGAGACGGTGCCGTTCCCCTCGCGGCTCGGCGAGCCGCACGAGTACGCCGACCTGGTCGAGCACATCGCGACCAACCGGATGCTCAACGGCGAGGTGATCCGGCTGGACGGCGCGCTGCGGATGGCCCCGCGATGAGCGGGACGACGTCCGATCCGGGGCCCGTCGAGGGCCGCAACGCCGCGGCGGCCGCGCAGGCCGCGAACCCGCCCCGCAGCGGCGCCACGGCGGCCGACGACGGCGGTCTCAGCGCGATCGACCAGCGCCGCTTCCGCGACGTGCTCGGGCACTGCCCGACCTCGGTCGCGGTGATCACGGCGATGCGCGGGGACGAGACCCCCGCGGGCCTGGTCGTCGGGACCTTCACCTCGGTCTCGCTCGATCCGCCGCTGGTCGCCTTCCTGCCCGCCAAGTCGTCGACCAGCTGGCCGACGATGCGCGACGCCGGCAGCTTCTGCGCCAACATCCTGGGCGCCGACCACCAGCACGTCGGGCAGCGGTTCGCGACGTCCGGTGGCGACAAGTTCGCCGACGTCGGCTGGCAGCCCGCTCCGTCGGGCAGTCCCGTGCTCGACGACGCGTTGGCCTGGATCGACTGCGATGTCGAGACCACCCACGACGCCGGGGACCACGAGATCGTGATCGGCCGGGTGCGGGACCTGGACGTCCGCGAGGTCGGGTCGGGTCCGCTGGTCTTCTTCCGCGGCGCCTACGGGATCCTCGGCGCCTGACCCGACGGTCTAGCCGACCGTCGGGACCTCGGACGCTCCCGGCACGGCCGGGGCGGTCTCCGGCTCCAGCTCGACGTTGGGCGACGGCGGCGTCCACCAGGCCAGCGACAGGGTGATCGCGGCGGCGGCGCCCTGCGCGGCCAGCACGATCGTCGCGAACTCGGTCGCGGTCCAGCCCGAGCGGGCCAGCAGCACGACCTCGGCGACCGCGAGCACGAACAGCGGCGGGATGTGGCGGTGCCGGCCGATCGCCGACAGATACTGCACGCACATCAGGGTGATCGAGAGCAGCAGCATCGCGATCCCGAGCAGCGGCAGGGCGTCCGCCGCGGATCCGAACTCGGGCCCGAAGGCCGTCGTCAGCAGCCACTCGGGGATCAGGAAGAAGATCAGGATCGCGGGGCAGCCGATCGCGAACAGGAAGAGCAGCGCCCGGGTCAGGATCGGCCGCGGGTTCTCGCCGGCGACCGCACGGCGGGTCGCCTCGGGCAGCAGCTGGAGCGCGACGCCGACGGCGACCCAGACCACCGCCTTCGCGGCCACCGCGGCGGCCGCGTAGGAGCCGGCGACGTCGATCGACAGCTCGCGCTTGGCGAGGATCGTGTCGACGTTCTGCATGATCGCCACGAGCAGCAGCGAGAAGATCACCGTTCGCTCGCCCGACGCGAGCTTCCAGAACGAGATCGGCTGCTCGCCGTCGTCCCGGACGGTGCCGCGGCCGACGTGCTTGTGGCGCAGCCTCCGGTCCATCCCGATCGACAGCAGGACGAACGAGACCGGCGCCGCCAGGAACGCTCCCGTGACCTCGAGGCCGATCAGCACCAGCAGCAGCGCCGAACCGAGCCGGAAGACCGCTTCGAGCACGATCGATCCGGCGACCGCGTCGTAGTCCGACAAGCCCTGCAACGCGCCGCGCTGCAGGCAGACGAGCAGGAACAGCGTGCCCGAGACCGGCAGGGCGGCCGCGGCCCAGGGGTGCGAGTCGGCGCCGATCAGTCCGGCCAGCGGCTCACGGAAGACCACGCCGACGACGACGGCGACCGCCGAGAGCAGCAACGCCTGCCGGGTCCAGCGCCGTACCTCGCGGTAGGGCTCGTGGTGCCCTTCCTCGGTCCAGCGGACGATCGCGCGGGCGGCGGCCGCCTGCATCGCCTGGCCCGAGACCTGCATGATCAGGAAGGCCGCGATCAGCGCGGCCAGCGTCGCGTAGCCCGTCTGGCCGAGCATGCGGGTCAGCAGCACCGTGAACAGCAGCTGGACCGCGTTGTTGAGCATCGACGCGGCGGCCAGCTCGGCGGTTCGTCCCGTTTCGCTGGCGCGCAGCTGCTTCAGCCGCGCCAACGGCGAACGTCCGGGAGGCCCGGAAGGGCCGGCAGGAGAGGGGGGAACGGACGATGACCGTCCCGTCGGCGCAGAGGCATCGGACGGCACGATCGGAGAATCCTAGTGTTCGTATCGGAAACGTGGTTCGTGCTCCCAAGCGCGTCCCCGCGACCGCCCGCCGGTCGAAACGCCCGGGTGGCTCGCCGGGGCGGGGGACGCAGACCGTAGAATCGAAGGTCGATGCGTGCCGACGTCCGCCAGACCGCGTCCGCGGGCGAGACCGAGCGCCTCGGCGCCGAGATCGCCGCGGAGCTGCGGCCGGGATCGGTCGTGCTGCTGCACGGCGATCTGGGCGCGGGCAAGACCACGCTGGTGCGCGGCGCGGCGCGGGCGCTCGGGGCGACCGAGCCGGTGACCTCGCCGACCTTCGCGCTCGCCCACCGCTACGACGGCGACGCCGTGCGGGTCGCCCACCTGGACCTCTACCGGCTCGGTTCGGCGGGGCTCAGCGACGACGACGAGGAACTGATCGAGGACGAGCTGGGCGGGGACGTGATCGCCTTCGTCGAGTGGCCGGACCCGATCGTCGAGCACGTGCGCGAGCGAACCGCGCTGACGGTCGAGCTGCGTCACGACGGAGACGACCGACGCCGGGCCGAGCTGCGGTGGACCCGATGATCGGCTGGACGCTGGCGCTCGATACCGCGACCGCGGCGACGGTCGCCGCCGCCGTCGCGCCGGACGCCGCGGACGGCACCGCGGGAGCGCGGGCGGCGCGCTTCGAGGCCCCGGAGGTCGATGCCGCCCGGAGCCGCCCCGGACGCCCCGACCACACCCGACGGCTGCTGGCCCTCGCCGAGGACGCGCTCCGCGCCACCGGCGGCGACTGGTCGTCGGTCTCGCGGATCGTGGTCGGCCTGGGACCGGGGACCTTCACCGGTATCCGGGTCGGCGTGGCGACGGCTCGCGCCGCGGCCCTGGCCTCGGGTGCGGACGTCATCGGCGTGCCGAGCTCCGCGGCGCTCGCGGCGGCGGCTCGCGACGCCGGGACGGACGGTCCGATCCTGGTCGCCCAGGACGCCCGCCGCAAGGAGTACTTCCTGACCCTGGTCGGCCCCGGCGACGTCGCCGAACAGGCCGCGACGCTGCAACCGTGGACCTGCGCCCAGGACGAGCTGGCCGCGACCGTCGCGGCGCTCGATCCGCGGCCCGCGGCGGCCGTTGGCGACGGAGCACTGGCCTGGCGCGACGAGCTGGAGGCCCTCGGGGTCCGGGTGCCCACCGCACCGGCCGCGCACGTGGTCGACGGCCTGGCCCTGCTCGATGCGGCGGCGAGCACGCCGCCGGGCACGGCCGACGAGGTCCGACCGGTCTACGTCCGCGCGCCCGACGCGATCCCGACGGCGGAGCGTCGCTGATGCCCCCGGTGCCGAACGCGGGGGACCAGAACGGCGCGCGCCCGAGTGCCGTCGACGCCGATCACGGCGACGCCGGCCGGCTCGCGATCAGCCGCTTGGCCTTCGCCGACCTTCCACAGGTGCTGGCGATCGAGCGGCGCAGCTACCCGGCGCCGTGGTCGCTGGCGATGTTCGTGCTGGAGACCGCCAAGGCCGGCGGCCTGAGCATCGCCGGCCGGGCCCCGAGCACGGCGGCCGTGGCGCCGGGCGGGAACGTCCCGATCGAGCTGGTCGGCTACGCGATCGTCAGTCGCTACGACGACGCCTACCACCTGATGAACATCTGCACCGAGCCGAACCGCCGGCGCGAGGGGATCGCTCGGGACCTGCTCGAGCACGTGATCGCGGAGGCCGGCGGCCACGACGCGCGGATCACCCTCGAGGTCCGGCCGTCGAACGTGGCGGCTCGCGACCTCTACGGCTCGCTCGGGTTCCTCTCGGTCGGCACGCGCCGTCGCTACTACCGCGACGACGGCGAGGACGCCCTGATCATGTGGCGGACCCCGGCC
>JBAZOW010000212.1:0-6383 GCA_041648495.1 Patulibacter sp.
AACTGGCCCCAGCGGTTGTCCTGGAACTCCTGCAGGTTCTTGTCGAGGTGCGCGCTGATTCGCCCGACCACGCGCCCGTCGCGCTCGGCCAGCAGGTACTCGGCCTCGGCGTGCTGGAACCACGGGTTCTTGTCGCGGTCCAGCTCCTGGCGGATCAGCCAGCGCAGCGGCGGGATCCACTGCTCCTCGTCCCGGTACAGACGGTACGGCAGCTCGATGAACGCCTTGAGATCCCGGCGGCTGCGGACAGGACGGATCGTCACGGACACGCGGATGACCCTACCCCAGGGCGGGCATCGTCTCCGCTCGGGACGAATATGGTGGGCCAGACCATGCGCCGTATATCCCGCCTGACCCTCACCCTGTCCGTCCTGTGCTCCCTCGCGCTCGGCGTCAGCACGTCCACCGCGTCCGCCCGCGGCAACGTCCTGCCGGACGCCACCTACGAGATCCTGGTCCAGCTCAACGAGGATCTGCTGGCGTTCGACGAGGACCCCGGCCAGGGCACCATGAGCGAAATGGCGGCCGACTTCCGGGCGATCTGCGAGACGTACCCGACCGACGACCCGCTGCTCGCGCATCTGCGGAAGCAGTGCAACGCGGCCGCGAAGAGCCTCGATCTGATGTCCCGGGAGTGCACGACCAAGCGGAGCTGCAGGCGACTGCTCACCAAGCTGGACGCCACCGGCGAGCAGAGCTACCGCCTGGCGGTCGCCGCCAACCGCGTCGTCGACCAGCACGTGCCGGCGGGAGCGTGCCGCACCGCGCTGCGCTCCGCCCGCACCGAGTTGCGGGCCATCCGCCAGCAGAGCCGCCTGCAGACCGCCTTCATGCGCGCCCTGCTGGACGAGAACGAGCAGTCGCTGAAGGCCCTCGAGAAGCGCCTCAAGCGATTCGCGAAGCTGAAGGTCCGCACCCCGGAGCAGGTCCACAAGGCGATCGTCGCCCACTGCTGATCGTCGTCACGGTCCCGCCGGCGTAGCGCGGCGGGGCCAGCGGGTCTCCCGCGCGTACCCTCGACCGGCCCGCGGTGTAGAACCTGTCGAGTCCTATGACCGATTCCGCTCCGACCGCTGCCCCCGTCGATGTCTTCGCCAAGGTCCGGGGGCACGAGCGCGCCGAGCAGCTCGCCGCCGCCCGCGCCGCCGACCTGCTGCCGTACTTCCACGTGCAGGAGAGCGCCGCGCTGCCGGTCGTGACGATGGAGGGCGCGGAGCGGATCCAGCTGGGGTCCAACAACTACCTCGGCCTGACGTCGGACCCGCGGGTGATCGCTGCTGCGCACGCGGCGATCGACGACTACGGCAGCGGCCTGACCGGGTCGCGGTTGCTCAACGGCACGATCCCGCTGCACCTCGAGCTCGAGCAGGAGATCGCGGACTGGATGGGCACCGAGGAGGCGATCGTCTTCTCGACCGGTCACCAGGCCAACGTCGGCACGCTCGGCACGATCCTCGAGCCGGGTGACACGGTGATCGCCGATTCGGGCGACCACGCCTCGATCCTCGACGGCTGCCTGCTGAGCAAGGCCAAGCTGCGCCCGTTCCGGCACAACAAGCTCGACAAGCTCGAGAAGCAGCTGCAACGCGCCCAGGGCGACGGCGGCGGCGTGCTGGTCGTCGTCGACGGCGTGTTCTCGATGGAGGGCGACATCGCCCCGCTCGGCGAGATCGCGGACCTCTGCGGACGCTACGGTGCCCGGCTGATGGTCGACGAGGCTCACGGCGCCGGCGTGCTCGGCCGCCGCGGCGCGGGCACCAGCGAGTTGCTCGGCGTCGAGGACCGCGTCGACCTGCGGATGGGCACCTTCAGCAAGTCGCTGGCGTCGGCGGGCGGCTTCATCGCCGGCTCGCACGAGGTGATCGACTACCTGCGGATCAGCTCGCGGGCGTTCCTCTTCACCGCCTCGGCGGTCCCCGCCGCCGTCGGTGCCGCGCTGGCCGCGCTGCGGATCGTGCGCAGCGACGAAGGCCCCGTCCTGCTGAACGCCGTGCTCGACAACGCACGCTACCTGCGCGACGGGCTGGAAGCGCTCGGCTACGCCGTGGTCCAGCCGCAGCCGATCCCGACGAGCGCCAGCGCGACCCATACCGACATCGTCACCCCGATCGTCTCGGTCACCGTCGGCGACGACTGGAAGGCCGTGCTGCTCTGGCGCGCGCTGTTCGACGCCGGGGTCTTCGTCAACACGGCCCTCCACCCCGCCGTGCCCCCGGCCGGCGCCGCGCTGCGGACCTCGGTGATGGCCACGCACACGCGCGAGCACCTCGACCAGGCGATCGAGATCTTCGCCGCGGTCAAGCGCAACTTCGAGGCCGAGCACGGGGCGCTGCCCGGCCCCCACGCGTAGGAGCCGCGCGAAGAGCAACCGCGGCGGGATCCACCTTCACGGCCCGACCCGCGCGGTCTGTGAACGGTCTGGCGACGGTTCCGTAGGCAGCTGACCGATGCGGGTCACGTTTTTCCCGCTACGAGCGGCCGACGACGCAATTTGCCGTTGACCGCAACCCCGACCACTCGTAGGTTCGTACCCGAGAGATCGGCCGTGTACACAGTGTGTGCATCGGTGCGGAACAGGTGCGGTTCGTCACGCTGCACCCCGCGCTCTCGCCCCTGCCCCTACGCCTCCGGAGTCGGACGCCGTGCCCACTACCGCGCAGCCCGAGCTGCACCGCATGCCCCCCGGTCACCGAACGGCCCCGGTCGTCCTGCCGAGAGACCTGCAGCGCAACGCGGCGCTCGCCCGGGCCAACGCGATCCGGATCGCCCGCGCGGCCCTCAAACGGCAGATCGCGGCCGGGCACCGTTCCCTGGCCGACGTGATCGCCGAGTGCCCCGCCGAAGCGCACTCGATGCCGATCGCCGAGCTGATCGGCGCCCAGCACCGCTGGGGCGAGGCCCGCACGCTGCGCCTGCTGCGCCGGGCGGAGCTGTCGGAGACCAAGCCCCTCGGCCACCTGACGCCGCGTCAGCGCCGCGCGCTGATCGCCTGCCTCGAGCAGCCCGCGCTCTAGGGGCAGAGCGGCCGGGGCCGCGCCGGCGCGTCGTGACGCACGCCGGGGCCGAGCTCGCCGCCTAGACCCGGAACGAGAGCCCGGTGCGCCGCCGGAACCCGCGGCGCAGCGACACGAACAGGCCACCGAAGGTCGCAATGCCGGCGACCGCGAGCAGCCACGGCGGGACGTTCACGCCGATCCGGCTGCCGAGGAACGCGACGGCGGTGATCCCGATCACTGCGACCGCGCTGGCCAGCATCGCGCTGTGCGAGCGGTAGCCGGCGAAGTGCTCGCGGTAGGCCAGCTCGGTCGATGCGCTGCCGAGGATCACCAGACCGCCGATCGTGGTCGGGATGCTGCCGCCGATCAGCCCGATCACGGCGACCACGATCCCGACCAGGATCAGCAGCTCGGTGATCGGCCACGGATGCCAGAGCGGCTTCGGCGCCTCCTCCCGACGCGCCTTCAGCGACGGGATCCCGGCCGGCACGACGGGCCGCTGCTCGGTGACCTCGGGGCGCGGCGGCCGGGGCGGGGCGCCCGCCGCCCGGCGCTTGCGGGACGACCGCGATCGGCGTTTCTTGTTCGAGGCAGCCACGGGTGACCAGAACCTACCGTCCCGGTGCGGACGGCGTCCCGGAGGTGGTGGTCGGAGTCGGGCGCTCGCGCTCGGCGGCCAGCGCCCGGATCCCCTGCTCGAGCTCGTCGGCGGTCACGTCGCCGAACAGCCGCTGGCGCACCGTGCCGTCGGCCGCCACGAAGAGCACGAACGGACAGGCGGGCGCGCCGATCCGGGACGACAGCCCACCGTCCCGGTCGTAGGCCACGGGAATCGTCCAGCGTCGGTTGCGGACCGTCGTGGCCGTCCGGCCGTGCTCGCCGCCGATCGCGACCGCCAGCGTCCGGACGCCGGGGTACCCGCGGCGGATCCGGTTGAGGTCGTCGACCGCCGCGACGCACTCGTCGACGCCGGTGGCGAACATCATCAGCACCAGCGGGCCCTCGTCGAGCAGCCGGCACGAGGTGATCACCGACGGGTCGGCGACCGAGCACGCCGGCACGCGACCGGCCTCGCCCTCGTCGGCCGTCGCCGCGTAGTTGACCGCGTCGTGCTCGAGCTTGGGCTCCGTCGCCAGCGGCGCGGCGAACGGCGGCAGCGGATCGCCCGGGCCGACCGTCGGCGACCCGTTGCGCCCGTTGTAGAGCGTCAGCAGCGACCCGCCGACGAGCACCACCACAAGCACCGCGATCGCCAGCCACCAGCGGTGGCCCGCGGCGCGCGCGTCCTCGACCGGGGCGCCTGCGAACGGGGGCTGCGTCGGCGGGGTCGGCGCCGGCGCGGGAACGCCCGATGCCTCCTGCTGATCGCGCTCGTCGGGGGTGAAGCCGAGACCGTCGTCCTCGGGACTCATCCGGTCCCCGTCTCGGCGGGGACGGTGGAGGTCGGCTCCGCGTCCGCCCGGGCCACGCGACGTGCCCGCCGCTGGGCGGCGAGGCCGGCGACCGCCGGCAGCACGATCATCACCGCGAGCACCGCCACGAACAGCTCGAGCACGGTGATCAGGCCGAACTGGCGCAGCAGCGGGATGTCGCTGACCGCGAGCACCGCGAAGCCGGCGATCGTGGTCGCGGCCGAGGCCCCGACCGCGCTCCCGGTCGACGCGGCGGCCCGCGCGATCGCGTCGACGTCGGAGTAGCCCGCTTCGCGTTCCTGGTGGTACCGCTCGGTCAGCAGGACGGCGAACTCGGTCCCGATCGCCACGATCAGCGCGGCGAGCACCACCGACAGGGGGTTCAGCGGCAGCCCGAGCAGCCACGTCAGCAGTCCGCACCAGCCCGCCGCGAGCGCGACCGGCAGCACCGGCACCGCACCGCGCCGCCGCGAGCGGGTGGCGACGAGCAGCAGGCCGCCTACGAGCACGAGGCTGCCGATCAGGGTCAGGATCCGCCGGGTCGGCGACGAGATCGCCGAGCTGGCGTCGGCGAACAGCACCGGCAGGCCGGTCACGGTGGCGGTGATCCCCGCCGGCGGATCGAGCTGCTCGCGCAGCCGGTCGAGCACCGCGACCTGCTCCTCGGTCGAGCCCAGCGGCAGGCCGAAGCTGATCAGGGCGCTCGTCCGGTCGTCGGTCAGCGACGACTGCACGAAGTAGTCCGGCGTCTCGCCGAGCAGCTCCTGGACCGCCGCCCCGTCCTTCAGCGTGCTCGGGTCCTTGCCCAGCAGGTCGCGGAACGACACGCTGAGCGGGCAGAGGTCGGCGTCGGCGCAACCCCGGGCGCGATCGTAGCCGGCGGCCTCCAGCGCCTTCTCGCGGTAGCCGTCGATCCAGCCGAGGGCGTCCGGCGTCGCCAGGTCGTCGCCCTCGATCAGCACCCGAACCTCGCCGGCCTGGCCGGTGGCGTCCTGCAGCAGGGTCGCGTCCTGGACCGCGGGCAGGTCGCTCGGCACCAGGCGCTGCAGCTCGGTCTCGACCCGCTCGCGCGACCCGGCGACCGCCCCGACGACCGCGAGCGCGATCCCGACGGCCAGCACGGTGCGCGGCCAGCGGTACGACCACGAGACCAGCCGCCGGACGGCGACGGTCCGGCCGATCCCGCGGTGGACCGCCGCGGGGACCTCGGGGGCCGCCAGCGGCCCGCCGTCCTCGTCCTCCCGCGCCTTGCGGGGGCGCCGGGCGTGCAGCACCAGGCCGAAGGTGAACGACGCCAGCACGGCCAGCGCGACGCCGACCAGCAGCACCAGGCCGAAGTTGCGGACCAGCGGGGTCGGCGACGCGAGCAGCACCAGGAACCCGGCCAGCGTCGCGCCGGCCGCCAGCAGGATCGGGCGGCCTCCGCGGGCCACGGCCGCCCGCACGGCGTCCGCACGGTCGGGGGTGGGTGAGTCGTCCAATATCCTGCGGTGCTCCTCGACCCGCG
The DNA here is from genome assembly GCA_041648495.1 of Patulibacter sp. GTDB lineage: Bacteria > Actinomycetota > Thermoleophilia > Solirubrobacterales > Solirubrobacteraceae > Patulibacter. The sequence goes on from JBAZOW010000212.1 coordinate 5,916, forward strand.
CGTGCAACTGGACCCCGTAGTCGACGGCCAGGCCGAGCAGCACGGGCAGCGTGGCGATCGTCCCGAGGTCGACCGACCAGCCGAGCAGGCCGGTGCCGCCGAAGACCACCGCCACCGTGCCGAGCGCCAGCAGCAGCGGCTGCAGCCGGCGGCGCTCGGGGAAGGTCAGCGCCAGCACCAGCGCCATCACCAGCACGCCGACGGCCAGCAGCAGCACCAGCGCATGCTGCAGCTTGTCGGCGATCGCCGCGACCAGCACCGGCGACCCGCTGACCACGTAGCTGCCGCCCTGGGAGAGCTTGAAGGCGTCGAGCCCGACCGCATCCTGGACCCAGCCGACCGCGTCGCGCTGCTGATCCGCCGTCAGGTCCGCCCGCAGCCGCATCGCGACCAGACCGACCTCGCGCGTCGGGAAGATCGGCAGGAACCGCGCCCGGGGCGTGCCGGGGATCTCGGCGCCGGGGTCGA
>JBAZOW010000213.1:0-6377 GCA_041648495.1 Patulibacter sp.
GCACGACGCTGGAGGACTGACCGATGGCCGTCCTGACCTGGATCATGATCTCGTTGGCCATCTGGCACTTCACGGTGTTCGTGCCGGACAAGTTCATCGGGGGGATCATCGGCGCGTTCGCCGCGTCGATCGTCGGCGCCGTGATCGGCGGCTTCATCCTCAGTGGATTCTCGATGCCGAGCCGTGAGGCGACCGACGTCGTGACGCTGCTGCTGGGGATCCCCGGCACGTTCATCGCGCTCGGCATCCAGTACGTCGTCGGCGCGCGGTTCGAAGAGCGCGCCGAGGCCGAAGCGGCCGCGGCCGCCGCCGCCACGCCCCGCGCGTAGCCGTCCGCCCGGTCGTACGTCGTGCCTCCCGTCCGGGGCACGACGTACGGTTCAGCTGTGGACGTGCGCTTCGAGATCCCGCCGGCCCCAGCCGAAGCGGTCGACCTGCTCCGAGAGGAACTCGGCGTCGGCCAGGTCAGCGCCGAGATCCTGGTCCGGCGTGGCTACACCGATCCCGATCTCGCCCGGCGGTTCCTCGCGGCTGACGAGCACCATCCGCTCGACGCGTTCTCGGGGCTGCACGAGGCGGCCCAGGTCGTCCTGCGGCACGTCGAGGCCGGCTCCCGGATCGTCGTCCACGGCGACTACGACTGCGACGGGGTCTGCGCGACCGCCACGCTGATCCGCGCGTTGCGGCAGATCGGCGCCGACGCCGAGTGGTTCCTCCCGCACCGGGTCGACGACGGCTACGGCCTGGCCGCCAAGACGGTCCGGCGGCTCGCGGCCGAGGGCGTCGGGCTGGCGATCACCGTCGACTGCGGGATCACCGCGGTCGACGAGGCGGCGCTCGCGACCGAGCTCGGCCTCGACCTGGTGATCACCGACCACCACCGTCCGCGCTCCGACGGCGTGCTGCCGGCGGTGCCGATCGTCCACCCGGGCGACGGTCGCTACCCCTGCCCGCAGCTGTGCGGGGCCGGCGTCGCCTGGCGACTCGCCGGGGCGATCCTCGAGGCCGCCGGCGGCGATCCGGCCGACGCCGACGTCGACCTGGACATCGTCGCGCTGGCGACGGTCGCCGACGTGGTCTCGCTGACCGGCGAGAACCGCTGGATCGTGCGACAGGGCCTGCAGGCGATCTCGGACTCGCGGCGCCCCGGGCTGCGGGCGCTGCTCGACGTCGCGGCGACCTCGCCGGCCGACGTCGACGCCACGTCGGTCGGCTTTCGCCTGGCGCCGCGGATCAACGCGGCCGGGCGGATCGGGCACGCCGACGTCGGCGTCTCGCTGCTGCTCACCGGCGACGTCGACGAAGCCACTCGCCTGGCCCGACGGCTCGACCAGGCCAACCTCGATCGCCGCGACGTCGAGCGCAAGATCCTCGACGAGGCGGTCGCCCAGGCCACGGCCCAGGGCGAGCAGTCGGTCTACGTCCTCGCCGGCGAGGGCTGGCACCCCGGCGTGGTCGGGATCGTCGCGTCGCGGATCGTCGAGAAGTTCGGCCGTCCTGCGGTGCTGCTGAGCGTGGGCGAGGAGGAGGCCACCGGATCGGCGCGCTCCGTCCCCGGCTTCGACCTGCTGGCCGGCCTCGACGCCTGCCGCGAGCACCTGCTGCGCCACGGTGGTCACCGCGCCGCGGCCGGCGTCGCCCTTCGCCTGGACGCGATTCCGGCGTTCCGCACCGCACTCGGCGCCTACGCGGCCGCCCACCTCGACGCGGACGCCCTGGTCCCGGTCGAGCGGGTCGACGCGGTCGTCGGCGGGGCCCAGCTCGGCATGGACCTGGCCCGCGAGCTCCAGCGGCTCGGGCCGTTCGGCGAGGGCAACCCGGAGCCGGTGCTGATGATCCCCGCCGGGCGGGCCGACGGGGTGCGACCGCTCGGCGCCGCCGGCAGCCACCTGGCCTTCACGCTGCGGACCGGTCCGACCCGGATCTCGGCGGTGGCGTTCGGTCGCTCGTCGATGCCGTTGCCCGCCGATCGCAGTCAGAACCCGGCCGACGCGCCGCTCGTCGGGACCTACGTGCTCGAGCGCCACGCGTTCCGCGGCAACGTGACGCCCCGGCTGCGGGTACGCGAGCTCGCGATCCCGACCCCCGAGCCGATCGACCGGCTCGACGGCGATCCCGCCGACACGATCCTCTCGATCCTCGACGCCGCCGATCCGTTCCCGTGCGGCGACGGCCCCGGCCCGAGCCTCGACGCCGCCGGCTTCGTCGACCGCTCCGACGCCGGACCGGCCGCCACGATCGCCGCGCTGGTCGCGAGCGGGGAGCCCGTCACCGTCGTCACGGCCGACGCCCAGACCCGCGTGCCGCAGCTGACCCCCGTGATCGGCGGATTCTCGATCACCGACTGGTGGAGCATCCTCCGTACGCCGCGCTCGCTGGACGGCACCCGGCACCTCGTCGCGGTCGATCCGCCGAGCGATCCCGCGCAGCTGAGGGCGCTCGATGTGCTCGACGGCGTGCACGCGTGGCGGGCGTGGGGAGACCCTGAGCTACGATTCAGTGTGGATGCGCTACGCCGCGAACACGATCTCCGACCGGCCGCGGAACAGCTGTACCGTCGGCTCCGCGATTCCGGCCCGACCGCCGTGGGAGCGCTCTGCGCGCCCGAGTGGTGCGGTTGGTGGTCCGGACTCGTGCTCCGCGTCCTCGAGGAATCCGGTGCCGTCACCGTCAGCCGCGACGAGCGGATCGCCGCGCTCGGCACGGGCGACGTCCGTCCGCTGGGAGACGGCGCGACCCACCGCGCGTGGATCGCTCGTTGCGAGGAGCGCGTCGCATGGCTGAACGGCAGCAGCGTCCCGACGCCGGTCTCTCCACGGTGACCGTCCCGCCGTCCACCGAGGACGGCGCGGGCCCGGAGGCCCTCGAGCCGATCGCGGTGACCAGCGAGGACTCGCGCGAGCGGATCGGCGTGGTCGTCGATGAGAACGCCCAGCCGACCGAGGACCTGCCGGCCGTCACGTCGGGACCGGCGGAGGACCTGACCGCCGAGGAGCTCTCGCTCCGGGCCGATCTGCACGCCGTGATCCAGGAGCACGCGAGCGCGGAGGAGGGCCGCGAGCGGATCGACCTCACGGTGCTCGACGACGCCTTCCGGTTCTCGTGCCTGCACCACCGGCATCAGCGCCGCAAGTCGGGCGAGCCGTTCATCGCCCACCCCGTCGAGGTCGCCAAGATCTGCGCCGGCATGCGGCTGGACACCGAGGCCGTCGTCGCCGCGCTGCTCCACGACACCGTCGAGGACACCGCGGCCGAGCTCGAGGAGATCGAATCCCGCTACGGCACCACCGTGCGGCTGCTGGTCGACGGGGTCACCAAGCTGGACGGGATCGCGTTCACGTCGCGCGACGAGGCGCAGGCGGAGAACTACCGCAAGATGGTCGTCGCGATGGCGGCCGACGTGCGGGTCATCCTGATCAAGCTCGCCGACCGGCTGCACAACGCCCGCACGCTGGCCGCGCACAAGCGCCCGAAGCAGGTCGAGATCGCCAAGGAGACCCTCGAGGTCTACGCCCCGATCGCGCACCGCCTCGGTATCCACGCGATCAAGTGGGAGCTCGAGGACCTCGCCTTCGGCACCCTGCACCCGCGGAAGTACCAGGAGATCAAGGGCCTGGTCAACCAGCAGCGCGGCGAGCGGGAGACCTACGTCGCCAAGGCCGGCGAGTACCTGCGCAGCGAGCTGACCTCGGTCGGCATCGAGGCCGAGATCTCCGGCCGCGCCAAGCACTTCTACTCGATCTACCAGAAGATGACCCGCAAGGGTCGCGAGTTCAACGAGATCTACGACCTCACCGCGATGCGCGTGATCGTCGACTCGGTGAACGACTGCTACGGCACGATCGGCGTCATCCACTCGCTGTGGAAGCCGCTGCCGCGACGGTTCAAGGACTTCGTCGCGATGCCGAAGGCCAACATGTACCAGTCGCTGCACACGACGGTCGTGGGTCCCGAGGGGCAGCCGCTGGAGATCCAGGTCCGGACCCACGAGATGCAGCGGACCGCCGAGTACGGCGTCGCGGCGCACTGGATGTACAAGCAGCGCGCGGGCGGTGCCCAGGGTCCTCGCGGCCCGGAGCCCGATCGTAAGCCGTCCAAGGACGACGGGGATCGCTACAACTGGCTGCGCGCGATGCTCGACACCTCGCGCGACAACGACGATCCGCAGGAGTTCATGGACGACCTGCGGGTCGCCCTGTTCGAGGACGAGGTCTACGTCTTCACGCCCAAGGGCGACGTCAAGTCGCTCTCGCGCGGGGCCACGCCCGTCGATTTCGCCTACGAGGTCCACACCGACGTCGGTCACCGTTGCGTCGGCGCCAAGGTCAACGGCAAGATCGTGCCGCTGACCTACACGCTGCGGTCCGGCGACATCGTCGACATCCTCACCGCCAACCGCGAGCGCGGTCCGTCGCGCGACTGGCTGAACGTCGCGCAGACCAGCCGCGCCCGCAGCAAGATCAAGGCCTGGTTCAAGGCCGCCGGTCGCGAGGACTCCGAGCACCTCGGTCGCGAGCTGCTGCAGGAGCAGCTGCGCAAGGCCGGCCTTCCCGCCCAGCGTCTCGTCGGCTCGCCGCTGCTCGCCGACGTGATCAAGGAGATGGGCTACAAGAAGGGCGACGACTTCTACATCGCCGTCGGCGGCGGCAAGGTCTCGCCGCGCACCGTCGTCAACAAGGTCCTCAAGCACCTCAAGGAGGGCGAGGCCGCCGACGACGAGCCGTCCGGCCCCGTCGAGGCGCTGCTGCGTCCCGACGTCGCCCGTCGTCAGCCGACCGGCTCCGCCAAGAGCTACGGGGTCACGGTCGACGGGGTCGACGACGTGATGCTGCGGATGGCCAAGTGCTGCCGTCCCGTCCCGGGCGACCCGATCGTCGGCTACGTCTCGCTCGGACGGGGGATCACGATCCACCGCGACGACTGCAAGAACGCCCAGCAGCTGCGCAAGGACCCCGAGCGGTTCGTGCCGGTCGACTGGGCGGGCCAGCACCAGCTCTCGTTCAAGGTCGAGCTGCAGGTCGACGGCTACGACCGGCACCGCCTGCTCGAGGACCTGACCCGGGTCTTCGCCGAGGGCGGCGTCAACATCGTCAGCGCGGTCTGCACGACCACCCCGCCGATGGTCCGCAACCGGTTCGTCGTCGAGGTGGGGGACACCAAGGTGCTCCGCACGACGATCAACCGGCTCAGGAACATCGAAAGCGTCTTCGATGCCTTCCGTATTACCCCGTCGGTCTAGGCGGCCGTTGACACGTCGCATCTCGGCACCGAAGACGCTCGGCAGTACGTTCGTACAGCTCTCGCGCCACCGGCACCGACCTGCTCGGTCTACGACCACCTATCTCCGACGGGGTAACCCTTCGGTCTAGCTGACGACGGTCAAGCCATCAGGGAGGACGCCGAGTTCCAGCTCGGCGTGCTCGCCGATGAAGTCGCCGTCGACCTGGACCGGAAGCGGGCGACCGTCCTCGCTGCGGATCCGGCCCGTCACCAGGGGACCGGTCGGGTCGACCGCGCGGTGGCCGGGAAGGTCGACCGTGTTCGAGATCGCGCGGCGGGTGATCCCCGGCATGATCGTCGGACGGGTGTGGCGCAGGACGGCGCCGCTGATCGCCCCGGAGTGCAGGCCCTCGTCGTTGAGCAGGCGGATCGGCCGGGCCATGAAGAACGTGAAGGCCTCGGCGTTCTGGAAGACCGCCGTCGCTCCGCGGATCGTCGGTCCGCCGTCGACCTCGAGCACGAACCGCGGGCCGTTCAGCATGTAGCGACTCATGAACGTGCTGACCGCGGCGGTCGCGTAGTACCAGGGACCCAGTCGGGCCTTCAGCAGCGGACGGCGGTCGACCTGGTCGACCACGCTGGCGTCCAGTCCGACCCCGGCCGCGAAGGTGAAGTAGCGGTCGCCCATCCGGCCCAGGTCGACGGTGCGGGGCGCCCAGTGGTCGGCCAGCCGCAGGACGTGCTCGGTGGCGTCGATGATGTTCTTGGGGATCCCGATCAGCCGGTGGTAGACGTTCGTCGCGCCGCCGGGGAGGGGGATCAGCGGGACCCCGGTGCCGGCCAGCCCGTTGGCGGCCTCGTTGACGGTGCCGTCGCCGCCGAGGGTGATCACCACGTCGACCCCCGAGGCCGCCGCATCCCGGGCCAGCTCGCTCGCGTGCTGCGGGGCCTCGGTGTCGACGGGCTCGACCTCGAACCGGTGCGAGAGCGCGTGGATCACGAGGCTGCGCAGCTGCGGACTGGTCGTGGTGGCGTGCGGGTTGACGATCACCGCGGCGCGACGGCGGACCGGGGCGGTCAGCGCCGCGGTCTCGGAGGACGGCGTGGGGGCAGGCACGGACTTGGGGGTCTCTCTCGATGAGATCGTGGGGGCGGGG
>JBAZOW010000214.1:0-6352 GCA_041648495.1 Patulibacter sp.
GTCGACGCGCTCGGGGCCTGCGGGGCCGGGGCAGCCTGCGGCGCCGGAGCGGCCTGAGGGGCCGGGGCGCTCGGAGCGTGTGCGGCCGGGGCCGGGTGGGCGGCGGGCGCGCTCGGCGTCGGGACGTGCGGCGCGGGGCCGACGCCTCCGCCGTTCATCGCCTCTTCCAGCCGGACGATCCGGGCGGCCAGGGCCTTGGCCTGCGGGTCGATCTGCGGCAGCGCGGCGCGGATCAGCAGCAGTTCGAGCTGGGTCCGCGGGTCGGCGCCGTCCTTGACCGCGGCCAGCGCGGTCGAGACCAAGTCGAGCACCCGGATCACCGTGGCGCCCGGCAGCTGCCCGGCCTGCTCGACGGTCCGGTTGTCGCGGTCCGGGCTGATCTTCAGCTCGTCGGGCAGCGCGCCGACCATCCGCACCAGCAGCAGCGCCCGCGCATGGCTCTCGATGTCGCGCGTGACCTCGACCAGGTCGCGGCCCTGCGCGGCCAGCTCGCCGGCGACGGCGATCGCCGCCCCCGCGTCGCCCTGCGCGACCGCGTCGAACGCGCGGAACAGCAGTTCCGCGTCCGCGACCCCCAGCACCGACAGCACGTCGTCGGTGGTGATGTTCGAGCCCGCGTAGGTGACGAGCTGCTCGAGCGTGCCGAGTGCGTCACGGAACGACCCGGTCGCGTGCCGGGCGACCAGCGAGATCGCCTCGGGTGCGACGGTGAACTGCTCGCGCTCGGCGACCCGCAGCAGCACCCGAGCCAGCTGCTCCGGCGTCGGGCGGTGGAAGTCGAAGCGGTGACAGCGGTCGACGACGGTCGGCAGGACCTTGTTCGCCTCGGTCGTCGCCAACACGAAGATCGTCCGCGGCGGCGGCTCCTCGAGCGTCTTGAGGAACGCGTTCCAGGCCGCCGACGAGAGCATGTGCGCCTCGTCGAGGATGTAGACCTTGTGGCGGCCGCCGACCGGCGCGAAGGCGACCGACTCGATCAGCTCGCGGATGTTGTCGACCGAGTTGTTCGACGCGGCGTCCATCTCGACCACGTCGATCGAGGTCGCCTCGGCGATCGAGCGGCACGGCTCGCAGCGGCCGCACGGGGCGGTCGTCGGACCGGTCTTCCGCTCGCCCTCCGGCAGGCTCGGGTCGCCCTGGCAGTTCAGGCAGGCGGCCAGGATCTTGGCCATCGACGTCTTGCCCGTGCCGCGCGAGCCGACGAACAGGTAGGCGTGGTGCACCTTGTCCTGGTCGATGGCGTTGCGGAGGGTCCGAACGACGTGCTCCTGGCCCACGACGTCGTCGAACGACCGGGGCCTATGGCGGCGATAGAGAGACGGCGCTGACACCGCGACCGAGTCTACGGGGAGGGGACGGGTCCGCGTTCGGCGGGGCGGGCCTTCCCTCCCCGGGTCGTCAGGCGCCGAGTTCTTCGCGCAACGCCGCCAGCTCCGACCGCAGGTCGGCCACGTCGAGCTCCACGCGGCTGACCCGCTCGTCGAGTCCGGCGACCCCCTCGGGGCTCAGCCGGTCGTGCGGCGCGGTCGACGCTCCGCCGCGAACCGTGGCCTCGAGTCGCTCGATCCGAGCCACCAGCGCAGCGGACGGGGCCGGCGACGGCGCCGCGGAGGGCGCGGATCGGACCGCCTCGGCGACTGCGAGCTGCCCTCCGGATGTGCTGATCTCGCCCGCCGGCTCGTCCCCGCCCATGACCTGCTGGACGCGGCCCTCCTTCTGGCCCGGCTGACGCTCCAGCCGCACCACCAGCCGCCGCTCGACCAGACGGTCGACGGTCGCCTCCAGCTCGTCGGCGTCGGCGAACGCGTGCAGGCGCGGGGTCCGCTGACGCAGCTCGCCGGGGGTCTGCGGGCCGCGCAGCATCAGCACCGAGAGCACCGCCTGCTCGTCCGGCGCGATCTGCAGCGTGTCGACCAGCATGTGCCGGTACTTGGCCGCCCGCGAGCCGCCGACGTTGCGGGTCCAGCGGCGCCGGCTGAGCTCCTCGAGCGCGTGCTTGATCGTCGCCTCGTCGTAGTCGACGACCGGATCGCGGTTGGTCGACTGGTTGCAGGCCGACCGTAGACCGTTGAGCGTCAGCGGATAGGCGTCGGGGGTCGTGCGCTGCTTCTCCAGCAGCGCGCCGAGAACCCGGATCTGCGCGGCGTCAGGCTTCACGACGCGCAGCCTAGTGTCTGCCGAAGGCGCGCGTGACCAACGCCCGACCGCTCCGGTAGCGTCGCCCGGCGAATGCCGAGCCACGACCGGACCCCGAAGCGGCGGATCGCCCTGCTGTTCGCCGCCGCGGCCGGGATCGGGGCCGTGATCTGGCTGACCTTCGGCCGCACCGCGTTCGTCAACTACGACAGCGCCTGGTCGCTGAACTGGGCGCGCGACCTGCTCGGCGGGGCGCGACCGAACCTCGATCGCCCGTTCTCCCCTACGCCGCACCCGCTGAGCGACCTGTTCGCGGGACTGCTGGCCCCGTTGAGCGACGCGAGCCTGGACGGCGGCGCGGTTGGCACCGGGTCCGAGGCGGTGCTGATCGTCGTCGCGCTGTTCTTCCTCGGCGCGCTCGGGGTCGTGACCTACCAGCTCGGTCGGGCCTGGTTCGGCGTCGGCGCGGGCGTCGTCGCGGCGGTGCTGATCCTGACCCGCGAGCCGGTGCTCTCGTACGGGCTGCGGACCTACCTGGACCTGCCGTACGCGGTCTTCCTGCTGCTGGCGCTGCTGACCGAGACGCGGCGCCCACGAAACGGCTACCGCACGGTCGCCTGGCTGACCCTGGCCGGACTGCTGCGGCCCGAGGCCTGGTTGCTGACCGCGGCCTACGTCGGCTACCTGGTGGTCGTCGCCGCACGCGACGGCGACCCGGTCCCCGCTCCGAAGCTGCGGGCCTGGTCTGCGCGCGTCCCGTGGAAGCGGCTGGCGGGGATCGCCGCGTTCTCGCTGATCGCCCCGATCGGCTGGCTGATCGAGGGCTGGGTGCTGGCGGGCGACCCGCTACTGGCCCTCACCGGGACCCAGCAGAACGCGGCCGATCTGGACCGCGTGACGGGGATCGGATCCGCGTTCACCGTGATGCCGCGCCGGCTCGGCGAGATCGTGCGCGAGCCGGTGCTGCTCGCCGCAGCGGGCGGTCTGGTGCTGTCGTTGCTGTTCCTGCGCAAGCGGGCGCTGCTCGGCCTGGGCGCCGCGATCGCCGCCGGGCTCGGCTTCTTCGTACTCGCGGCGACCGGCCTACCGCTGCTGACCCGGTACCTGGTCTTCCCCGCCGCGATCGTGATCCTCTTCGCCGCCGCCGGCCTGCTCGGCTGGCAGCGGCTGCCGATCGACCACCGCTGGCGCCGACCGTGGCAGGCGTTCTCGGCGGTCGCGCTGGTCGCGCTGCTGGTCTTCCTGCCCAGCCAGGTCAACCGGATCGACCGGCTGCAGAGCGCGCTGTCGCTGCAGCAGACGGTGATCGGCGATCTGCGGACCGTGACCGGGGAGGGGCTGCGGCCCGCGCAGGGCAGCGGGACCTGCTCGATCACCCTCGACTTCGACACCCCCGATCCCGAACGGATCGTGCGAGATCCGTGGGTGGCGTTGCCCAACCACCGCGCCGTGCCCCAGGTGCGCCTGTGGGCCGGCACCGACCCGAGCGGCCGATCGCAGACCGTCCAGGCATTCGAACCCGGCACGCGCCCCACGTACCTACTGCTCCCGTCCTCGGAGCGGGTGGCGCGCGGGTTCATCCTCGACCCCGCGGACCGGCGCAAGGGCCTACCCACCCCACCGTCCGGCAGCGTCCTGATCGCCCGCCACGGCAGCTGGCTGGTCTACGGTCCGCCGCGCTTCGACGCCGCCTGCGCGGCCGAGATCCGCAGCCGCCTGGAGTGACCCGGAACGGCCGCCGTCGAGACGGTCGGCGAGGTCCCGACCGGTGACCCGGAATGGCCCGCCCCGGGACGGTCGGCGACGTCGCGATCGGTGACCCGATCCGCCCAGGACCCGGGGCCCGAGTACTGGGCCTAAAACCCCAGTACTGCAGGGCGTTCACGTCTTCGGGTTAGCCCTACCCCCGGCCGTCCGGATCCACCAGAGGACCCGAAGGCGCACGTCCGCGGAAGCTGAAAAGCTCTCGGGGAATCGCCCGTTCGCGGCGCGCTGCGACGCGCCCGGATCAGAGACCCAAGGACGTAGAGATGGCCCCCGTGAGCTCGCCCGCCCAGCCCCTTCCGGCAGACGCGAGGGGCTCGCGCCGGCAGATTGATCGGAACTCCGACCTTCTCCCCCGCGGCTCTTCGGAACCTCGTCCGTCGGAGCCCGCCGTACTGACCCCCGCGGACCGCACCACGCTCTACCGCTTCCTCGTCCTGATGCGGACGATCGAGGAGCGCGGGGTCACCCTCTACAAGCAGGGGCAGCTGCCCGGATCGTTCTACGACGGCCGCGGGCAGGAGGCGATCAGCGTCGGCGCGGCGTTCGCGCTCGGCCCGGACGACGTGATCAGCTCGCCGCTGATCCGTGACCTCGGTGCGCACCTGGTCCGCGGCACCGACATCACCGAGATCTTCCGTCAGTACCTTGGACGCCAGAACACGCTCAACCAGGGGCGTGAGGGCAACATGCACTTCGGAGACCACCAGAAGGGCGTGATCGCGCCGGTCTCGATGCTGCCCGACATGATGGTCGTCGCGCTGGGCCTGGCGATGGCGTTCCGGATGCGCGGCGAGCAGCGCGTCGCGCTCAGCTTCTTCGGCGAGGGCGCGACGTCGCCCGGAGCCTGGCACGAGGCGATGAACTGGGCCGGCCTGCGCCGCGAGCCGGTGATCTACGTCTGCGAGAACAACCAGCTCGCCTACTCGACCCCCTCGTCACGCCAGTTCGCGGTCCGCCCGTCGGAGCGCGCCAAGGGCTACGGCGTCGCGTCCGAGCTGGTCGACGGGAACGACGTCGAGGCGGTCCACGCGGCCGTCCACACCGCCCGCGAGCGCGCCCTGAACGGCGGCGGCGCGACACTGATCGAGGCCGAGACGATGCGGATGAACGGTCACGGATCGCACGACGACGCGTCCTACGTCGACCCGGAGCTGCGCGCGTACTGGGAGGCCCGCGACCCGCTCGACCGCTACGCGCAGGTCGTCGCGGAGCTGGGCGTCGACCTGGACGCGATCCGAACGACGGTGAAGGCCGAGGTCGACGCCGCGGCCGAGACCGCGCTGGCCACCCCGCTACCCGATCCCGCGACGGCCGCGACCGGGGTCTTCTGCGAGGGCGAACCGGTCGAGCTGGGTCCGGGCGACGCGCCGTGGAGCCGGTTCGCGGGTCGGGCGGGTGGTCCGGTCCAGGCGGGCGAGGCGAACGACCAGGGCGGTTTGCGGACCGAGGAGGCCACCCGATGACCGCCACCACGACCATGACCTACCTGCAGGCGATCACCGACGGGCTCGGCGAGGCGATGCGCGCCGACGATCGGGTCTTCCTGCTCGGCGAGGACATCGGCGCGTTCGGCGGGGCCTTCAAGGCGACCCTCGGGCTGTACGAGGAGTTCGGCCCCGATCGCGTCCAGGACACCCCGATCGCCGAGGCCGCGATCGTCGGATCGTCGGTCGGTGCCGCGTTGGCGGGCCTGCGTCCCGTCGCCGAGGTCCAGTTCGCGGACTTCGTCTCGTGCGGGTTCGACCAGCTGGTCAACGTCGCGGGCAAGATGCACTACCGGACCGGTCTGGCGGTGCCGATGGTGCTGCGGCTGCCGTCCGGCGGCGGCTTCGGCGGCGGACCGTTCCACTCGCAGAACCCCGAGGCCTGGTTCATGCACGCGCCGGGCCTGAAGGTCGTCGCTCCGTCGACCCCGGCGGACGCCAAGGGCATGCTGATCAGCGCGATCCTCGACCCCAACCCGGTCTGCTTCCTCGAGCACAAGAACCTCTACCGGCGGATCAAGGGCGAAGTGCCAACGGGCCTGCACACCGAGCCGTTCACCGCCCGCGTCGCCTGCGAGGGCGCGGAGCTCACGATCGTCGCCTACGGCCAGATGGTCCACACCGCGCTGGCGGCGGCCGAACGCTTCGAACCCGGGCAGATCGAGGTGCTCGACCTGCGATCGCTGGTCCCCCTCGACGAGGACGCGATCCTCGACTCGGTCCGCAAGACCAGCCGCGTGCTGGTGCTCGACGAGGCCAACGAGACCTGCGCCGCCGGGGCCCAGGTCGCCGCGCTGATCGCCGATCGCGCGTTCTCGGACCTGGACGCTCCGGTCCGCCGACTGGCGACCGCCGACGTGCCGCTGCCGTTCAGCCCCACCCTGGAAGAGCAGATCCTGCCCACCCCCGACCGCGTGACGGAGGCCGTCCGTGAGCTCCTCGCCTACTGACCACGTGACTTCGGG
>JBAZOW010000215.1:0-6257 GCA_041648495.1 Patulibacter sp.
CCCGCCCCGCCAGCGCCCCCGGCCCCGGCCCGCACGGGCGCCGACGCCACCGCCCGACCCATCGGGGGCCCGATCGCCGCCGCGTCGTCGCGGAAGTACAGCGCGACCCGACCACGACCCGACCGCGTGCCGGCGCCCGAACCCGCGCCGACCCAGACCAGCTCGCCGGACGCGCACAGCGCGTCGAGCCACGACGGCGAGTACGCCCCGAGCCGGCGCGGCAGCACGTCCTTCTCCCACAGCTCGACCGGCAGCGCCAGGCCCTGCAACGGCACGAGGATCTCGCGCAGGCGGTCCGGTCCGGCCCCCGCGGGGCGGAAGCGGTCGACGCCCTGCCAGGTCTGGACGAACGGCACCAGCGCCCGCGCGTCGACCGGCTCGATCTCCTGCCGCAGCACCGCCAGCGACATCCGCCGCAGCCGCCGCAGGATCTCGGGGTCGCAGTGCTCGGTCTCCGTCCCGCCGGGACGCATCTCGCCCCGCACCAGCTCGTCCTCGCGCAGCAGCTCGCGCAGCACCGCCGTGACGTCGACCCCGTAGCGGTCGCGGATCCAGCGGTCGACGAACGGGCCGTGGGTAGCCGCGTAGCGCTGGACCAGCCGGCGCAACGGGTCGTTGACCGTCGCCAGGAACGCCTCGGGCAGCCCCCCGGGGGGGACCGCGCCGAGCGCGTCGCGGTAGAGCCCGGCGTCGTCGGCCGCGACCCACCGCTCCTCGCTGCCGATCCGCATCCGGATCGCCCGCCGCTGGCGGTCGAGCTCGTCCAGCCACGCTGCCGCGACGGCGCGACGCGCGGCGAGATCGTCCGTCCCGCCGGTCGCCACGGGTACCTGCCCCTCGTCGTCCCGCCGGTCGCCCTCCAGCGCCACCCGCTCGGCGAGCTCGTCCAGGGTCAGGTCGCCGACCCGCCGCAGCACCTCGGCGAGCGCGTCGACGTTGGCCGCACGGGTCCGCGGCGAGCGGTGCTGCAGGTCGGCCTCGAGCTGGGCCAGCGCGCCGTCGTCGAGCAGGTCGCGCAGCTCGTCCTGGCCGAGCAGCTCGCGCAGCAGGTCGCGGTCGAGCGAGAGCGCCGCGGCCCGCCGCTCGGCGTTCGGCGCGTCGCCCTCGTACATGTACGTGGCGATGTAGTCGAACAGCAGCGACCCGGCCATCGGCGACGCGGTCGAGGTCTCGACCTCGACGATCGTGACCTCGCGCTGCTGCAGCTTGCGGAGCAGGTCGATCAGGCCCGGCACGTCGAGCACGTCCCGCAGGCACTCGCGGTAGGTCTCGAGGATGATCGGGAAGTCCGGGAAGGTCTGGGCGACCTCCAACAGGGTCTGGGCCTTCAGCCGCTGCTGCCAGAGCGGGGTCCGCTGGCCGGGCCGGGCCCGCGGGATCAACAGCGCGCGTCCGGCGTTCTCGCGGAACCGCGCGCCGAACAGCGCGCTCGTGCCCAGCTCCGAGACGATCAGGTCCTCGGTCTCGTCCGGATCGGGGACGAGCAGCTCGATGATCCGCTCCCAGCTGGCCTCGACGTCGACCGCGACCTCGTCCAGGTCCTCGTCGAAGGACGGAGCGCCACCCACTTCGGGCAGGTGGATGATGATCCCGTCGTCGGACCAGATCGCGTCGGCCTCGATCCCCAGCTCGTCGCGGATCCGACGCGACGCCGCCAGGCCCCAGGCGGCGTGGACCCGGCCGCCGTAGGGCGACAGCACGCAGACCCGCCAGTCGCCGATCTCGTCCTTGAACCGCTCGATCACCAGCGTCTGGTCGGACGGGATCACGCCGGTCGCGTCCTGCTGCTCGAGCAGGAAGTCGAGCAGGTTGCGTGCGGCCAGCGGGTCGAGGTCGTAGTCGCGGATCAGCGTCTGCTCGTCCTGGTCGACCGCCCAGCGCGAGAACGCGCCGATCGCCTCGCCGAGCGCCTTCGGGCGGCCCCGCTGGTCGCCCTTCCAGAACGGCACCGCGCCGGGAGCACCCGGAGCCGGGGTGACGACGACCTTGTCGCGGCCGATCTCCTCGATCCGCCAGGTCGACGCACCGAGCAGGAAGGTCTGGCCCGCCCGGGCCTCGTAGACCATCTCCTCGTCGAGCTCGCCGACACGGCGTCCGTCGGGCAGGACCACGCGGTAGAGGCCGCGGTCGGGGATCGTCCCGGCGTTGGCGATCGCCAGCCGCCCGGCGCCCTTGCGCGGGCGGATCGTGCCGCCGACGCGGTCCCAGACCACCCGCGGCCGCAGGTCGGCGAAGTCCTGTGACGGGTAGCGCCCGTCGAGCATGTCCAGCGTCCGCTCGAACAGCTCGCGCGGCAGCTCGGCGTAGGGGTAGGTGCGGGTGACGAGCGCGTAGACCTCGTCGACGGTGATCGTCGGGTCCTCGTCGTCCTCGGCCTGCTGCTTCGCCTCGGCGCTGCCGGGCGGCGGGCCGGCCGAGGCCGCGATCGCGACGATCTGCTGCGCGAGCACGTCGAGCGGGTTGCGCGGGACGACCGTCGGCTCGATCAGCCCCTCGCGCATCCGCCGCACGACGACGGCGCACTCCAGCAGGTCGGCTCGGAACTTCGGGAAGATCCGGCCCTTGGCGGTCTCGCCGACCCCATGGCCGGCCCGACCGATCCGCTGCAGGCCCGCGGCGACCGACTTCGGCGACTCGATCTGCAGCACCAGGTCGACCGCACCCATGTCGATCCCCAGTTCCAGCGAGCTGGTGGCGACCAGGCACGGCAGCTTGCCCTGCTTCAGCAGCTCCTCGACGACCTCGCGCTCCTCGCGGGACAGCGACCCGTGGTGGGCGCGGGCGACCTCGACGGCATGCGGTCCGGTCGGCGGGACGCCGATCACCCGGGTCTGACTGCCGGCGGCGCCGCCTCCCGAGTCCGCGTCGCCTTCGGCGACCCGCTTCGGCAGCGGCGGCTGGATCTGCGCGTGGCGATCCGGACCGGTCTGGGTCACCTCTTCGTCGGGGTCGTGGCGGCGGGCGTTCGCCCACGCGCCCGAGCGGGTCGCGTCGAGGGCCGCCTCCGGAGACCGCCGGTCGGCGGGGCCGGGACCACCCGCGGCAGACCGACCGTTCCCGTCGACGCCCGGATCGTCGCCGTCCTCCGGGTCACTGCCGTCGGGGACCGGCGCGTCGCGCTCGGCGATCAGCCGGCGCAGCTCGTTGTCGCGGCGCTGCCGAGCGACGTCGGGGTCTTCGTCCCACCGCGCGTCCGGATCGTCACTCGGGTCGCCGAGACCCGCCTCGCGCCGCGCCAGGTCGAGCCGCTGCTCGGCCAGCTCGTTGAGCCGCAAGGCCAGCCGCTCGGCCGAGCGGCGCGAGTTGACGAAGACGATCGTCGACCGGTGCTGCTCGACCAGGTCGAGGATCTCCGGGTACATCGCCGGCCAGATCGAGTTGCGCGTGGCCTCGCCGCCCGGGACGGGGGCGGGCTCGAGCGGGTCGAGCGCCGCGGGGGCCGGGAGGTCGTCGCCGCCGTCGGGGTCGAGCGGATCGGCAGGGACCCCGCCGTCCGGGCTCGGCTCCCCGTCCCCGGAGCCGTCGTCCAGCACGCCATCCGGGCCCGCCCCGTCGCCGAGCACCCCGTCCGGATCGTCGTCGGCCGCGGTCCTGGCTCCGGCGCCGACCAGGTCCAGCTCGGTCATCGACTCGACCGGAACCTGGATCCGCAGGTCCATCTTCTTCTTCTCGCCGGTCTCGACGATCCGGCAGGCGCGCTGCGGGCCGACCAGGAAGCGACCGACCTCCTCCAGCGGGTTCTGCGTCGCGGAGAGGCCGATCCGCTGCATCTGCTCGCCGGTCCAGGCGCCCGGACGCAGGCTCGGGTCGTTCTCGCGCAACGCCGACAGCCGTTCGAGGGTCAGCGCCAGGTGACTGCCGCGCTTGGTGCTCGCCACGGCGTGGATCTCGTCGATGATCACCGTCTCGACGCCGGTCAGCATCTCGCGCGCGCCCGACGTGAGCATCAGGAACAACGACTCGGGCGTGGTGATCAGGACGTCCGGCGGACGACGGCGCATCGCGGCCCGGTCGCGCTGCGGGGTGTCGCCGGTGCGCAGCGCGACGGTGATCCCCTCCGGCTCGTTCCGGCGCCCGTTGCCCGTGGACGCGGCGGACCCGGCGGCGAACAGCGACGCCTGCTCGGACGCCGTCGCCGCGGCGATCCCCGCCAACGGCGCGCGCAGGTTGCGATCGACGTCGTGGCTGAGCGCCTTCAGCGGCGAGACGTAGAGCAGCCGTACGCGCTTCTCGGCGGCGGGCAGCGGGTGGGCCGCGAGCCGGTCGAGCCCGTAGAGGAAGGCGGCGAGCGTCTTGCCCGACCCGGTCGGGGCCGAGATCAGCACGTGCTCGCCGGCGGCGATCAGCGGCCAGGCCTGCGTCTGGACCGCCGTCGGCGCGTCGAACGCGCGGGTGAACCACTCGGCGACGCGGGGGGAGAAGACGTCCAGAGCCACTATCCGGTGACCATACGCGAGCGAACGGGCGTTCGTGTGGGGAACGGGATTCCCACCCGGCACCCGGCTCGCCGCGGAGCCCGGACTCTCAGTCGCCGGTGACGAGCTCGCCGCTGCCCGCCAGCGCCACGAGGCCGAGCAGCAGCAGGGCGCCGACGAGCACCCAGAACAACGTGCTGACGATGCCGAGGATCCAGCCCGTCGTCGCCATCCCGTAGCCGGGCCGTCCGGGCAGCGCCCGCGACTCGCGGCGCGCCCGCGCCCCGACGACCCAGGCGGGGATCGAGAACAGCAGGGGGACGAAGATCAGACCGGCGATCCCGAGCACCATCGCCATCGTGGCCGAGCTGGGCGGCTCGACCGTGGCCGCCGTCGGCCCCTCAGCGCGCGCGACTACCGGCCCGGCGCTCACGCCCCACGGCGAGGCGGCCGGCGAAGCAGCGGTCGACGTCGGGGATCCGGTCGGCGCGTACGGCGCGGCCGACGACGCCGGAGCGGAGACCTCCACCGGAGCCGGAGACCCGACCACCGGAGCCGACCGGAGCGGGTTGCCGAAGGCGTCCGTCGCGTCGGCGGACGTCTCGATCGGCCGGCCGAACGGGTCGGTCGCAGGGGCACCACCGGCGGAGTTGCGGCGGTCGCGTCGGGACGGTGGGTCGGACATGCGGTCGGCCGTCACGAGTCGGGGACCCGCGACGGTTCCGACACCCTAGATGCCCGGACGTCGTGATGTGCGGCGCACACCGCGACGGTGAGGCGCCGCGCCCCGGCGGGACCGCGGCGGCCTCATGCGTGACCTCAGGCCGCGACGGGCTCCTTGGCCGCGTCGGCGACCTGGCGGACGACGGCGGCGACCTGCTCGACGAGCTCGGCGTCCTCGCGCGGGTGCGCCTCGGCGAAGCGGACGACCGACTCCGGGATCGAGAGCTTGACGTCCTCGAGCGCGTTGGCCCCGGCGATGCCGACGGCCTTGCGGGCCTCGTCCTGGGCCCAGACGCCGCCGTACTGACCGAAGGCGGTGCCGACCACGGCGACCGGCTTGCCGCCGAGCGCACCCTCGCCGAACGGGCGCGACGCCCAGTCGATCGCGTTCTTCAGCACGGCCGGGATCGTGCCGTTGTACTCGGGCGAGAAGAGCACGAAGCCGTCGGCCGCGTTGGCGGCCTCGCGGAAGCGGATCGCACCCTCGGGGCGGTCCTGGTCGTTGTCGATGTCCTCGTTGTAGAACGGGATGTCGGTCAGGCCCTCGAAGATCTCGACCTCGACGCCCTCGGGGGCGGCGTCGACCGCGGCCTCGGCGAGCTGACGGTTGTGGGAGCCGGCGCGGAGGCTGCCGACCAGGGCGAGGATGCGAACGTTGGACATCGGGGAACTCCTACTCAGGGGATGGGTGGATCGGGCCGGTCGCGAGATAACCGGACCGCGGTCCGTCACACCAGTTGTAGCATAGAATCGGACCGCGGTCCACTTACGCGGATCGGGGTATACTGCGAAGCGTGACCCCGCCCGCGCCCTCACCGCTGACGGTCGTCCCGACCGGTGCGCTGCCGATGGTCAGCGGCGAGGAGACCGAGCGGGCCGACGCCGCGCGCAACCGCCGCCGGCTGCTCGACGCCGCCCGCGCGCTCGTCGCCGAGCACGGAGCCAGCCGCGTGACGATGGAGGCGGTCGCCGCCGCCGCCGAGGTCGGCAAGGGCACCGTCTTCCGCCGGTTCGGCGACCGCGTCGGCCTGATGGTCGCGCTGCTGGACCACACCGAGCGCGAGAACCAGGACGCGTTCATGTTCGGGCCACCGCCGCTCGGCCCCGGCGCCCCCCCGA
>JBAZOW010000216.1:0-6219 GCA_041648495.1 Patulibacter sp.
GACCGCTCCCGGGGACCCAACCGCCCCGCCCGCCCCCGCCCGCCGCGCCGGCTGCCGGTCGGCGGCGGGGCGCTCGCGGGCCTGGTCGGGCTCGGCGTGGTGCTGCTGCTGGTCGTGATCGCCGTCGGCGTGCGGGTGACCCACGGGGACACCGCGCTGCCCGGCACGAAGGTCGCCGGGATCGACGTCGGCGGGTTGACCGAGACCGAGATCCGCGATCGACTCGCGCCCGAGCTCTCAGGCGAGCGGCGGCTGCTGCTGCGGGCCGACGACGAGATCGTCCGGGTCTCGCTGAACGCCGCGGGCTACCGGGTCGACCTGGACGAGACCGCGCGCGACGCGGTCCAGGCGGGCCGTGGGGGGTTCCTCTTCGGCGTCCCGTCGACGCTGGGCGGGCTCGTCTCGTCGCGGACCTCGCCGGTCGACTCCGACGTCGACGACGCCAAGCTGCGCAAGGCGCTGGAGCGCGTCGAGGATCAGGTCGGCCGCAAGCCGTACCCGGGGTCGCTGTCCGTCGATCCCGACACGCTCGACGTCACCACCAAGCCGTCGCGCGCCGGGCAGACCGTCGATCTCGAACGGCTCAAGGTCCGCGCCAACGGCGAGTTGATGGCGGGCCGACTCGGACCGATCCAGGTCCCGTTGGAGACCGTCTCGGCGGTCTCCTCCAAGCGCCTGGAGACCCTCGCGGGGGAGGCCCGGGCCTACGTGCGGGAGCCGATGCGGTTCAGCGGGGCCGGATCGCCGCTGCAACTGACCGCCGACGAGGTCGCGCCGCTGCTGGCGCTGCAGAGCCAGGACGGGGGCCGCAAGGCCGTCCTGGGCGTCAGCGTGAAGCCGCTGCGGGCGCTGCTCGACCGGCTGGAGACCCGCGGCAACCGCGACCCGCGCGACGCCCGGATCAGCGCCCCCGGCGCCGAAGCGGGCGTCCTCACCGACAAGGGCGATGTCGAGTGGAAGCCGCGCCGCGCCAGCGTCACCAGCGGCACCGCGCGCAGCGGGCGGACCGTCGAGCGCGGACCGCTGGCGACGGCGATCCGCAAGGCGGTCGCCGACGGCAAGCACGCCGTGCGGGTGCCGTCGAAGACGACCGCGCCGAAGGTCACCACCAAGGGCGCCGAGAAGGTCCGCTGGATGATCGGCACCTTCACCACGCCCTACACCCCGGGCGCACCGCGGGTCACCAACATCCAGAAGATGGCCGACACCGTCGACGGCACCGTGATCCCGCCCGGCGGCAGCTTCTCGCTCAACGGGATCACCGGCGAGCGGACCAAGGCCAAGGGCTACGTCGAGGCCCCGTTCATCGCCGGCAACAAGATCGAGCCGTCGGTCGGCGGCGGCGTGTCGCAGTTCTCGACCACGGTCTACAACGCGGCCTACTTCGCCGGGCTGCAGATCGACGCCTTCCGCGCCCACAGCCTCTACATCGATCGCTACCCGCCGGGCCGCGAGTCGACGCTGAACTTCCCCGACATCGACATGCGCTGGACCAACGACACCGACGCGCCGGTCGTCGTGCGGGCGAGCTACAACGACGCCGGCGTCACGGTCGCGCTCTACGGCGACAACGGCGGTCGCGAGGTCTCGTCGTCCTCCGGAGACCGTGAGCCGGTCGAGGGCGGCGACTTCCAGATCACCGTCACCCGCAAGGTCCGCTACGACGGCGGCCGCGAGGCCGAGCAGCCGGTGACCACGCGCTACGAGACCGAGGTCGTCGACGAGGCACCCGACGAGTCGTCGGAGAGCGCGGCGGCCGATCCTCCGGAGAGCGACACACCCGCCTCGGGCGCCGAGGGCGGGGACTCCGCGGGCGAGTAGCGGTGCCCCGAATCGTCGCGGTGGCCGCCCCGCGGACGGCCGTCGCGCGACGGCCGTCCGGGCGTGGAATCGGCGCGGGCGAACCGTCCCACGGTTGCGTTCCGGCCGCGCGACGTGAGACCGTACGCCCACTGTGCCTCTCGGAAGCTCCCTGTTCCTGATCGCCGTCGGCGCGATCCTGAAGTTCGCGGTCACCGCCACGGTCGCCGGGATCGACCTGCAGGTCGTCGGCGTGATCCTGATGATCATCGGCGTCGTCGGCCTCGTGATCAGCCTCTTCCTGATCTACGGCCGCGAGCAGCCGCCGGGCCCGCCCGCCCCGCCGGTCGAGGTCGTCCAGCGGCGCCCGCCGGCCGGGTACTGAGCCTCCCCGCCGCCCGGGTCGCGTCTGCGGCTCGGTCGGTTCCACGCTCCCACGAATCCGAGGTCGCTCGATGTCCGCACCGTTCCGTTCCGCCCGGTTGGAGCCGACCGCTCCCGACCGGATCAACCGCCTCCGCAGCGCGCTCGGGGTCACGAGCTTCGGGATCAACCAGATCGTGCTCGAGCCGGGCCAGCGGATGCGGATCCACCGCCACCGCGACCAGGAGGAGGTCTTCCTGGTGCTGGCCGGCGTGCTGACGGTCGCCTTCGGTCCCGACGACGCCGAGGAGTTCGGCGTCGGCGAGCTGGTGCGGATCGCCCCGGAGACGCTGCGGCGGATGGAGAACCGCGGCGGCGAGCGCCTTTCGGTGCTGGCGTTGGGTGGCGCGGGGGACGAGCACCAGCCGCGCGACGCCGAGGCGTTCACCGCGTGGGACGGCGAGCCCGGAACCCCGGCTGACGTCCCGTTCCCGCCGGACCTGCCGCCCGCGGGCTGAGCGCTCCCGCCGGCGGGACGCCCTCGTCCCGGACCGGCCGGGCCGATGCGGGGGCTCCACAAAGGTCCACGCGGTCGATCGGAACCCTGGATCGCGGGGGCGCCGCGGCTCAGAACGCGATCGCGGCCGCGACGTAGCGGCTCGAGACGTCGCCGGCCAGCGTGATGTCGTCGGGATCGAGCGCGACCGCCGGGGCGCCCGCGCGGAGGTCGAGCTCGTCGAGCGCGGTCCAGGTCACGTTCGGGCTGGTGGTCAGCTCGAAGAAGTACCGCTTGTGGGTCAGATCGGCGACGGTCCGGTACTCGGTGTTGTAGATCCCGAAGTCGCGATACGGCGCGCCGAACGGCACCGAGACGTTGCGCATGATCGCCAGTACCGACGCGGCGGCCTCGCGCTCGCTGCGGGGCTCCGGCAGCAGCGCGCGGTAGTACGCCGCCCGCTGGAACCGGTCGCGGGGGTTGACGTTGCCCGGCAACGGCATCTCGGACGACGGCTGCGAGAAGTCCTGGCCGGCCAGCAGCTCCAGCTGCTCGTCGTACCCGGGGTCGTTGGTCATCAGCGTGAACTCGCGCCCGTGGTGGACGACGGGCTGCCCGGCCGCGTACTCGATGATCGCCGAGTCACCGCTCGCGTCCTCGATCGCCAGGTGGATCGTGGCATCGAAGCCGTTGGCCGAGACCATCACCAGTTGGTAGCGGTCGAGCAGGGCGAGGGCCTCCTCGACGGTCGCCGCCTGGTCGAGCAGGTACTGGGCCCAGAGCCCGGCGTGCAGGCCCGGCAGGGAGGGGTCGCGCGGCGCGAGCTCGGTTGACCGCAGGTAGAGCGCGTGGACCGCGAAGCCGCGCTCGTTGAGTCCGTCGACCGTGCCGAAGCCGTAGATCGTGGTCACGAGGCTGCCGTACGTGCTGGTCCAGCGGAGCGCCTCGCCCTCGACGGCGACCTCGCCGCCGACCAGCGAGCCGTCGCGCTCCCGTCCCCGGGGGAAGGCGACCAGCTGCGGCTGCGTCGACTCCGGCCAGTCCATCGTGCGACCCGACAGCACGGCCAGGTCGTTCGTGTTCCAGAGGACGCGCGTGCACATGCCGGGGATTCTCTCCGATCATGCGGAACGAGCCCGCGGGACCCGTCCGACGACGACCGGTCGTCATTCGACACTCCTGGGTCGTCGTACGACGACCGGTCGTCGTACGACGCGCCCGAGGGCGACCGGCGGCCGCCGCGCCCTACTTCGGTGCGTCGCCGCGCTTCTTCTGCTTGGCGGACTTCTGGCGCTCGCTGGTGTTGAGGATGTTCTTGCGCAGCCGGACGTTCTTCGGCGTCACTTCGACGCATTCGTCGTCGGAGATGAACTCCAGCGCCTGGTCGAGCGTCATCTCGCGCGGCGGCACGATCTTGACGAGCTCCTCCGACGTCGCGGAGCGGATGTTGGTGACCTTGCGCTCGCGGACCGCGTTGACGTCGAGGTCCTCGGCGCGCTTGTTCTCGCCGATCACCGAGCCCTCGTAGACCTCGTCGCCGACCGAGACGAACAGCGTGCCGCGGTCCTGCATCGCGATCACGGCGTAGCCGGTGATCTTGCCGGTGCGGTCGTTGACCATCGAGCCGGCCTGGCGGGTGCGGATCTCGCCGGCCCACGGCGCCCAGCCGTCGAAGATCGAGTGCATCATGCCGGCACCGCGGGTGACGGTCAGGAACTCGGTACGGACGCCGATCAGGCCGCGCGCGGGGATCCGGAACTCCATCCGGATCCAGCCGGTGCCGTGCCCGCTCATGCTGAGCATCTGGCCCTTGCGCTCGGCCATCAGCTGCGTGATCGCGCCCAGGTGCTCCTCGGGCGTGTCGATCGTGACCGCTTCCTGCGGCTCCTCGCGCTTGCCGTCCTCGCCCGTGCGGACCAGCACGCGCGGCTTGCCGACGGTCATCTCGAAGCCCTCGCGGCGCATGTTCTCCACGAGCACCGCCAGCTGCAGCTCGCCACGACCGTGGACCTCCCACGTGTCGGGGCGCTCGGTCGGCTCGACCTTCAGCGAGACGTTGCCGATCAGCTCCTGCTGCAGGCGGGCCTCGATCATCCGGGCGGTCAGCTTGTCGCCCTCGCGGCCGGCCATCGGCGACGTGTTGACGCCGATCGTCATCGCCAGCGACGGCTCGTCGACGGTGATCGGGGGCAGCGGGCGCGGGTCCTCGATGCTGGTCAGCGTGTCGCCGAGCTCGATCTCGGGGAAGCCGGAGATCGCGGCGATCTCGCCCGGGCCGATCTCGTCCGCCGGCACGCGCTCGAGGCCGCGGGTGACGAACAGGTCGCCGACCTTGGCCTTGACCTGCGAGCCGTCGCGCTTGGCCCAGATCACCTGGTCGCCGCGGCGCAGCGTGCCGTGCTTGATCTTGCTGATCCCGAGGCGGCCGAGGTACGGGGACGCGTCGAGGTTGCCGATCTGGGCCTGCAGGGGGTGCTCCGGGTCGTAGACCGGGGCGGGAACGGCGTCGAGGATGCCGTCCAGCAGCGGCGCCAGGTCCTCGGCCAGCTCGTTCGGGTGGATGCCCGCGCGGCCGTCGCGGCCGATCGCGTAGAAGACGGGGAACTCGAGCTGGTGGTCCTGGGCGTCGAGGTCGAGGAACAGCTCCTCGGTGGCGCTGACGACCTCGTCGATCTGCGCGTCGGGACGGTCGATCTTGTTGACCACCAGGATCACCGGCAGATCGGCCTCGAGCGCCTTGCGCAGCACGAAGCGCGTCTGCGGCAGCGGGCCCTCGGCCGAGTCGACCAGCAGCACCACGCCGTCGACCAGGGCCAGGCCGCGCTCGACCTCGCCGCCGAAGTCCGCGTGGCCGGGGGTGTCGACGATCGTGATCGTCGTGTCCTTCCACTGGATCACGGTGTGCTTGGCGAGGATCGTGATCCCGCGCTCGCGCTCCTGGTCGTTGGAATCCATGATCCGCTCGGCGTCCTCGCCGCGGTTCAGGGCCCCGGACTGACGCAGCATGGCGTCGACCAGGGTCGTCTTGCCGTGGTCGACGTGGGCGACGATGGCAACGGTACGGAGATCTTGGCGAGCAGCGGGCATGCGGCAGGGAAGGATAGGGATCTCCCAGCCCGGAGCCATTGACATAGGCCGCGCGGCCGGATATATGGTCCGCCGCCGACGGGTCTCGGGAGCGGTTCTACCGGCTCCTGGCCGCCGCTCGACCGTCTACGCTCCAAAGGTGACCGGCGCGGTCCCACGGCGTGTCTTCTCGCTGCTCATGGCCCTGTTCGGTGGGTTGCTGGCCGTCCCGACCGCGGGTGCGGTCGTCGGCGGCTCGGCGGTCGATCCCCAGCGCTACCCGGCGGTGATCACGCTCGCCGAGGTCTGCACCGCGACATTGATCGGCGTCGACCGGTTGATGACCGCCGGGCACTGCGTCAGCTACGTCGAGCCCGGCGTGACCACCGTCAGGATCGGCGGCGGGGCGCCGTACGTCGTCACGCGGGTCGCCCGCCATCCGCGGTTCCGCTACCAACTGCCGCAGATCCCGGCCGAGCCGTACCGCGACGTCG
>JBAZOW010000217.1:0-6208 GCA_041648495.1 Patulibacter sp.
GAGCAGCAGGACCTGCAGCTCGCCGCGGTAGCCCGCGTCGATCGTGCCCGGCGCGTTGACCACCGCGATTCCGTGACGCGCGGCCAGCCCGGACCGCGGAACGACGAGTCCCGCGTAGCCGAGCGGCACCGCCACCGCGATCCCGGTCGGGATCATCCCCCGCTCCCCCGGCTCCAGGTGGATCGGCTCCAGGCAGCAGAGGTCGAGTCCCGCGTCCCCCGGGTGCTGGCGCTTGGGCAGCACCGCCTCGGGATGCAGTCGCTGGACGGCCAGCGTGGGCGGGTGAGACGGAAGGGAGCTCACGACGCCAGCCTCTCAGACCGTAGGACCGGTTGCAGCATCAATGGCGGCCGCGGGCCGATCATTCCGCGCCAGGTCCTTCAGGCGTCGGGGGAGCTCGCCGGCGTCACGCGGTAGCGCTCGTAGCGGCCGGCGAGCGCGCGCGGCACCCGGACCCGGACCAGCACGCCGTCGCCGCGGTGCTCCTGCTCGAGGTCGCCCGCCAGCTTGTGCAGTTCGGCCAGCGTGGCGCCCTCGGAGTACGGCAGCAGCAGCTCGAGCGGGCGCAGCATCGCGTCGAACTCGTGCTCGATCCGCTCGGCGAGCACGTCCAGGCCGACCCCGGCCCCGGCGGCGATCTGCACGGCGTCGGGGAAGCGGATCCGCAGCTCCTCGCGCCGATCGTCGTCGATCAGGTCGCACTTGTTGAGCACGAGCAGGCGACCGGAGCCGTCGTCCTGGGTCGCCCCGATCTCGCGCAGCACGTCGTCGACCGCGGCCATCACGGCGTTCATCTGCTGGTCGGGCACGCTGGCGTCGACGACGTGCAGCAGCAGGTCGGCGATCACCGTCTCCTCGAGCGTCGCGCCGAACGCCCGCACCAGGTGATGGGGCAGCTTGCGGATGAACCCGACGGTGTCCGTCAGCAGGTAGGTGCGGCCGTTCTGGCGCAGTTCGCGGGTGGTCGGGTCGAGCGTGTGGAAGAGCTGGTCCTGGACGCCGACGTCGGACCCGGTGAGGGCATTGAGGACCGTCGACTTGCCGGCGTTCGTGTAGCCGGCGAGGGCGACGTTGGGGATGTGCGACGAGCGCGCGCGCTCGGCCCGCATCACCGCCCGCGTGCCCTTGACCTCCTTGAGCTTGCGCTGCAGCTTGGTGATCCGGTCGCGCGCCAGCCGGCGGTCGGTCTCGATCTGCGTCTCGCCGGGACCACGGGTGCCGACGCCGCCGACGCCGAGCCGGTCGAGGTGGGTCCAGAGGCCCCGCATCCGCGCGAGGTTGTACTGGAGCTGCGCCAGCTCGACCTGCAGCTTGCCCTCGGCGCTGTTGGCGTGGGTGGCGAAGATGTCGAGGATCAGCGCGGTCCGGTCGATCACCGGCATGTTCAGGCTGCCCTCGAGGTTGCGCTCCTGGCGCGGCGAGAGCTCGTCGTCGGTGACCACCACGGTGGCGCCGAGCTTGGCGGCGAGCTGCTGCAGCTCGACGAGCTTGCCCTCGCCGACGTAGGTGTTCGGATGCGGATCCGGGCGGTGCTGGACCATCTGCTCCAGCACTTCGACTCCGGCGGTCCGCAGCAGCTCGCGCAGCTCGCTGAGATCGTCGCCGTCGGGCATGACGCCGACGATCACGGCGCGCTGGTTGTCGGCTTTGCGCTGCTGCTCCAGGTCGTCGACGTGCGTCGTATCGTTCGGACGGACGGTGTTCTGGCGGTCTTCGCGGCGTTTCGACACTCATTCCAGTGTAGGCCCCAGCGGAGGATGAGCGGGACGGGTCTCATCGGCGACGCCGCGAGCGAAACCACGAGGTGGCCGGTCCGGGCTCGTGCTGCACGATCCGGCGAAAGCAGGCTCGGAACGCCAGGCAATTAGAGTCACACCGTGTCCTCGCTCGCCGAACGCCTGTCCGCCCTGACGCTCGAGCTCGTCGACTGCGCCTCGGAATCCCGCGAGGAGCAGCCGGCGATCGACCTGGCGGCGCGGCTGCTGTCCGACGCGGGCGTCCCGGTCCGCGACGCCGGCGACACCTGCCTGATCGCGGGGACCGCCGAGCGGGGCGAGCGGCCGCTGATTCTGCTCGCCGGGCACCTCGACACCGTGCCCGCGCAGGACAACCGCCCGGGGCGGATCGAGGGCGACGTCGTCTTCGGGCTCGGCACCTGCGACATGAAGGGCGCCTGCGCGGTGATGATCGAGCTGCTGCGCGACGGCCTGCACACCGACCCCGACCGGGCTTGCGACGTCGGCGTGGTGCTGTTCGGCCGCGAGGAGCTGCCGTTCGTCGAGACGGCGCTGAGCCCGATGCTGGAGCGCGAGGAGGCGCTGCAGACCGCGGACCTGGCCGTGGTGATGGAGCCGACCGCCAACGGCGTCCAGGGCGGCTGCCTGGGCAACCTCAACGCGACCTGGATCTTTCGCGGGACCGCGGCCCACAGCGCCCGGCCGTGGCACGGCGACAACGCGATCCACCGCGCGGCCGAGGGCGTCGCCCGGCTGGCGCAGATCCCCGTCGAGCATCACGAGTTCAACGGCCTGAGCTACGCCGAGTGCGTCTCGGTCACCCGGATCGGCGGCGGCGTCGCGGACAACGTGATCCCGGACCGCGCCGAAGCGCACGTCAACTACCGCTACCCGCCGGGCGTCGCCCCCGGGATCGCCGAGGCCCAGCTGCGCGCCTGGTGCGACCTGGAGCAGACCGAGCTGCGGATCATCGGCAACGCGCCCTCGGGCGCGGTCGCCACCGACGGGGTGCTGGCCCGCGCGCTGATCGCCCGCAGCGGCCGCGAGGTCACGCCGAAGCAGGCGTGGACCCCGGTCGCGGAGTTCGGCCTGCTCGGGATTCCGGCGGTCAACTACGGCCCGGGCGACCCGCAGTACGCCCACAAGCGCGACGAGCAGGTCGACGCCTCGGCCCTGGTCGACAGCTACGAGACGCTGGCCGCGCTGATCCGCACCGGGACCTGACCCGCGGGCACGCTGCGCTGCGCACTCGAGAGGTCGATCGCGGCGCGTGCGCAGATATCCGTCGTGGTGCCCCGTTGTTGCGCACACGACATCGGCGTGACGGCGAGTGCGCAACTATCCTCCGCGTCGATGTCCCCCGCGCCGTCGATCAACCCGCTGCTGCGTGGCAGCGGGACCTACCCGTTCCAGCGGCTGACCGAGGCCCGGCGCGTGCTGGCGGCCGGTCATCCCGACCTGCGGATCCTCGACTTCGGCGCCGGCGAGCCGCGCGAGCCGACCCCGGACCTGATCCGCCGGGCGATGATCGACGCGATCGAGCAGGAGACCGTCTCGTCGTACCCGCTGGCCGCGGGCCTGCCCGAGCTGCGCACCGCGATCGCCGGCTGGATCGGGCGTCGCTACGCCACCGCCGTCGATCCCGACCGCCACGTGCTGCCGACGCTCGGGTCCAAGGAGCTGGTCTACGGACTGGCCCAGGTGCTCGTGGATGTCGACGGCGGCCGCGACCTGGTGGCCGTCCCCCAGCCCGCCTACCCGGTCTACGAGCGTGGCGCGCGGTTCGCCGGCGCCGACGTTCTGACGTTGCCGCTGACCGCCGAGAACGGCTTCCTGCCCGACCTCGACGCGATCAGCGACGCCGAGTGGTCACGGCTGGCGCTGCTCTGGGTCAACTACCCGAACAACCCGACCGCGGCCGTGGCGTCACGCGAGTGGTACCGCGACGCGGCCGAGCGCTGCCGCCGCCACGGCGTGGTCCTGGCCAGCGACGAGGCCTACAGCGAGCTGTGGTTCGACGGCGACGCTCCGGCGTCGGCGCTGCAGGTCGCCGACGACGGCGACGGGCTGCAGAACGTCCTGACGATCAACACGCTCTCCAAGCGCTCGTCGATGCCCGGCTACCGCTCGGGGTTCGTGGCCGGCGACTCCGCGTTGATCGCCACGCTCAAGCGCCACCGCCCGAGCGTCGGCGTCGCGCCGCAGCGGTTCGTCCAGCTGGCCGCGGTCGCCGCCTGGAACGACGAGGACCACGTCGACGAGGTGCGCGAGCTCTACCGCGAGAAGCTCGCCGTCCTGCAGCCCGGCCTGGACGCCGTCGGCCTGCGCAACGCCGGCGGCCCCGCGTCGTTCTTCCGCTGGTTGGCGGTGCCTGCGGACTGGGCGGACGCCGACTGGGTCGCCACGGCCCGCCGGGATCCGCTGACCGCCGAGCTGATCACGATCCTGACCGACGGCGACGACGCGGCCACCGGGCAGGCGAGCGCGACCTTCGCCGGCTGCCTGCTGCGGGCCGGGATCGTCAGTGCCCCCGGAGGATTCTTCGGTCCCGCCGGCGAGGGCTACGTGCGGGTCGCACTGGTCCCGACGATCGACGACTGCGCGGTCGCGGCCGAGCGGCTGAGCGAGCTGGCGGTCGCGGCCTAGCGCGCCGTCGCGCCACAGCCCGCTTGTAGGCTCGGGGAGTCTGTCCGAGAACTCGGCAGCCCGCCTGCGGGCCCCTCGCGGCGCCGGATCTCCGCCCGATCATCCATCAATACCACCGGTATTCATCGGCTGATCTGACGAACCCCGGCATCCACGATCGACCCACATCCGGACCACCTCGTCTTCTCTGACAGACTCCACGGGCGTGAGCGATACGCAGCAGCAGGGCGCCTGGGCCATCGGCCTGGCGACGATCAACGACGCCGACGGGCGGGTGCTCGACAGCTTCTTCCCCGCCCCCGTGCTGGGCGTGGACGCCGAGGCCGTCGCCGCCTCCGGCCACCCGGGCACCACGGGCACCGTCGAGGTGCCGTTCGCCAAGGCGACCGTGGCCGGCGGCGGCGCGCTCGCCGCGTCGATCGGCAGCGATGTCGGCCGTGGCGTCCGCACGATCGTGATCGCGACGCTGATCGAGGATCTGTCGGCCCCGCCGATCGACGCCCACGACGCCTACCTGCGCCTGCACCTGCTGTCGCACCGCCTCGTGAAGCCGCACAGCATCTCGCTCGAGGGCGTCTTCGGCCTGCTGACCAACGTCGTCTGGACCTCGCAGGGTCCGTGCGCGGTCGAGGGCTTCGAGCAGACCCGCCTGCGGCTGCGCGCCGAGGGCCGCCTGGTCAACGTGACCTCGATCGACAAGTTCCCGCGGATGACCGACTACGTCGTCCCGTCCGGCGTGCGGATCGGCGACGCCGACCGCGTCCGGCTCGGGGCCCACCTGGCCGACGGCACCACGGTGATGCACGAGGGCTTCGTCAACTTCAACGCCGGCACGCTCGGCGCGTCGATGGTCGAGGGCCGTATCAGCGCGGGCGTCGTCGTCGGCGACGGCAGCGACGTCGGCGGCGGCGCGTCGATCATGGGCACGCTCTCGGGCGGCAACCAGGCCGTGATCTCGGTCGGCGAGGGCTGCCTGCTCGGCGCCAACTCGGGCCTGGGTATCTCGCTCGGCGACGGCTGCATCGTCGAGGCCGGCCTCTACGTCACCGGCGGTTCGCTGGTCCGGCTGCCCGACGGCAGCACCGTCAAGGCCCGGGAGCTGTCGGGCAAGAGCGGCCTGCTCTACCGCCGCGACAGCCAGACCGGCGCGATCGTCGCCCTCGAGCGCTCCGGCGCCTGGGGCAGCCTCAACGAGCAGCTGCACGCCAACTAGACCCGCGCCGGCGGCCGCGGGCGCGCCGTGATGGTTTGCCGTAGAGGTTGAGCACGTTCTGCGTGCTCAACCTCTACGGCGTTTTGTCGGTCAGGCCGACGCCGGCAGGATCACCAGTGCGGCGATCCGCTCGTCGCGCAACGCGAACAGGAAGTCCAGCTCGGCGACGCCGCCGGGGAAGTCGCCCTCGAGCCGTAGGACGAGCTTGAAGCCGTCGGCCCCCAGCGCCCTCCGCTCGACCACGGTCGAGGTGAAGGTCACCGCGGCGGCGACGGCCGTGCGCCAGGCGGCGATCTCCTCGCGACCGACGTGGGTCCGGCCCTCGTCGAACGCGACGCCCTCGGGCAGGAAGCAGTCGGCCAGGGCGGTCCAGTCGGCGTCCTGCTCCGCCTGCTGGTAGCGGGTGATGACGGTGGGAATCTCGGTGGTGCTCATGGTCGTTCCTCGGTTCTAGATGGTGGGAAGGGTGCCGCCGTCGATCACGTGCTCGGAGCCGGTGATCGCCGAGGCGCGGTCGGACACGAGGAACGCGATCAGGTCGGCGACCTCGTCGGGACGGGCGAAGCGTCCGAGCGGCACGCCGCCGAGGGCGTCCATCAGTCCGTCGAGCGCT
>JBAZOW010000218.1:0-6168 GCA_041648495.1 Patulibacter sp.
GACCTGGCCGGGGTGGATCAGCGTCTTGCCGTCGAAGCCCATCTCGCGGCCCTGGCGGCACTCGTCGAGGAAGCCCTCGGTGTTCTTCACGTCGTTGTAGACGCCGTCGACGATCGCGATCCCCGCGGCGCGGGCGGCGAGCAGGGCGGTGTGCAGCGACGGCAGGATCGGCGCGCGGCCGGGCACGTGCTCGGCGTACAGCTCCTTGACGAGGTCGTTGGTGCCGATCACGAAGGCGGTGAGCCGCGCGGAGGCCCGGGCGATCGACAGCACGTCGAGGATCGCGATCGGGGTCTCGATCATCGCCCAGAGCTTGGTGTGCTCGGGCGCGCCGGCGCGCTCCATCGCGGCGACGAGCTGCTGCACCTCGGTCGCGCTGTTGACCTTCGGGACCACGATCGCGGCCGGGCCGGCCTTCGCGGCGGCCGCGAGGTCGGCGTCGTGCCAAGCGGTGCCGAGGCCGTTGACGCGGATGGTGACGGTACGGCGGCCGTACTCGCCCGAGGCGACCGCGGCGCAGGCCGCCCCGCGGGCGGACTCCTTCGCGTCCGGGGCGACGGCGTCCTCGAGGTCCAGGATCAGCGCGTCGCAGGGGATCGACTTGGCCTTCTCGAGCGCACGCGCGTTGGAGCTCGGCATGTAGAGGACGCTGCGCAGGGGGGTGAACTCGCTCATCTCAGCCCTCCACGACGATCGCGTCGTACTGCTTCTTCAGCTCGGGGTCGATGGCGGCCAGCTGCTCGGCCAGCTCCACCATCACCAGGCACTGCTTGAGGGAGGCGTCGTCCTCCATCTTCCCGTCGAGCATGACCGCGCCGGTGCCGTCGCCCATCGCGGCGACCACGCGGCGCGCGTGCCGGATGTCCTCGACGCTGGGGGAGAAGACCCGGTTGGCGATCGCGATCTGCTTCGGGTGCAGGCTCCAGGTGCCGACGCAGCCGAGCAGGAAGGCGTTGCGGAACTGGTCCTCGCAGGCCGTGACGTCGGCGATGTCGCCGAACGGCCCGTAGTAGGGGTAGATGCCGTGCATGGCGCAGGCGTCGACCATCCGGGCGATCGTGTAGTGCCACAGGTCCTGCTGGTACGTCGTCCGGCGGGCGTCGGGCTGCGACGGGTTGGGGTCCTCGCGGACCAGGTAGCCGGGGTGGCCGCCGCCGACCCGGGTGGTCTTCATGCGGCGGTCGGCGGCCAGGTCGGCGGGGCCGAGCGAGAGGCCCTGCATGCGCGGGGAGGCGCCGCAGATCTCCTCGACGTTGGCGACGCCGCGGGCGGTCTCGAGGATCGCGTGGACCAGGATCGGCCGCTCCAGGCCGGCCTTGGCCTCGAGCTGGGCGAGCAGCCGGTCGACGTAGTGGATGTCCTCGGCGCCCTGGACCTTGGGCACCATGATCACGTCGAGCTTGTCGCCGATCGCCGGCACCAGCGTGGTCAGGTCGTCGAGCGCCCACGGGCTGTCGAGCGAGTTGATCCGGGTCCACAGCTGGGTCGGGCCGAAGTCTGTGCTTCGCGCGATCTCGACGAGCCCCTCGCGTGCGGCGACCTTGTTGTCGGCCTTGACCGCGTCCTCGAGGTTGCCGAGCAGCACGTCGACGGTGCCGACCATGTCGGGGACCTTCGCCGCCATCTTCGGGTTGCTCGGGTCGAAGAAGTGGATGGCGCGGCTCGGCCGCGCCGGGACCTCCGTCAGGGGCGTCGGCGCGCCGACGGCCAGGGGCCGGAAGAAGTCCTTCGCGCTGCGTGATCCGCTCATGCGCGCGAACGTAGCAGCGGCGGGTTACTCCGGAGTATGAGCAATGTCTCGACGGGCGAGGACGACCTCGTCGAGCGCCTGCTTGAAGGCGGGGAGCTCCTCACGGAGGCGTCGTACGGCCTCGGTGGTGAAGTGGATGAGCTCCAGCGGCGTGAGCGCCACGAGGGTCGCGGTGCGCAGCGTGTCGGCGACGATCGCGGTCTCGCCCATGATCTCGCCGGGTCCGAGCCGGGCGATCTCTGCGCCGCCGCGGCGTACGGAGACCTCGCCGGCGAGGATGATGTACGCCTTGTCGGCCGGGGTGCGCTCCCGGATCGGGGACCAGCCCGCGGGCAGGTGCAGGCGGGTCCCGGCCGCGGTGATCCGCGCGACCTGCTCGGGGGTGAATGCGTCGAGGAACGAGTCGGTCATGGTGTGTCCTTTCGGAGACGACGGCTCCCTCTGGACTTCCATACTGACGGTATGGAACCGCGCGCGGCCACCCCCTCGCGGGGTGATCGTGCCCACGTCAGCGGCGGCGCTGCCACCACCGGCGGCGCGGCGGCTCCGCCGCCCGGGCGGTACGCCGGGCCGCGGCGCGGGCCTCGCGGCGCGCCTGCCACGCGGCCACCGTCTCCTCGACGTCGCGCGGCATGGTGACCAGCGGCGGTCCCTCGGGCAGCCGGTAGCGGGTCGCGATCACCCGCTGGTTGAAGTCCTCGACCGCCGCGCGAACCTCCCGCTCGGCGTGCAGCGTGTCGAGCCGGTCGTCGAGCTCGGCATCCTCCTTGCGCAGCTGCACGCTCGGCGGCAGCACGACCAGCCGCTCCCGCTCGACGAGCTTCTTCAGCCACCAGTCGGGGTCGTGCCCCGAGCCCAGGTCGCCCAGCGGCTTGCCCGCGCCGGGCAGGTCGTCGAAGTCGCCGCGCTCCATCGCGATCCGGATCTGCTGGTCGACCCAGGTCTGCTGCTGGGCGATCCGCGCAGCGGCCGCGGCGCGCCCGGTGCGCTCGTCCCGCTCCTCGCTCATGCCCTCCGAGGATAGTCCGTCACACGGAGGCTGGTTACTCGTCGGTAATGACCCCCCTGGTGTGACGGACTACCCCGGCGGTCAGACCACCACCCGCCGCTCGTCGACCTCGTCGCGGTCGGGGGTCGGCAGCATCAGCAGCACGACGGCGGCGACCAGGGCGGCGACGGCGCAGACCGCCCAGACCGTGAGGTAGCCCGAGAGCGGCGCCTTGGCGTCGTCGAAGCCCTCGATGGAGCCGGTGGCGGTCAGCGCGATGGCGAAGACCGAGGAGGCGATGGCGCCGCCGACGGTCTTGGTCGCGTTGGTCATGCCGGTGGCGAAGCCGGTGCGCTCGGGCGGGGCCGTGGCGGCGGCCGTGGCCGGCAGGGCGGCGACCAGGGCGCCGGAGCCGAGGCCGATGACGGCCATGTTGAGCAGCGCCTGCGCGGTGGTGTCGTGCAGGACCAGCCACATGCCGTAGCCGACGGCGACCAGGAGCGAGGAGGTGACCAGCGCGTTGCGCGCGCCGAGCAGCCGGCTGGTCAGCGGCAGGCTGAACGCGCCGATCGCCATGAAGACGACGTAGACCCCGATCAGCGTCGAGACGAACGACGAGCTCGCGCCGAGGCCGTAGCCCGTGACGTCGGGGTCGGTCTGCGCGAAGGTCGACAGCGGGATCTGCGCGCCCAGCACCGACATGCCGAAGAGGAACGCCGTCAGCTGCACCGGCCACTGCCCGGGAGTCGCCATCAGTCGTACGTCGATCAGCGGCTCCTCGATCCGGTTCTCGTAGCGCACGAACGGCACCAGCACCGCGAGTCCCGCGACGACCAGCAGCCACGCGACGACGCTGCCGGCACCCTCCAGGCGGATCACCACCAGGCCGGCCATCACCAGTCCGAGCACGAGCGTGATCAGGCCCAGACCGACCACGTCGATGCCGCCCGAGGACTCGCCGGGCACGTCCTCGATGCCCCACCAGACCAGGCCCAGGCAGAGCGTCACGACGATCGCGGGAAGCATCAGCAGCACGGTCATCGAGGTCGACTCGACCAGCGCGCCGGAGGTGAGCGCGCCGACGATCACGGCCAGCTCGAGCGCTCCGACCAGGACCGCGGCCGAGCGGCGGGTCAGCCGGTTCTGCTCGCGCGAGCCCGCCGTACGCCGGTAGATGATCGCGACCTCGAGCGGCAGCCACACGACGTACGCGCCCTGGATCGCCCAGCCGATCAGGAACGTCGTGAAGTTCGGCGCGAACGCGAGCACCCACGAGCCGAGCGCGGTGACGGCGGTCGAGAGCAGCAGCACCTTCTTGTGGCCGACCAGGTCGCCGAGGCGCGCGAGGAGCGGGACACAGAGCGCCGAGACGATCAGCTGGGCCGCCTCGAACCAGTTGACGTCGCCCTCGTGGATGTCGAGGTGCTCGGCGATGTCGGGGTAGATCGGCGTGTAGAAACCCTGCAGCACGCCGCTCGCGATCTCGACGCAGACCAGGAAGCCGACGATCGCGAACAGGCCGTGGACCGGCTTCAGGGACGTGTCGCTCACGCGGGGAGCCTCTCGATCAGGTGGCGGTACCAGCGGACGCCCTCCAGGAAGGCGTCGACCCCGAGATGCTCGTCGTAGGAGTGGATGGCCTGGCGCTGCGCCTTGGTCATCCGGAACGGCGCGAAGCGGTAGACCCGCTCGCAGATCTCCGTGAAGTGGCGGGAGTCGGTGGCGGCCATCATCACGTACGGTGCGGGGACCGCGTCGGGGAAGACCTCGGTGATCGATCGCTCGATCAACGCGAACGCGTCGTCGCGCGGCGAGATCGGGCTCGGCTCGTGCTCCTCCACGGTGGTGATCTCGACCTGGTCGTCCCCGATGACCTTCCGCAGGTGCTCGCGCACCCCGGCGACGGTGTCGCCGACCATGATCCGCACGTTGACGCCGGCCGTGGCGGTGGCGGCGATGACGTTGAGCGCCGGGCTCCCGGACAGAGTCGTGACAGCGAAGCTGGTGCGGACCATCGACGCCGGCTCGGGGCCGGCCGCGAGCAGCGCGCGGGTGAGCAGGGGCTTGATCCGCTCGGCGCTGGCCATCAGCGGGCGCAGCGGGAGCGGCGCGTGCGGGGCCATCCGGCGGAACAGCTCGACGGTCGGTTCGGGGATGCTCGCCGGCATCGGCGACTTCTCGATCCGGGTGATCGCCCGGGCGATCCGGGCGGTCGGCCCCCACTTCGCGGGCGTGCTGGCGTGCCCGCCGCGGCCGGTGACGGTGAGCTCGAAGGACGTCACGCCCTTCTCGGTCACCCCGACCACGCCGATCGGCGCGCCGACGCCCGGGAACGCCTCGCTCGCGACCGCGCCGCCCTCGTCGAGCACGAACCAGGGGCGTACGCCGCGGCGCCGCAGCTCGGCGACCGCCTCCGGGGCGGCGGCGCCGGAGACCTCCTCGTCGCAGCCGAAGCTGAGCCAGACGTCCTGGGCGGGGGTGTGGCCGGACTCCAGCAGCGTCTCGACCGCCTCGCAGACGGCGACCAGCTGGCCCTTGTCGTCCAGGGTGCCGCGGCCCCAGATGCTTCCGTCGACGATCGCGCCGGAGAATGGCGGGTGCTGCCACTCGCCCTCGACCGGGACCACGTCGAGGTGGGCCATCAGCACGACCGGGCGCTCCTGGCTGGCGCCCGGCCAGCGGAAGAGCAGGCCGTGGGTGGTGATCCGGGTGAGCTCCAGCCGCTCGTGGAGCAACGGGAACTGCCGCTCCAGCTCGACCAGGAAGTCGTCGAAGGCCTGGCGGTCGATCTGCTGCGGGTCGCGGTGGCTGACCGTCGGGATCCGGATCAGCGCCTGCAGCTTCGCGACCGCGCGGTCACTCGTGACTGTCATGGCGCGGAGGTTACTCGCGGGAAACCGTTCTCGTATCCGAGACGTGCTCGCGGGGTGGCGGCTTGTGGAGCGCAGCCCCCGGACGGTCTGCTGGGTCAGTGACCCCAGCTGCCCCGGTGCACGACCTCGTCGAGCGGTCGGCGGCCTCGCCGGGCCGGCGAGCCGGGCGCCCCGCCGTCGGCCGGGTGACCGAGCGTGACGACGCCGATCGGGTCGTGGTCGTCGGGGATGCCGAACGCCTCCCGCACCGCGCCGTCCGCGTGCGGCGGCACCCCGAAGAAGCAGCCGCCCAGCCCGGCGTCGACCGCCGTCTGCAGGATCAGCAGGCTGGCCATCGCCGTGTCGAGGTGCCAGAACGGCATCGGCCAGCGAGCCTCGTCGCGGTCGCTCCAGCCCTTGTCGGGCTGGGCGTAGCGGTCGAGGTAGGCGGCCTTGCTGCTGCACGGCAGGATCACGACCGGCGCGGTCATCATCCCGCGCAGCCAGGAGTCCGGCTCCCGAGTCGGGTCGCTGGTCGCGGCCCAGAACCGTCGTACCTCGTCCGGGGTGTCCAGCAC
>JBAZOW010000219.1:0-6163 GCA_041648495.1 Patulibacter sp.
CCTCGCGGCCTGCGGCGGCGACAGCGAGAACGCCTCGAGCGACAGCGGGGACGGGCCGATCAAGATCGGCTTCGCCGTCGCCGACTCGGGACCGATCGCCGGTCTCGACACCGAGGCGACCAACGCGGCGCTGCTGCGGATCGACGAGATCAACGCGGCCGGCGGCGTCGACGGGCGTCAGCTCGAAGCCGTCCGCAAGAACACCCAGTCCGACAAGGCCCTGGCGACCAACACCGCGACCGAGCTGATCGGCGAGGGCGTGTCGGCGATGATCGTCTCCTGCGACTTCGACTACGGCAGCCCGGCGGCGATCGTCGCCCAGGCGTCGGACATCCCCGGCATCTCGCTCTGCGCGTCGGACCCGAAGTTCGCGGACACCAAGACGATCGGCAAGCAGGCGTTCTCGTTCGCCCCGGGCTCCGACGTCGAGGCCGTCTCGATGGCCGAGTGGGCCGTCGAGGAGAAGGGCTGGAAGCGCGCCTACATCCTCCAGGACCAGAGCATCGAGTACACGAAGGCGCTCGGCCGCTACTTCGAGGCCTCGTTGAAGAGCCTCGGCGGCTCGGTCGTCGGCCGTGACTCGTTCCCCGGTGGCGACAACACCGACGTCCGCGCCCAGGCGACCAAGCTGCGCGGCGTGACCGACGCCGACTTCGTCTACCTGCCGTCGTGGAACCCCGCCGCCGCCCAGGTGATCCGTCAGCTGCGCGCCGCGGGCGTGACGCTGCCGATCATCAGCTCGTCGGCCGCCGACGGCGACATCCTGCCGAAGACCGCCGGCAAGGTCAGCGACGTCTTCTTCCCGCCGTACGGCTGCATGGCCTACTGCTCGGGTCAGCAGAGCGAGGGTCTGAAGGCCTTCGACGACGCGTTCGCGAAGAAGTACGACCGCCAGCCGAACTCGGCCTACGCCCTGGCCGGCTACAACGCGGTGACCGGGATCGCCGACGCGATCAAGGCCGCCGGCAGCAGCGAGGGATCGAAGATCGGCCCCGCGCTGGAGACGCTCGAGAGCATCGACTCGCCGACGGGGCCGTTCCAGCCCGCCAGCCCGACCTGCCACAAGCCGATCGGGATGCCGCTCGCGCTGGTCGAGCTGAAGGCCGGCAAGCTCGAGTACGTCCAGGACGTGACGGCGAAGAAGATCGTCTCGGTCGGCGACGGCAACAACTGCGCCGACTGATGCGCGTCGCGACGACATCGCCGGAACCGGCCGCCGCGACGTCGTCGCTGTGGCCGGACGGCGGGCCCGAGCGGCTCGTCGCCCGCGACCTCCGCGTGCAGTTCAGCGGACTGGTCGCGCTCGACGGGTT
The DNA here is from genome assembly GCA_041648495.1 of Patulibacter sp. GTDB lineage: Bacteria > Actinomycetota > Thermoleophilia > Solirubrobacterales > Solirubrobacteraceae > Patulibacter. The sequence continues at coordinate 1,314 of JBAZOW010000219.1, forward strand.
CGCGCTCGAGCTGCCGCGCGGTCAGGTGACCGGTCTGATCGGGCCCAACGGCTCCGGCAAGACCACCTGCCTCAACGCCCTCAGCGGCTTCGTCCGCCCGGCCGCCGGATCGGTTGCGCTGGACGACACCGTGATCACCTCGTGGTCGCCGGCGCGCCGGGCGCGTGCCCGGCTGGCCCGGACCTTCCAGGGCGCCCGCCTGTTCGGCGACCTGACGGTGCGTGAGAACGTCGAGGTCGCGGCGCTCGGCTCCGGCCTGGGCCGTCGCGCGTCGCGGGCGCTCGCCGCCGGGGTATTGGACCGCCTCGGGCTCGACGAGCTGGCCGAGGTCGAGGCCTCCGCGGTCTCGACCGGGGACGAGCGACGGGTCGGGATCGCCCGCTCCGTCGCGCTGCGTCCCGCGTTCCTGCTGCTCGACGAGCCCGCGGCCGGACTCGACGACGCGGAGGGCGAGCGACTGATCGCCACGATCCGCGCGCTCGCCGAGGACCTCGGCTGCGGCGTGCTGCTGGTCGAGCACGACATGCGGGTGGTGATGGGCACCTGCCAGCACCTACACGTGCTCGACACCGGACGGCCGGTCGCGAGCGGCCCGCCGGAGGTCGTCAGCCGCGATCCGGCCGTGATCGCCGCGTACTTCGGGGCCGAGGAGGCCGCGCATGCTTGAGATCCGCAACCTCTGCGCGGGCTACGGCTCGATCGAGGTCCTGCGCGACACGTCCCTGACCGTCGGCGCCGGCGAGCTGGTCGGCCTGGTCGGCCACAACGGGGCCGGCAAGTCGACCACGCTGAAGGCGATCGCGGGCGTCGTGCCGGTGCGATCGGGAACGATCAGCTGGCTCGACGGACCGTTGACCGGCGGAGCCGCGACGCGGATCCGCCACGGGATCGCCTACGTCCCCGAGGACCGGCGGATCTTCACCCAACTGACCGTCGCGGAGAACCTCTCGCTCGGCGCGACGGTCCGCACGGCGACCGACGGCGCGGCGGCGATCGAGCGCGAGCTCGAGCGCTTCCCCGTGCTGCGCAAGTACTACCGGCGACGCTCCGGGGACCTGTCGGGCGGCGAGCAGCAGATGCTCGCGATCGCCCGGGCGCTGGTCTCCGATCCGCGTCTGCTGGTGCTCGACGAGCCGACGCTCGGCCTGGCGCCGATCATCGTCGACGACCTGTTCCGGACCATCACCACGCTGCGCGACGAGGGCACGACGATCCTGCTGGTCGAGCAGAACGTCGCCAAGACCCTCCAGGTCGCCGATCGCGCCTACGTGATGGAGCCCGGCGGCCGGATCACCTTCGAGGGCGCCGCCAGCGAGCTGGCCGCCAACGAGACGTTCCGGGCCGACTACCTGCACCGCGGCAGCCGGGAGGCACGCGCATGATCCTCGAATACGTGATCGGAGCCCTCAGCGGCGGCGGCGTCTACGCGCTGCTGACGATCGGGCTGGCGCTGCTGTTCAGCGTCATGGGGCTGATGAACTTCGCCTACGGCGAGCTGCTGATGGCCGGCGGCTTCGCGATCTACCTGCTGCGCGACCTGCCGTGGCCGCTGATGGTGCTCGGCACGATCGCCGCGGTCGTGGTGGTCTCGCTGATCATCGAGCGGCTGGCGTTCCGGCCCCTGCGCGACGCGGACGCGATGACGTTGCTGATCGCGTCGTTCGCGGTCAGCATGCTGTTGCAGAACAGCGCGCGGATGGCCGCGGGCCCGACGGCGCTCGGGATCGAGCCGTACGACGCGCTCCAGCGCAACGCCGACCTGCTCGGCGCGTCGGTCCCGGTGATCGACCTGGTGGCGATCGGCGTGACGTCGGCGCTGCTCGTCGCGTTGCTGATGCTGCTCACGCGGACCCAGCTCGGCACGCAGCTGCGCGCGGCGGCCGAGGACTTCGAGATGGCGAACCTGCTCGGCGTGCGCGCCAACCGCGTGATCGCGGCGGCGTTCGCGATCACCGGCGTGCTCGGCGGCGTCGCCGCGCTGATCCTGATCCTCCGACAGGGCACGGTCAGCGTGACGATCGGCCAGATGCCGCTGCTGATCGCCTTCGTCGGCGCCGTCGTCGGCGGCATGGGCAGCCTGGCCGGCGCCGCGCTCGGCGGGTTCCTGCTCGGCGCGGTCACCGGGCTGCTCGACGCGGTGCTCCCGGGTGAGCTGCAGCCGTTCCGCGACGCGTTCGTCTTCGGCCTCGTGGTGCTGGTCCTCGCGACCCGACCGCAGGGTCTGATCCCCGTCCGAGAGGTGCGTGTCTGATGCCCGCCATCGATCTCAGCCGGTGGCGCACCGGTCTCTGGCCGGTCGTAGCGCTGGTGGCGGTCCTGCTGCTGGTCGGCGCGGCGCTTGGCGGTTCCGACGCCGTGATGCAGCGGGTCGGGATCAACGCGTTGATCTTCGTCGTGCTGGTCGTGGGGCTCTGGAGCTTCAGCGGCGTCAGCGGCGTGGTCTCGTTCGGTCACCTGGCGTTCGCGGCGCTCGGCGCCTACACCTGCGCCTTCCTGACGATCCCGCCGGCCACCAAGCAGGGGCTGTTCCCGGACATGCCGGGCTTCCTCGACTTCCTGCTGACCGTCCACACGGGGTTCTGGCCCGCCGTGCTGATCGCCGCGGGGGTCTCGGCGGCGTTCGCGCTGCTGCTCTCCCCGGCGATCGTGCGGCTGTCCGGCGTCCAGGCCGGGATCGCGACGCTCGCGGTGCTGGTCACCGTCTACACGGTGCTGCTCAACTGGGACGAGGTCACGCGCGGATCGAGCACGATGATCGGCGTCCCGGCGGACTTCACGCTCGGACGGGCGATCGCGATGGCGGTCGTGGTCGTGGTGATCGCGTGGTTCTTCTCGCGCTCGCGGGTCGGCCTGCGGCTGAAGGCGGCGCGGGCCGACGAGGTCGCGGCGCGGTCGATCGGGCTGCACGTGGTGCGCGACCGCACCGTCGCCTGGGTCCTCAGCGCGGCGATCGTCGGAGCGGGCGGTGCGGGCTACTCGCACTTCATCACGACCTTCGCGCCGAACCAGTTCTACCTGGCGGCGACGTTCACGACGCTGGCGATGCTGGTGATCGGCGGGATGCGCTCGCTGACCGGTGCGGTGCTCGGCACGCTGGTCTACAGCGCGCTCGCCGAGATCCTGCGACGGGTCCAGAGCGGGCAGATCGGCGGGGTCGAGCTGCCGGGCGGGGCCGCCGAGGTGGTGCTGGCGATCCTGCTGCTGGTGATCCTGGTCAAGCGCCCGGGCGGGCTGACGAACGGCCGGGAGCTGCCGGTCCCGCGCTGGCCGATGCGGCGGGGTGGGGGCGCGGAGGAGCACGAGGCGTCCCGTGCCTAGCGGCGAGCTGCTGGCCCAGCTCCAGGCGATCGTCGGACGCGACCACGCGTTCGACGACGCCGAGCGCTGCGCGGCGTTCGAGCGCGATGCGACCGGTCGGTTCGGCACCCGCGGGTTGGGCGTCGTCCGGCCCGGCGACGCGGGCGAGGTCGCCCAGGTGCTGCGGCTCTGCGTAGCGCGCGACGTCGCGGTGGTTCCCCAGGGCGGCAACACCGGGCTCTCGGGCGGCGGCGTGCCACAGCCGGGGGAACTGGTGCTGAGCCTGGCGCGGCTGAACCGGATCGAGGACCCGGACCCCGACAGCCACCAGCTGGTGGTCGGCGCGGGGGCGACGCTCGAAGCGGTGCAGCGGCGCGCGACCGACGCCGGACTGGAGTTCCCGCTCGACTTCCCGGCCCGGGGGAGCGCGACGATCGGCGGGATGGTGGCGACCAACGCCGCGGGCTCGGCGGCGATGCGCTGGGGCTCGATGCGCGCGCACGTCCGGGGGATGCAGGTGGTGCTGGCCGACGGTCGCACGCTGACCCGGATCGGTGGCGTGCCGAAGGACAACGCGGGCTTCGACTGGCCGGCCTTGGTGACGGGCAGCGAGGGCACGCTCGCGGTGGTCACCGCGGTCCAGCTGCAGCTGCGTCCCCGCACGGGGGACCGGGTCGCCGCGCTGATCGGCGTGGCGGACTACGCGGTCGCCGTCCGGCTGGTGTCCGCGCTGCGCGGCGCGCTCGGCGACGACCTAGAGGCGGCGGACTTCGCGGACCGCGTGTCCGTCGAGACGGTGCTCGCGCACCGCGAGCTGCGCGAGCCGCTCGCGACCCCCTTCGGCGTTTACCTGTTCCTGACGGTGCTCGGCGCCGACGCCGTGCTCGAGCGGCTGGTCGGCGTGCTCGACGAGGCGGGGGTCGCCGACGCCGCGGTCGCGGTGGCCGACGACGACGCGGGGCGGACCGCGTTGTGGGCATACCGCGAGCACGTCAACGAGTCGCTGCGCGGACTGGGCGTGGTGCAGAAGTACGACGTCAGCCTGCCGCTGCGGGCGATCGACCGGTTCGCCACCGAGGCGGCTCGACGGCTGCGCACCGAGGACGCGCACGCCCGGCTGTTCCTGTTCGGGCACCTGGGGGACGGCAATCTGCACGTCAACGTGGTCTCGCGGGGGCCGCACGGGGCGCACGGCAAGCGGATCGACTCGGCGGTGCTGAGCCTGGTCGGCGAGCTCGGCGGCAGCATCGACGCCGAGCACGGCGTGGGGGTCTCCAAGCGCGACCACCTGGGCCGGACCCGCGGCCCCGACGAGATCTCGACGATGGTCGACCTGAAGCGTGCGCTCGATCCCCACGGGGTCCTCAATCCGGGGCGCGTGCTGCGGGAGACCGTGCGGGATGCATCCTGAGCGTCGCAGAGCGCCGCGGACCACTGCGTAGACTGGGTTCGGTGAGCATCGGACGAGCGTTCGGCGACTCGGATCCGGTCGGTCGCCAGGGGAAGATCCAGGATCTCCGACCCGACACCGGGACCGGGGTGATCGGGATCGG
>JBAZOW010000220.1:0-6045 GCA_041648495.1 Patulibacter sp.
CCTGGCGGGGCTGGTCGGCCTGCTCGCGCGGCTCGGGCCCCGGCTCGCGGTGATGCAGATGGGCGACGACGCCGCCGGCGCGCTCGGGATCCGGCCGGATCGGACGCGGGTGGCGCTGCTCGCCCTCGGCGTCGCGCTGGTCGCGGTCGCGACCGCCGCGGCCGGCCCGGTGGCGTTCGTCGCGCTCGCCGCGCCGCAGATCGCCCGGCGGATCACCGGTTCGCCGGGCGTCACCCTGACGTCGTCGGCGGTCACCGGTGCCACCCTGCTGCTGCTCAGCGACCTGATCGCGCTACGCGCCCTGGCCCCGACCCAGCTGCCGGTCGGCGCGGTGACGGTCTGCCTAGGCGGCGGCTATCTGATCTACCTCCTGATCGCCCAAGCCCGAGGAGCACGCCTGTGACGACGCCCGATACCACGCACGCCCGGCTCGGCACGCGCGCGCTCACCCTGGGGTACCGCGGCGCGCCGGTGATCCGCGACCTCGACCTCGATCTGCTCGACGGGGCGGTGACGGCGATCGTCGGCCCCAACGCCTGCGGCAAGTCGACGCTGCTGCGCGGCCTCGCGCGCCTGCTGGCGCCGACGTCCGGCCAGGTGCTGCTCGACGGCCAGGACATCCACCGCCTGCCGACCAGGGACGTCGCCCGTCGGCTCGGCCTGCTGCCCCAGTCGTCGATCGCCCCCGACGGGATCTCCGTCGCCGACCTGGTCGCGCGCGGCCGGCATCCCTACCAGGGGCTGTTGCGCCAATGGTCGGCGGACGACGAGCGGGCGGTCGTCGACGCGATGGCGGCGACCGGCGTCGAGGGCCTCAGCCACCGACTCGTCGACGAGCTGTCCGGCGGCCAGCGTCAGCGCGTCTGGGTCGCGATGGCGCTCGCCCAGGAGACCTCGCTGATGCTGCTCGACGAGCCGACGACGTTCCTCGACATCGCCCACCAGATCGAGCTGCTCGACCTGTTCGTGGACCTCAACCGGACCCGCGGGCGCGGCGTCGTCGCCGTGCTCCACGATCTCAACCACGCCTGCCGGTTCGCCGACCAGATCGTCGCGATGCGTGACGGCGCGGTGGTCGCCCAGGGGTTCCCCGCCGACGTCGTCACCGCCGAGCTCGTCGAGCGGGTCTACGACCTGCCGTGCCAGGTGATCGACGATCCGCAGACCGGCACGCCGCTGGTCATCCCGCGGGCCTCGCCGCACCGGCCGCGCCGGCGGTGAGGCGCAGGCGGCGCTGCCCCCGGAGACCGGGGACAGCGCGCCGGCTACCGGCTTGCCGCCGCCGCCGTGCCGATGTCCCCGGCTGAGCGGCCCTCGACCGCGCGGGCCAGCTCGGGCACCAGCACGTCCAGCGCGTAGCTCAGCGCCGCCGGTCCGCTGTAGGATAGCGCGCCCGCGAGCGGCGAATCGAAGGGGGTGCAGAGCGCCCGGTCGTCCTTGACCACGCCGAGCCGGCCGAACGCGGGCGCCGTGATCATCTCGGCCCGGGTGGCGCCCGCGACGAACAGGACGTCCTCGTCGAGCAGCCCCAGCTTCTCCTCGCTGACGTCCCCGACCGTATCCTGGGCCTCGAAGCCGAGCGCGTCGAACAGCGCCCGGCGCGGATCGTTCTTGCCCACCAGGTAGTGCCCGCCGTCCTCGGGGCCGTAGTCCATCACCAGCACCTTGCCGGCGAACTCCGGGTGCTCGCGCTTCGCCGTCGCGATCTTCTCCGCCACGCCGTCGACCAGCTGCTGCGCCTCCCGCTGCTTGCCGAGCGCCTTGCCGACCGTGAGCATCTGGACGTCCCACGGCGTCTCCTCGTCCTTGTACTCGCCGGACTGGATCACCGTGGGCGCAATCTGCGCCAGCCGGTCGTAGGTCTTGCGGTCGATCGACTCGTAGATCGCGAAGATCACGTTCGGCCGGGCGGCGGCGATCGCCTCGAAGTCGATCCCCTCGCCGCGCATCTCCTCGACGCCCTTGCCGCCGGTGGCCTCCTGGACCCACGGAAAGCGGTCGTAGGCGTCGAACCAGGCCCGCGTCGCCACCGGCACGACGCCGAGCGCCAGCACGGGATCCTGGTCGTTCCAGCCGACCGTGACCACGCGCTGCGGGTCGGCGGGGACCCGGGTGGTGCCGAACTTGTGCGTGATCGTGGCGCCGGGGCCCGCGCTCGCGGGGGCCGACGACGCGGAGTCGTCCGACGACCCGCAGGCGCTGAGCAGGCCGCCGACGAGCGCGACGGCGGCCAGCGGGGCGACCCGCCGACGGATCCGGCGTCCGACGCCGGTCAGGATGGTGCGTGCCTCGTGCACGGTCGCTCCTTGGTGGGGGATACCAAGGCAGGAAGATTACTTAGGCTCCCCTACCTCCGTCGCCCGCCCGCAGCCGCCTGACCCCCACGCCCGATGCCGACCGCCCGTGGTCAGTCGCGCGGTGCGGCTGCCGTCCCGTGCTCGTCGGCGATCTCCTCGGCCGCCGAGACCGCCAGGTCGTCGGCGAGCCGCGCCGCGAACCGGCCGACGGCCGACTCGGGCAGCTCGCCCCGGCCGAGCGAGCGGATGAAGCCGTAGGCCAGCAGCACGTGGTACCGCGACTGGGTGTTCGTGTAGATCCAACGCAGGATCCCCGAGGACATCGCCGGATGGAAGTCGGCGACCTCCAGCTCGAGCTCGACCTGGGTCATCGGCTCACGGTCCCGCGGGCCTTCGACCCCGTCCCGCCGGTGCACCTCGATCTCGAGCTTGCCCTGGTCGTGGTCCGACCGCGCGACCATCAGGCCGCGCCGGATCGGCCAGCGCACGAGCCCGTGGTCGCTGTCGAACTCGTACTCCGGCTCGCCGAAGCCGAGCAGGACGATCCGCCGGTGGAGCAGGCAGACGTAGCGGCCGTGCTCGTCGTAGTGGACGCGGACCAGTCCGAGCGAGAACCGCTCCATGAAGACCCAGTAGGCCCGGGCGAACCGCTCCAGGTGCTCGGGACTCCAGAGCGGCTCGAGCTGCTCGGTCGGGGTCGTGATCGTCGCGGTCTGGATCGAGTAGACCAGCTTCGAGTCGGCGACCCGGCCGGTGTCGTTGTCCAGCTCGGCGATCCGCACGCCGTTGCGCCGGGCGATCCGGGCCAGCCGCAGGCGGGCGGCCGCGACGGCCGCGCCGGCGACCAGCGCGGCGAAGGTCGTGACGAGCAGCAGGACGCGCACAACCTGATTCAACCAGTGATCGGGCCTCGACCCCGACCCCACCCCGCCGTCGCCCCGATCGGGCGGGTGAGGGGCCCGGCTGACGTTCGCCAGCAGGAGAATGTGCGAACCTCGCGGGAATGGACCGCACGCTCCGCACGGCGGGAGTCGACATCGGTGGGACCAAGGTGGCCTCCGCCGTGCTCGACGGGCACCAGCTGCGGGACGTCGCCCAGGAGCCGACGGTCACCGACGACCCGCGCGCGCTGGTCGACCAGATCGTCCGGATCGTCGGCGCGCTGGGTCCCGTAGACGCCGTTGGCATCGGGGTGCCGTCCGTGGTGCGCTTGTCTGATGGCATGGTCCTGAGCAGCGTCAACATCGCGGCGTTCCGCGACGTGCGCCTGCGCGACGAGCTGACCGAGCGGCTCGGCGTCCCCGTCCACGTCGACAACGACGCCAACGTGGCGGCGGTCTCCAGCGTGTGGGATCACCAGCTGGCGCTCCAGCACCGGTCGCTCGCCTGCCTGACCGTCGGAACCGGCGTCGGCAGCGGGATCGCCCTGGACGGTCGGCCGCTGCGGGGTTCCCGCACCTCGGCCGTCGAGCTCGGTCACCTGATCGTCAGCGCCGACCTGACCGACGGGGCTCCCGTCGGCCGGCCGGCCGACGCCCACGGCGCGCACCCGGACTCGCTGGAGCACTGGGCGAGCGGCCGCGCCCTCGACCGGCTCGCGACCGAGCGGGGCTTCGCCGACGGCCTCGCGGTGACCGAGGCCGGACTGGCCGGCGACCCGAACGCGATCGAGATCCTGCGGATCCTCGGCGAGCGGCTCGGCGTCGGGATCGCCGCGGTGATCACGCTGCTGGAGCCCGAGGCCGTCGTGATCGCCGGCGGCGTGTCGGCCGCCGGAGAGCTGCTGGTCGGCCCGGCCCGCGAAGCCGCGCGGCGACTGCTGCTGCCCGGCCTGGGCGTCGACACCGAGATCCGCGTGGCCGATCATGGACCGTACGCCGGGGTTCGGGGCGCGGCCCTGATCGCCCGGCTCGAGGAGCACCGACCCCCGACCCGAGCCCCCGCCTGATGATCCGAATCCCCCACCCGATGACGAGTCCTCCCGCCTGATGACCAGTCCTCCCCCTGACCGTTCCTCCCTGCGGATCACCGCGTCGGCCGACGACGCGGCCACGATCGAAGCGCTGACCGCCCGTGCCGCCGACGAGCGCGTGCCGCAGCGGCTGTGGGACCGCGACGACACCCTCTGGGGTCCCGCCGGACAGCCCGAGGTCGTCGATCGCCTCGCCTGGCTCGACGCTCCGGCCACGACCCGGCAGCTGCACGGCGAGTTGACCGCGCTGACCGACGCGATCGCCGCGGAGGGCTACACCGACGTCCTGCTCGTCGGGATGGGCGGCTCGTCGCTCGCCCCCGCGGTGATCTGCTCGGCCGACCCGCAGGCGCCGCGCCGGTTGCGGATGCTCGACTCGACCGACCCCGACGCGATCGCCTCGGTCGACGCCGCCACCGACCCCGACCGCACCCTGGTGCTGGTGGCGACGAAGTCCGGCGGAACGCTCGAGACGATCTCGCTGTTCCGCCACTTCTGGTCGCGGCGTCCCGAGGGCGCGGCGTTCGTCGCGGTCACCGATCCCGGATCGGGCCTCGAAGCGCTGGCCGAGCGGCACGGGTTCCGCGCGATCTTCCGGGCCGACCCGGAGATCGGCGGGCGCTACAGCGCGCTCTCGGCGTTCGGAGCCGTGCCGGCCGCGTTGATCGGCCTCGACCACGACGCCCTGCTCGCCGGCGGGCAGGCCGGGCTCGATGCCGCCCACGCGGACGTCCCGGACAACGCCGCCGTGCGCCTCGGCGCCGCGATCGCCGCGCTGGCCGGCGCGGGCCGCGACAAGCTCGTCGTCCGGGTCCAGGATCCGCAGCTGGGCAACTTCTCGCTCTGGCTGGAGCAGCTGGTCGCCGAGTCGACCGGCAAGCACGGGATCGGCGTGCTGCCGGTGGTCGAGGACCCCGGCGCCGAGATCACCGTCCGCGACCTGACCGGACCCGACCGGCAGCTGCTCGTGATCCGCGGCTCTCAGCCCGACCAGGGCCTCGACGACGAGATCGCGACCGCCTCGGCGTCCGGCGTGCCGGTGCTCGAGCTGGTGCTCGACCACGACCCCGAGCGGGCATCGCCGCTGGCCCAGCTCGGCTGGGCGTTCGCGACCACCGAGGTCGCCGTCGCCGTCGCCGGGTGGGGCCTGGCGATCAACCCCTTCAACCAACCGGACGTCCAGGCGGCGAAGGACGCGACGCAGGTCGTGCTGACCAGCCTGTCCGCGGGCGAGCCGCTGGAGGACGCCGACGACGCGACCGCCGACGCGATCGCCGCGTTCGCGTCCGGCCTGCGCGCTCCCGGGTACCTGTCGCTGCTGGCCTACGTGCCGCCGAGCCCGGCCGGAGCCGCCGCGATCGAGCGACTGCGCGCGGTCCTCGCTCGCAGCACCGACGCCGCGATCACCTCGGGCTTCGGGCCGCGCTACCTGCACTCCACCGGACAGCTCCACAAGGGCGGCCCGGCCGGCGGACGGTTCCTGATCCTCGAGCACGAGCCGCGCGCCACTCGGGCGATTCCGGCCGATGCCGACGCGCCCCACCCCACCGACTCGTTCGCCGATCTGATCCGGGCCCAGGCCCAGGGCGACGAGCGCACGCTCGCCGACCACGACCGCGCGGTGCTGCGGTTGAGCCTCGGCACCGACTGGCTCGAGCGGCTCGACGAGATCGTCAACCACCTGGAAGGACGGAGCAGCTGATGCAGATCGCGTTCGTGGGCCTCGGCAAGATGGGCGGCAACATGGTCCGCCGGCTGCGGCGGGACGGCCACGAC
>JBAZOW010000221.1:0-6031 GCA_041648495.1 Patulibacter sp.
ACGTGCTGCAGGACGCTGTCGAACCCGCGCAGCGCGGTCGCCCGCCAGAAGTCGATCTGGTCGTTGACCCGCCGGGCCAGCGCTAGCTTCTTGCCCTTCAGGCCCTCGGGACCGTCGATCCCGCTGCCCTTGAGCGCGACGATCGACTGGTACTGCTGGGCCCACGAGAGCCCGATCAGCCGCACGTCGCTACCGCGCGAACGGGTCCAGATCGGCGGGATGTTGCCGCCCTGGCGGAACGAATCCGGCTGGGTGTGGTTGAAGTGCGACTCGCGGACCTGGTCATCGGCGCTGGCGCGCAGCGACCGGACGCTGATCCCGTCGGCGGCGAACTCGTCGTCGAGCCAGCCCTGGGCGATCGCCAGGCTCGAAGCCGTCGGCACGGGGCAGCGGGTGTACCAGAGCTCGGACACGGGGCGCTCGGTGGAAGACGTCATCGGTGGATCTCCTGTCGATCAGCACGGCGCTCGGCCGTGCCCTGGGGGTTCAGCGCGCGAACGCGCGGAAGGACTTCGGCGGCGAACCGTTCGAGCTCGGCTTCGAGCGGCTGGAACTGCAACATGAACAGCTCGATGCCGGCCGCCGAGAACGCGGTGATCCGCTCGGCGACCTGGTCGTAGTCGCCGACCAGGCCCGCGAGCGTGCCGCCGTTGGTGCCGACGCGGGGCACGCCCGCACCGACCTTCATCATCGCCACGGCCTTGTCGGTGCCGTTGATCAGCCGCTGCTTGTCGTCGCGAGCGCTGAGGTCGAGCAGGCGGGCGAATTCGTCCTGCGCCTCCTGCTCGGTCTCGCGGGCGATCACGAACGCGGCCAGGCCGAACCGCAGCGGGGCGAGCGTCCGCGGACGGCGCCGCAGGTCGTCGATCAGCGCGGCGGTCTCGTCGAGCGGACGACCGTTGATGAAGAAGACGTCGGCGTCGGACGCGGCCAGCTCGCGGGCGGGCTCCGACTCGCCGCCGAAGTAGACCGTCGGGCCACCGGGGTTGACCGGTGCGGGGCGCAGTTGCAGACCGTCGATCCGAAAGCGCTCGCCGTGGTGGTGGACGGCCTCACCGCCCCACAGCCGCCGGACGACCCGCAACCACTCCGTCGACAGCTCGTAGCGGGCGTCGTGGTCGGGCATCGGGATCCCGAGTTGGCCCATCTCGGGCTTGAACCACGCGCTGACCAGGTTGACGGCGAACCGACCACCGCTGATCCGGTCGATCCCGACCGCCAGCTTGGCCAGCACCGCCGGGTGGAACAGCAGCGGCTTGACCGCGGCGATGATCTCGATCCGCTCCGTCGCCTCGGCGATCGCCGCCGCCGCGGTCCAGGTTTCCAGCACGTCGTAGTCGTCGCTCTGCGGGTTGACGATGTGCTCGGCGAGCAGCACCGACTCGAAGCCGACCTGCTCGGCCCGCCGGATCAGGTCGCGAGTCCGCTGGTAGCCGGCATCGACCGGGTCGTCGGGGTGCTGACGGCTGCCCCAGGTGCCGTAGACCGGCGCCCAGACGCCGAACCGCGGCGGGAGTGCTTCGTTGCTGGTCATCGTTCTGCTCCTCGGGGGTTCATGCGTCGTGCGAGCTGAGGCTCGCGTCGATCTCGGAGACGCCGAGGTCCTCGAGGATCCGCACACGGAGCGCCTCGAACCGCTCGTCCCGACGGGACCGTGGGCGGGGCATCTCGACCTCGAACAGGTCGGCGACGCCGCCGCTGTCCAGGACCGCGATCCGGTCGGCCAGCAGCACGGCCTCTTCCACGTCGTGCGTCACCAGGACGATCGAGAACCCGCGGTCGCGCCAGAGCCGGCTGACCAGCGCCTGCATCCGCAGCCGGGTCAGGGCGTCGAGCGCGCCGAACGGCTCGTCGAGCAGCAGCACCGACGGATCGCGGGTCAGGGCGCGGGCGAGCGCGACCCGCTGGGCCTCGCCACCGGAGAGCGTCGCGGGCCAGGCGTCAGCGTGGTTCTCCAGTCCGACGTCGGACAGCGCGGCGATCGCCCGCTCCCGCCGCTCGGCCTTGCGACCCGGGACGCCGAAGACGACGTTCTCCCAGACCCGCGCCCACGGCAGCAGGCGCGCGTCCTGGAACCCGAACGCGACGCGTCCGGCGACGTCGATCTGCCCGGTGAAGCCCGTATCCAGGCCACCGATCGCGCGCAGCAGCGTGCTCTTGCCGCAGCCGCTCTGGCCGACGATCACGAGGATCTCCCCCGCGCCGACACTCAGGTTGACGTCGTGGAGGACGGTGCGGTCGACGAAGGTGCGTTCGACGTCGCGGACCACGACCGCAGTGGCGGGACGGGTGGCGGTGGACGCCGTCGTGGTCACGGTGCTCATGCGCTCACGAACTCCCGACGCCACGGCAGCGTCTTGCGTTCGATCAGGCGCACCGCGCCCTCCATCGCCAGGCCGAGCAGGGCGTAGATCACCAGGCCCATCACGATCACGTCGGTGTTGAGGTACTGCTGACCTTGCATGATCAGGTATCCGATCCCTTGGTCCGCATTGACGGTTTCGGCGACGACGAGCGAGAGCCAGGCGATCCCGAGCGAGAACCGCAGGCCGACGAGGAACGACGGCAGCGCGCCCGGCAGGATCACCTGGCGGATCACGCCCCAGCGGCCGACGCCGCACGCTCGCGAGAGCTCGGCGAACCGCGGATCGACGCTGCGGATCCCCTTGTGGAGGTTCAGGTAGACGGGGAAGATCACCCCGATCACGACCAGGCCGATCTTGATCGCCTCGCCGATCCCGAGCCAGACGATCAGCAGCGGCAGCAGGCCCAGGAACGGCAGCGCGCGGAGCATCTGCAGCGGCGCGTCGACCAGTTCCTCGCCGACCCGCGAAAGACCGGCGATCAGTCCCAGGACGGTGCCGATCGTGACCCCGATCAGCAGACCGATCACGACCCGCCGCAGCGAGACCAGGATGCTCGGCCACAGCTCGCCGCTGGACGAGAGCTCGCCGAAGACCTGTCCGACCTGGATCGGCGACGCCAGCGTGCTGCTGTCGAGTACGCCGATCCACGACAGCCCCTGCCAGAGCACCACCAGGACGACCGGCACGAGCGCTCGCCGCAGTAGCGGCGCGAAGGAGCGCTTGGGGATGGTCGCGGCGTGGCTCACAGGAGTCCTCTTCGTCGTCTCCGGCGGGCCTCGCTGCCCGCCGGGAGTTGAAAAGTAGCAAACCTGATCGGCTTTTAGGTATTTAGTCCGCCTGTGCCAAGCAAACACCCCGATCGGGTGGGTACTCCGGCGCTAGAAGAACCCGTTATCGGGGAGCCGGGTGCCGTTGATCAGCAAGTCGCCGATCGCCAGCGCCTTGTACGACGCCGGGTTGTGCGACGCCAACGTGCGGATGTTGCGCCAGTGCCGGTCGAGGCCCGCTCCGCGGGCGGTCGCCGACGCCCCGCCGACGTCGAACAGCTCCCCCGCCACCCGCACGCCGAGCGCGTCGATCACGACCTTGGCCTGCGCCACCCGCAACGACGCCTCGTGCGCCAAATCCGGATCGCCGACCCCGCCGACCACCGAGTCGACGGCCCGACCGAGCGCCTCGGCCGCCGCGCCGACCGTGACCTCGGCCGCGTAGGCCTGACTGGCGATCTCCCCCACGGTCCGCTGCAGCAACGGGTCGGTGACTGCCTCCGCCGTCGGCGCGTGGGTGAAGGTCCGCGAGCGACTGCGCACCAGATCCGTCGCGTCCCGCGCCACGTTGCGGACGATCCCGACGATCGTCGCCGTCAGGTAAAGCTGGAGGAACGCACCCTGCAGGTACGGGCCGTTCGCCGGGTCCACCCGCAGCAGCTCGTCCTCGGCGACGACCACGTCGTCGAACCGGGTCGTGCCCGTTCCCGTCAGCCGCTGGCCGAAGCCGTCCCAGTCGTCCTCGACCGTCACGCCCTCGCGGTCGACCGGGACGACGACGCTGCCCGGCGCTCCGTCGGGGCCGGCCGCCAGGACCGAGACCCAGTCGGCGTAGAGGGTGCCCGTGCAGTAGTACTTCGTGCCCCGCAGCAGCAGCCGATCGCCCTCGCGCCGGACCGCGGTCGCCGGGTCGGCGGCCCGTCCGAAGCCGACGTTGCGGGGCCCGAGCTCGGTCGTCGCGTTGCCGAGGATCGCGCCGTCGGCGACGAGGCCCAGCCACCGCGCGCCGGCCGCACGGTCCGGGGAGATCAGCCGTTGCTCGACGAACGAGTAGTGCGCCCGCAGGATCTGCGCGACGTTCGGGTCGGCCTCGGCCAGCCGCACGACCAACCGGAACAACTCCGGGAACGAGTAGCCCGCGCCGCCGTCGGCGACCGGCAGGCGGACCGCGCCGAGCCGCGCCCGACGAACCACGTCGATCGCGGCGAACGGATGCCCGCGCTCCCGATCACGCTCGGCGGCACCCGCCGCGATCTCGCCGAGGACCACTTCCAGCCGATCGTCGTCCGCGATCGGGGCTCCGCGGGCGTCGCCGGCGGCGGGCGTCTGACCGAGATGGGCGGGGGTTGCGATCTGCGACACGGCCGAACGTAGCAGAATTACCTCATTTCCTATCGGGTTTGCTATATTTGACTGGTCGGATCTCCGCTACCCCCGACATACGCCCATGCCCGTCACGCTGCACTGGTTCCTGCCCACCAACGGCGACTCCCGCGCCGACCTCAGCCTGGGCAACGCCGTCGGTAACGAGGGCACCCGGATCCGCGGCGAAGGCGGCGCCGAGCGCGCGCCCGACATCGGCTACCTCAGCCAGATCGCCCGCTCGGCCGAGCAGCTCGGGTTCAGCGGCGCGCTGACGCCGACCTCGAGCTGGAGCGAGGAGGGCTGGATCACCACCGCCGCGATCTCGCAGCTGACCGAGCACTTCAAGTTCCTGATCGCCTTCCGCCCCGGCCTGGTCTCGCCGACGCTCGCCGCGCAGATGGCCGCGACCTACCAGCGCGTGACCGGTGGGCGCCTGCTGCTGAACGTCGTGACCGGCGGCGACGACTACGAGCAGCGCCGCTACGGCGACCACCTGAGCAAGGTCGAGCGCTACGCCCGGGCCGACGAGTTCTTGTCGATCATCCGTCAACTCTGGACCGGCGAGGTCGTCGACTTCAAGGGCACGTACTACGACATCCAGGGCGCCCAGCTCCCCGAGACGGCGAAGTGGCCCGAGATCTACCTCGGCGGCTCGTCCCGCGAGGCCTTCGACGTCGCCGCCAAGCGTGCCGACGTCTACCTGACCTGGGGCGAGCCGCCGGCGGCCGTCGCCGAGAAGATCGCCCGGGCCCGTGACGCCGCCGCGGCCGAGGGCCGGGAGCTGCGGTTCGGCATCCGCCTGCACGCGATCGCGCGCGACACCGCCGAAGAGGCCTGGGGCGAGGCCGACCGCCTGCTGCGCGGCCTCGATCCCGAGAAGATCCGTCGGGCGCAGCAGACCCAGGCGATCTCGGGCTCCGAGGGTCAGCGTCGGATGTCCGCGCTGCACGGCGGCCGGACCGACGCGCTCGAGGTCTCCCCCAACCTCTGGGCCGGCGTCGGCCTGGTCCGCGGCGGCGCCGGTACCGCGCTGGTCGGCAGCCACGAGGAGATCGCCGACCGGATCGAGGAGTACCACCACCTCGGGATCGACGAGTTCATCCTCTCGGGCTATCCGCACCTGGAAGAGGCCTACCGCGTCGGCGAAGGCGTGATCCCCGCGCTGCGCCGGCGGGGCCTGCTGGCCGACCGCGATGCGGCAACGGCGACGGCGGTCGCGGCCTGAACCGCCGCGGGGCCTGAGCCCCGAGGGGCCTCAGCCGTTGCGCAACCGCTGGTCGAGCTTCTCGAGGACGGCGGTGTGGATCCGGTCGAGGCCCTTCGGCGCGAACGTCCGCTCGAAGAACCCGCCGACCCCGCCGGCGCCCTTCCAGGTCGTCTCGACCCGCACGTGCGACAGCGTGTCGCTGTGCGCCGTCACGCGGTAGGTGGTGACGAGCGTCGAGTTGCGATCCCGCTCGGTCACGTCGCCGTCGGCGGTGACGCTGACGTCGGCCAGCACGTCGCGCGAGCGCTTGCTCGTCGCCTGCAGGA
>JBAZOW010000222.1:0-6003 GCA_041648495.1 Patulibacter sp.
CCTTGCCGACCTCGGTGCCGGCCGTCCCGGCCAGCAGATGGTCGCGCGGCTCAATCCCGCCAGCCAGGTGCGCGAGGGTGCGCCCGCCCGACTGCGGGTCGACACCGACCATCTGGCGCTGTTCGACGGGCAGACCGGCCTGACGCTCGGCGAGCAGGAGCACCGTGAATCCGCGACCGCATCATCGGCATGAGCGGCCCGGCGAACGACGATCGTGCGCCGCGGCGCACGACGCAACCCGACAGGAGGACCCCGTGAAGCACTTCCGATGGGCGACCCCCGCGATCGCCGGCGCCTGCGTCCTCGCGCTGGCCGCGTGCGGAGGCGACGACAACGACAACGGCGGCGACGGAGGGGGCGGCGGCGGTGGCGGCGAAGCCAAGGTCGCCGGCATCGACCCGGCCGCGGCACAGAACGGCACCGGCAACGTCACCTTCTGCGCCCCGGCGCTGACCGTCCAGGCGGCCAAGGCCGCCGTCAAGCAGGCGACGGGCGAGGCCAAGGGGCTCAACGTCGACGTGATCACGCTGCCCGACGCCGCCGACGAGCAGAACGCGCAGTTCGTCCGCCGTCAGCGGGCGCAGTCCGGCGAGTGCGACGTCTTCGAGTCCGACGTGGTCTGGACCGCGCAGTTCGCGGCCCAGGAGTGGCTGCTCGACGTCACCGACTACATCGACACCCGCAAGGACGAGTTCGTCCCGTCGACGCTCGAGACCGCGAAGTACGAGGATCGCTTCTACGGGGTTCCCGAGAAGACCGACGCCGGGCTGCTCTACTACCGCACCGACCGCGTCGACAAGGCGCCCGAGACCTGGCAGGAGGTCTACGCCCAGGCCAAGGACGTCGGTGGCTTCGTCTACCAGGCCAAGGCCTACGAGGGCCTGACCGTGGGCTTCCTCGAGGTCGCCTACAGCGCCGGCGGCAACGTGCTGTCCGACGACGGCACGAAGTCCGAGATCAACTCGCCGGAGAACCTCAAGGCGCTCCAGCTGATGGTCGACGGGCTCAAGTCCGGCGCGGTGCCGAAGGCGGTGCTGACCTTCCAGGAGGGTGAGACGCAGGAGGCGTTCGACACGGGTGATCCCGGGTTCATGCGCAACTGGCCGTACGCCTACTCGATCGAGAAGAAGTCGAAGACGAAGGGCCTCAAGGACAACTTCGACGTCGCTCCGCTGCCGGCCTTCGAGGGCAGTGAGCCGGCCGGCGTGCTCGGCGGCTCCAACCTGGTGATCTCGCGCTACTCGAAGAACCCCGAGGGCGCGCTCAAGCTCGTCGACCTGCTGACCAAGCCCGAGGCGATGAAGCTGCGGGCCGTCGACTACTCGCTGGCCCCGGTGCTGACCGCCAGCTACGACGACGCCGACGTCAAGAAGGCGCTGCCGTTCTCGGCGGCCCTGAAAACCGCGGTCGAGAACGCCCGCAGTCGCCCGGTCTCCGCGGCCTACACGCAGATCAGCGCGGCGATCTCGAGCAACGTGGCGCGGGCGCTGTCCGGCCGGTCGACGCCGGAAGCGGCGCTCCAGGAAGCCGACAAGGCGATCTCCGCCGCCGTCAACACGTTCTAGTTCCCGTCCCACCGAGTC
The DNA here is from genome assembly GCA_041648495.1 of Patulibacter sp. Taxonomy (GTDB): domain Bacteria; phylum Actinomycetota; class Thermoleophilia; order Solirubrobacterales; family Solirubrobacteraceae; genus Patulibacter. The sequence continues at coordinate 1,584 of JBAZOW010000222.1, forward strand.
CCGACCACGATGCCCACGTCCTCCACCGCCGCCGAGCGCTCCCGCAAGCCGGGGGCGCTCTACGCGGGCGAGCGCCGCTTGGCGCGGGTGATGATCGCGCCGACGCTGGCGCTGATGGCGGTCGTCGCGGCGTACCCGATCGGCTACGCGATCTGGCTGTCGCTGCACCAGTACTCGCGGACCCAGGCCGGGGCATCGCGGTGGGTCGGGTTCGAGAACTACAGCGCCGCGCTGTTCGGGGACACGTCGGGCTTCGCGGCCGCGGCCGGGATCGCCTCCAGCGATTTCTGGGCGGCGTTCTGGCACACCATCGTCTTCGCGGTGATCTCGGTCGGTCTCGAGTTGCTGATCGGGCTCGGGATGGCGCTGATCATGAACGCGGCCTTCCGCGGGCGAGCGCTGCTGCGGGCGACGATCCTGGTCCCGTATGCGGTCCTGACGATCGTCTCGGCGATCGTCTGGCAGACGTTCACCGAGACCGGCACCGGCTTCGTCCCGCAGGTGCTCGACGCGCTCGGGCTGCCGGGCGCCGATCGCGTCCGATTGGCGTCGACCCCGGACGCGATGGCGATCGTGATCCTCGCCGACGTCTGGAAGACCGCGCCGTTCATGGCGCTGCTGCTGCTCGCCGGCCTGCAGGGGATCCCCAAGGACCTCTACGAGGCGGCGCGGGTCGACGGGGCGTCGAACTGGCAGCAGTTCAAACGGATCACCCTGCCGCTGCTGCGCCCCGCGATCGCCGTGGCGCTGATCTTCCGCACGCTCGACGCGCTGCGCGTCTTCGACCTGCCGTGGGTCCTGACCCGCGGCGAGTACGGCACGAGCACGCTGTCGACCGAGGCCTACAAGACCTTCTCCAGTCAGCAGCTGATCGGACCGGGGGCGGCGCTCTCGGTCCTGACCTTCGTGATCGTGATGGCGGTCTCGCTGTTCTACATCCGCTTCATCGGCGGCAACCTGCGTGACGCGACCTCGGAGGGACGATGAGCACCGCAGCCCCGCCCGTGCCCACCACGGCCACGACGGCGAAGCGCCCGCGCAAGCCGCGCTCGGCGAAGACCTCGCCGGTGATCTGGATCGGCGTGCTCTTCGTCGTCCTCTTCAGCCTCTTCCCGTTCTACTGGCTGGTCAACATCAGCCTGCGCAGCGGCCAGGACCTGAGCGTCGCCTCGCTCTACCCGCCGAACCCGACGCTCGACAGCTACGCCGACGTCTTCCGCAACGACGACTTCGTCGCCGGCCTGCGCAACAGCGCGATCGTGGCGACCGCGACGACCGCGCTCTCGCTGCTGGTCGGCTCGTTTGCCGCCTACGCGCTCGCGCGGCTGCGGTTCAAGCGCAAGTTCCTGATCCTCGCGCTGATCCTCTCGGTCACGACCTTCCCGCCGATCGCGATCGCGTTGCCGATCTTCCAGCTCTGGACCGACATCGGGCTGAACAACACCCTGATCGGCCTGATCATCCCGTACCTGACCTTCGCGCTGCCGCTGACGACCTACATCCTGACGTCGTTCTTCCGCGAGATCCCGCGCGATCTGGAGGAGGCCGCCCTGGTCGACGGGGCGACCCGGTTCCAGGCCTTCCGCAAGGTGATCATCCCGCTCGCGGCGCCCGGCATGGCGACCGCGGGGATCCTGACCTTCATCTTCGCCTGGAACGAGTTCCTGCTGGCGACGACGCTGACGACGACCAACGCGGCCCGCACGGTCCCGGCGGCGGTCGGCAACTTCAACGACACGGCCGCGGGCGGCTACGCCCAGCCGATCGGCCTGATCGCGGCGGCCAGCGTGGTGATCTCGATCCCGTTGATCGTGCTGGTGCTGATGTTCCAGAAGCGGATCGTCCAGGGGCTCACGGCCGGAGCCGTCAAGGGCTAGAGCGCCGTCATGTGCGTTTGACTGTACGTCTGTACGTGATACCGTACGGACGTAGATGGCGACGAGTCCTTCCATCCCCGCAGCGGACGTCGAACGGATCCAGATCGGTTCGCGCGTCCGCGCCCTGCGGGACCACATGGGGCTGTCGCTGCGGGACCTGGCCGAGCGCTGCGGCGTCTCGGCGACCACGTTGAGCCAGGTCGAGCGGGGGGAGACCTCGCCGACGCTGCAGGTCGCCGCGCGGATCGCGACCGGCCTCGACCTGCGCCTGAGCCAGCTGCTGCGGCTCGACGAGTCCGGCTCGGTCACCGTCGTTCGCCCGGCCGACCGCCGACGCAGCGGATCGCCCGAGACCGGCCACGCGATCGAGCTGCTGTCGCCGCCGCTGCCCGGCCAGCGCAGCGAGCTGACCCGCCACGAGCTGCAGCCCGGCGTACGGACCGGGAACGCCGAGGATCCGCCGATGCACGAGCCCGGAACCCGCGAGATCGCGCTGGTCGAGCAGGGCACGCTGGTCCTGCACTGCGACGGCGTCGACCATCCGCTCGCGCAGGGCGATTGCGTCACCTTCGACGCGGACCTGCCGCACCACTTCTTCAACCCCGGCCCGGACCCAGCGGTGCTGCTGGCCGTCGTCAACGCCGGCCTGCGCCGCAGCTGACGCACGACGACCACCAGCCCGTCCGAGCCACCTCACCGAACCACCACCCTCACGAGACCGATGCCCAAGACACTGTTCGACAAGCTGTGGGAAGCCCACGAGGTCCAGGACGGGTTGATCTACATCGACCTGCACATGGTCCACGAGGTCACGAGCCCGCAGGCCTTCGACGGCCTCCGCCTGGCCGGCCGTACGGTCCGCCGTCCCGACAAGACGATGGCGACGCCGGACCACAACACGCCGACCGACGGCACCTCGGCCGTCGACCAGATCAAGGACGTGCTGTCGCGCAAGCAGGTCGCGACGCTCGAGTCCAACTGCGCCGAGTTCGGCGTGCCGGTCTTCCGCTTCGGTTCGGACCGTCAGGGCATCGTCCACGTCGTCGGTCCCGAGCAGGGCCTGACCCAGCCGGGCATGACGATCGTCTGCGGCGACTCGCACACGGCGACCCACGGCGCCTTCGGCTCGCTGGCCTTCGGCATCGGCACCAGCGAGGTCGAGCACGTGCTCGCCACGCAGACGCTGGTCCAGAAGAAGCCGAAGTCGATGCGGATCAACTTCGTCGGCGACCTGCCGTTCGGCGTGACCGCCAAGGACATGATCCTCGGCGCGATCGGCCAGATGGGCGTCGACGGCGCCGTCGGCTACGCGGTCGAGTTCGCCGGTCCGGCGATCGAGGCGCTCCCGATGGAGGGGCGCATGACGATCTGCAACATGACGATCGAGGGCGGCGGCCGCGCGGGCATGGTCGCCCCCGACCAGACCACGTTCGACTACGTGCACGGCAAGCCCGCCGCGCCGACCGGGGCGGACTGGGATCGCGCCGTCGAGCAGTGGAAGCAGCTCTACACCGAGGACGGGGCGAGCTTCGACAAGGAGATCACCGTCGACGTCTCGACGCTGACGCCGCAGGTCACCTGGGGCACGACGCCGGACATGGTCGTCGACGTCGACGGCGCCGTGCCGACGGTCGACAGCTTCGACGACGCGGGCAAGCGCGAGCAGACCCAGCGCGCGCTGGAGTACATGGGCCTGGAGGGTGGCGAGAAGATCGAGGAGATCCAGATCGACCGCGTCTTCCTCGGCTCCTGCACCAATGGCCGGCTGGCCGACCTGCAGGCCGCGGCCGACATCATCAAGGGCCGCAAGGTCGCCGATCACGTCTACGCGATGGTCGTTCCGGGCTCGGTCCAGGTCAAGATCGCGGCCGAGAAGATCGGGCTGGACAAGGTCTTCGTCGAGGCCGGCTTCGACTGGCGCGGGGCGGGCTGCTCGATGTGCCTGGGCATGAACCCCGACACGCTGAACCCGGGCGAGCGCTGCGCGTCGACCTCCAACCGCAACTTCCAGGGCCGCCAGGGCAAGGGCGGACGGACGCACCTGGTGTCTCCGCAGATGGCGGCCGCCGCCGCGATCGCCGGCCACTTCGTCGACGTCCGGACCTTCGACCCCCAGCCCGTCGCCGCCTGAGCGCGCGCGTCACTTCGAGCGAACAGAGGAACCTGACATGGATCCCGTGAACATCATCGAAGGCGCCGTCTCGGACCTGCACCGCGACGACGTCGACACCGACCAGATCATCCCCGCGCGCTTCATGAAGCGCGTCGAGCGGACCGGCTTCGGCGAGTTCGTCTTCGCCGACGCCAAGCAGGCGCCGGACTGGACGACCGAGATCGGCAACCCGATCCTGACCTCGGGCGCCAACTTCGGCTCCGGGTCGAGCCGGGAGCATGCCCCCTGGGCGCTGGAGGACGCGGGCTTCAAGGCGATCATCGCCGTCTCGCTGGCCGACATCTTCTACTCCAACTCGACCAAGATCGGCCTGCTGCCGATCGAGCTGCCGGAGGATCAGGTCCGCAAGGTCGCGGCCGCCGGCCACGCC
>JBAZOW010000223.1:0-5973 GCA_041648495.1 Patulibacter sp.
CTCTGCGGGACTCGCACGTCCACCTCGAGGCCTGTCGGTGCATCAGCGACCGCCGACGATGCACGGGTCTCGACCGCGGGATCGAACGGCAGGTTCTCGCATCCCGTTAGCGCGAACGGCGACCCATCGATGTCCTCGGAGAAGGTCCGCGTCGCGAACGACCCAACGCTGTCCCAGCCGTCGAGACGCGCCGTGAACTCGTTACCGGACGCGTCGCAGTTGGTCGGCAACGACAGGAACGGCTTCGGCGAGGTGCTTACCGAAGCGCCTCCGTTGAAGCACATCGACGGATCCGAAGCATCGCTGCCGAGACACGCCAGCAAACCGCCGGAGGGCGACCGCAGCGGGTCATGTGCGGGATCCGCCGGCACGCCCCAGAGCGTCACGTCGGCCGCCTTGATCCCGATCCCCTGCGAGATCGTTCCGCTGTCCATCGTGATCCCGAAGTCCCCGGCCCGCACCGTCGGGGCGAGCTTGACCGTCACCGCTCCGTAGGTGAAGGCGAAGAGCGCCGGCTTGTCCACCGGGCGCTCGATGTTGTAGACCGGAGCAGCCTGGACGAACCCGAACGCGGCCTCCGACCGGATGACGGCGACGCCGACCTGCGCGCCGGCGGGGCACAACGCAACGGTGCCGTTGGATCCGGCCTTCAGCTGGGACGCCGGACACGTGTCCGTGCTGGTCGGGTTGCCAACCAGTCCGGGCGGCAAGTCGAGCACGAGCCGGTGCGGCTGCTCGATCGGGAACGAACCCTCCCCGAAGACCGCATCAGGATCTCGGGCCGGGACCTCGAACTTCACGCGCACGTCACCGTGCGCGCCCGCCTGGCGGAGCGCCTGCCCGTTGGCGTCGGTGAACGACGCGCCCAGGCTCTCGTACTCGATCGCCGAAGCGTTGGGAGCCGCGCCGGCGAAGAGTGCCGCCGCGACCCCGAGCGTGAGCCCGAGGCGGTTGGAACGACGCTTTCGCGCGCCGCTTGTGGTTGCGAGCATCATCGCGCTACTTCCTCAGCGTCCGGCGGTAGGTGGTCACGGCGGTTTTCCCGAATGGGGGTGCGACGGACACGCGTGCCCGTACGGCCAAGCGACCGTTCCTCCGCAGTGCGGTTCGCGAGCTCTTCTTCAACGGGACCGTGATGGTCGCCGTTCCGGCTCGGCGCAGGGTGCGCGTGGCCGCGGACAACGCGCTGCCGGACACGCGCACGCGTCCCGCCTGCGACGTCGAGATCTTCACCCGCAGCCGCGACCCGACGAGTCGTGCACTGCGGACCCGCACCGTGGCGCGAGGCGTCGTCGGAGACGACGGCTTCTCGCCGTTGCCGGCGCGCGACCCCAGATTCTCACCGCCGGGAAGCGGTCCGCGATCAAAGGGACCACGGCAGTCGGCGCCTGTGCACGGGACCAACGACACCGGCGGTTCGATGTCGAACCCTGCGCCGGCCCGCGTCATGTACAGGTCGACCTCCTTATCGGTGTCCGTCGCGACGATCGGATCGTTCGTGGCGATGAAGACCGTCGTCCCATCCCGGGTCGCATCGACGAACCTCGACCTCGTGCCCGGGACGGCCCGAGACAACAGTTCGAGGCTTCCGTCCCGATACACGTAGGCGTCGCTGGCGCCGTTGCTGTCTGCCGTGATCAGGTCGTCGGCCGAGGTGAAGAACACCGTTCCGTCGTCGGTCACGGTACGCATCTGACGAGCATCCATACGCATGAGCCCGGGCCCGTCGTAGTTCGGTTCACCCGACGCTCCCGCCGGGGATGCACCGTCGCTGCGGCACGAAAGGCACTCGAGCGCATCCGATCCGCTGGGAGCCTCCGAGTCGAAGCGATAGACCTGGGTGCACGGACCGACCGTTCCCTCGGGGCTTCCGAGAGGCGGGCACCCCGCGCTTTGGTTGTCGAAGTCGAACGTTGCCGCAAGCGATGCCGAATTGTCGGTGAACGCGAGGTAGCGCCCGTTAGGGCTCAGGAGTCGCAGGAACGTCGCCGCGTCGGTTGCTGCGGACCCCGGATCGGCGGTCGCGACGTGTTGAAGGTTCCCGTTGCGCCAGACGTAGGTATTCACTTCACCGACCACCGCGTCGGAGTCGATCGCCATCCCCGTCTGGAACGCGACGGTCTGCCCGTCTTCCGTCATCTGGAGTACGTCCGCGCCCTGCTGTTGGCTGAGCGGACCCACGTAGTCGGTCGTGTCGCTCTCGAGGTCGTAGCGGTACAGGTAGGCGTTCGCGCCCTCGTGTCCCGCAGGAACGGTGGCGGTCAGCGGCGAGAAGTCTCGCGTATGGAACAGGGCGTACCGGCCGTCCGCGGACACCGCGTCGAGCTGCGCCGGGACCGGCAGGCCGGAGACCTCGGAGACCGAGACCGGCCGCGTCTCGCGACCGCCGGAGCCGTCGCTGGTGCGCACGTAGAGCGAGCCGACCGACCCAAAGATCTGCGGGGTGAAATACACGTGGTCGAGCGCGTCCTCACGCGGCAGCGGATCCCGGGGCCCCGATTCGGAATCACGACCGGCATAGATCGCCGGCATCGTCGTACCGCCCTCGGAGTCAGGCAAGACCGATTCAGCACGCAGACCGGTCTCGGCGGTCCAGCTGTACAACGCTCCATTGACCCCTGCCGCGTCGGCGGTCAGCGGAATCTCGGACACGAACATCGCCGATCGGCCGTCGGAGGCGACGAACTTCACGTTCACTGCGCCCATGGCGTTGGTCAACGTGCCGACCAACTGATTTGAGCTGTCGGCGACTACGAGCGTCAGCTGGCCGGTCTCGGCCTCGCGCATGTAGACGTTGCTTCCGCCCTCGATGGCTCCCGGCGTGAGAGCGCGCGTCGACGTCACGAGTGCGTACTCGAGGTCTGGTGAGGATCCGAGGACCGTCATGACCACCAAGGAACTGCTGTGGCTCCCAAGGTCGAAGAGCGGATCGAGCGCGCGATTGAGCCACTCGGACTCGGTGCGCGTCGCCTGGTAGCGCACGTACTGGGGTGCAGAGTAGGTCAAGACGCCGTCCAGCGGGGCCGTCGTCGTGTAGAGAATCCGGGAGCCGTCCTCGCTGGCCCGGAACGTGTCGAAGGAGTTGAGCGTGCCACCGCCCTTGACGGTCGGCGTGACCTGCTCGAACCCCCATGGTGCGGCACTCGCGCCTGACGCGAGACCAGCTGCGGTGAGCGCGGCGCAGACGATCGGGACGCCCACTCGGCGCAATCCACGAGCCACGCTGCGGTCCTCTTTTTGGGCCGCACGCTGGTGCGCAGCCCTCGGCATTCTTCTCACTGAGACTCTCCGTTTTCTCGGGACATCTTCACACTGTTTATCCACGCAGTGCCCATTAGAACACCGACGAGGTACACGCGTCAACCGAGGCCTAGGAACACGGACATTCAGCACTAAAGCTGAACCGCGACTTCGTTCTTGGGCTCCGGGGAGCCGCCAAGCGATACGGGCGGCTGGTTCTCCAGCCGCCCGTAGGCCTTCTTCGAACTGCCGTGCGGAGGCCAGCTGCGCTGACCGCCGCACGGACCTACGGAACTAGGTGCTACTAGGAGACGACCGGATGCGTCGTGCCCGAACCACCGAGCACGTACGTCAGGTTCGCGATACCGGTGGAACCGGCACCCGGGGCACCGAAGTCGGCAGCAGCGCCGTTCGGCAGGATCGCCGCCGGGCACGTGCTGGCCGACGTGGTCAGGCTCTGGCCGGCGGCCAGAATCGTCAGACGCGCAGCCGTGGTACCGACCGGGTTCGTGTAGCTACCCTGGACCGTGCCCGTGATACGGCCCGAGCACGCGAGCGCGTTGAACGTCACGAGGCAGTTGATGTTGCGCAGCTCGCCGGCCGTAGTACCGGCAACGGGGCTACCCGTCAGCCACAGGTTGGCGGCCGAGCACGTCACCGTGAACGCGAAGCCCGAGGGCCCGATGCAGGACGAGAACGCGGGCGTGATCGTACCGACCGTCGCCGGGGGCGTGAACGTGCCCGCGGTGATCGAGGCGGCACCCGTCGACGTCGTGCAGTTGAGCGGGATGCCCGTACCGCTAGTAACGACCAGGCGCGAGGCACCGGCCGAACCGGTGAACGAACCGCCCGGGGCGATCGTCGCTGCGTCGGCGGCCGAGGCGCCGGCGATGGCGAGCAGGCCCGCTGCCGCCGTCGTGGCCATAACGGCCTTCATCTTGGAAAACATGGTGCAACTCCTCAATTGGGTTTCGGACACGGAAAGGGATATCCGGTCCTAAACGCTTCGGTGCAGAAAGGCTCATCGTCGTAGCTCGATTCGGACGCGCAGCGCCGAGGTGGCTCGTGACCACCTCGACGCTCCAACGTGCGTGGTTACAGACCGGCGCTCGCGCGGACGGCGTCGGCACCGCCGACGGACGCCTTGCCGTTCATGATCGCCCGGCTCTGACCGGCCGTGGCGGGCAGGCCGATCTTGGCGTTGACGGCCAGCGTCACGAGCCAGCGATCGAGGACCGTCGAGCCGCAGTTCTCGGCCTTCGGGGCCGTGAACGCGCTGTCGACGAGGCTGAGTCCGCTGACGTACGTCACCGAGAAGTCATCGCTGAACCCGAGCGTGCCCGGCGAGCCGGTGAGCGTCGGGGCCTGCGTCGTCGTGCCCGTCGTCAGGCGGAACCGGACCGGGTTGGCCGTGGTGCCGACGTAGCAGTTGTTGCCCAGGAAGGCGTTGTTCAGCTTGACGCGGACCGGCAGCTCGATGGCCGTGCCCGACGCGAACAGCAGGTTGCCGAAGCTGAACTGCACCGGCCCGGCCTTCTCGGCCGTCGCCGTCACGCCGTTGGCGAAGCTGATCGCCCAGTTGAACGCGTCGAGCAGCGGGCCGAAGAACCAGTTGCTCGAGACCGTGCTGATCAGACCGCCCGGAACGTCCAGCGGCGTCTTGCTCAGCGTGTCGGCGCCCACCGCGTCGACCCAGGTGGACGTGGTCCCGTCCTGAATCACGCCGCCCTGCAGAACGATCTTCTTGCTCGACGGGATCGGGACGGCGGAGTTCCCCAGCTTGATCTCCCCTCCGTTGATCACCGAGTTGATGCACTGGCTGACGTTGACGTTCGTGTACGGGCAGTGCTTGAACTCGGCGTGGATGCCGGTTGGAGCTGCGCTCGCGGACGACGCCATGCCGACTGCCGCGGCGGCCGTGACGGCCAGGGTGCCAAGGGTACGGAGGGGTTTCATCTGCTTCTCTTCTCTCGTTTGCGTTGCGGTACTGATGGGAAGTTCGTGACGATTTCGCCCACGGCCCAGCGGCCACGCGGCTCGCGGCTGATGGCATCAGGGGCTCAACGCCCGGGCCTCGAGCGCGGTGGCTCTTGGTCGGGTCGGAGCGATTCAGTTCCGGTACTCGTGTGACACACGCCAGTACGGGGGCGTGGTCCTAAAGGGCCGCTCTGTGTGGCCTGGCGAGATCTAAACACCTCCGTGCGCGGATTGCAAGACGAAGTTTGCGCCTGTGTACCGAAGGTCTAATCGCCGCCGGCACGAAACCCCTGTTTTGCAGGCACGAAGCCGCATCGCGTCTGCGACGAATCTCTTTGAATGACGCTCTTCGGGCCTACTTTTGATCCAGGCTACGCGCAGTACCGAGCAGTCCGGACGACTTGTCCCGCTCCGTGTTCAATAGACGCTGACGGTGTACTCGCGAATATATTGTTGGCGAGCCTAGGTCGATGCGTCGAGTGCCTCGCGCGTGTACAGCGCGCGGACGATCTCGCCGGCGCGGCGACCGACGGAACTACTCCGTCGTCGCCGCGCCCTGCGGGCGGGTACTACAGACCGACGTTCGCCCGGATGGCGTCGCCGCCGCCCACGGAGGCCCGGCCGTTCATGATCGCCCGGCTCTGCCCGGCGGTCGCGGGAAGGCCGATCTTTGCGTTGACTGCGGCCGTCACGAGCCAGCGATCGAGGATCGTCGAGCCGCAGTTCTGGGCCTGGGGCGCCGTGAAGGCGCTGTCC
>JBAZOW010000224.1:0-5909 GCA_041648495.1 Patulibacter sp.
CGGAGCTCATGCGCCAGGCGATGGACGGGTACTTCCTCGACGGTCTGCTCGCGGCGCTCCACGACGCCTACCGCGTCCAACGCACGATCATGGACCCGGCCGTCGCCGCCGACCCGCAGCGGCTGGCGGGCTTCCTTCGCGGACGCCCTCGCCTGGAGGCCGTGCTCGACGTCGTCCATCGCACCCACGGCGCCACCGCGCTCGGTCGACTCGGCGCGAACTTCCGCCACCGCGAGCCGAACCGCCTCCACCGCCTGCTCGCCGCTCATCTCGCCGCCGGGGGCTCGCAGGCGACCGCCAACTTCGACCGGTGGATCGAGGCGTGCCTGGGGACCCCCGCCGACGAGGCGAGGCTGCTGCACTTCCACGGGGAGGTCGACCCCACGGGCCACGCCGAAATGCTGCCCTTCGGTGCGCTTCTCGGAGAGTTGGAGTTCGGATTCCGAACCGACGAACGGGACCGCCTCATACGGACCTTGACCGGCGCCGGTCGTCGCGCGACCGCATGGATCGGCTACTCGTTCTCGGATTACTTCGACGTGACCCCCGCGGTCGTCGAGGCGATCGAAGAGGGGCGATTCGCCGGTCACACGATGCTCTGGTTCGACTTCTCCCCATCCGCACCGGAGGTCACGAACCTCGGCGCCGCGACGGCGGTCCCCGAGATCCTCCGCACGGCCGAACGTCACGGAGCGCGCGTGGAGCGCATCGCCGGCTGGAGCGGCGACGCGCTCGCCACCCTGCTCGAGGAGCTCGGCTGCGACATCGACGTCGCATGGCGTCGCCCGGATCCGTGCCCGGGGTGCAGTCCCGCCCGACCGGTTGCGGCGCCGAGCGACGAGCGCATACGACGAGAAGCCACCGTCCGGTTGCTGGCCCGATTCGACATGGGCGGGCGGGTCAGCGACGACGAATCGTTCCTCGGCCTGAGGGTCCGCGATCTTGCCGACGCCTACCAACCCGAGTACTGGTGGAAGAAGGGCGAGTACGAACGCGGGCGGGCGGCCGCGCTGGCGCTCTTGGATCCGGAGCAGCCGTGGCACGACGTTCGCGCGCTGCTGGTCGACAGCCGGTTCGATTGGATCGAGGGTCGGCTCGGCCGAGCCGGTCGGCGCGCGGTCCGCGCGATCCGGCTGATGGACGCCGGTAGCGATCCGCCGTTCGACGTCTGCGTGGAAGCGCTCGAGCGCTTCGGCAGGATCGCCGTGCACATGGCGCGCAGCCCGGACACGAGACGACTCCCGCTCCAGCGGCTGCTTCGCCGTCTGCCGGACTATCCCTCGCGCGTCGCCGCTCTGCGGGAGGCGATCGACGCCACGATGCGCGGGCGGGCTCGGGGTCTCGAAAACCTCGTCGCGAGCGAGTCGGTGCGTCATCTCGACGACGCGCTCGAGAACTACCGACGCGAGATCGTCGCAGGCGCCCGGCACCGGCCGACCACCACGACGGACGACGCGGCCGCCACGCTCGCAAGGACGCGCAGCCGGACGATCGAGCGGTTCGAGCAGTCGGAGTCGATCTCCTCGCTGCTCAACTACGTGCACGGCAACGCCAACATCGGTTTCTGGGACTTCCCGATCGCCGACGGCCTCGACTGGCAGCGGCCGATGGCCGAGCTCTACGCCACGGTCGGGAACGTCGCCGACATCCACCGGACGGCGCTGATGACGCCCTATGCGCACCGGCCGCCGAGCATCGCCGAGGCGTGGCACGCCGGTCGATCGCTCGACGTCAGCGGGTGGCACCGGATGAGGATGTGGGCGCTCTGGGGCGCGAACCGGTTCCGTACCCACCGTGCCCACGCGCGGCGTTCGTCCTATCCTCGGAGCGGATGAGCACGCAGACGGATCACACGAACCTGTACGCGATGTACGCGTCCTTCAAGGCCGCGCGCGGCCACCGTCGCGTCGATCCGACGCAGGCCGCGCAGCTCGCCGCGGACGCCGAGGCGGCGCTCTCCGGCGGCGACGCGATCCTCCGCGGCGCGTACTCGACGGTCGGATTCCGCGCCGAGGTCGACCTGCTGCTGTGGATCATCGGGCCGACCCCGGACGCGCTGCAGGACGCGCTGGTCCGGTTCAACCGCACGAAGCTCGGGCAGTCCGTCGATCCGTGGTGGACCTCGATCGGCGTGCACCGCGAGGCGGAGTTCAACAAGGCCCACATCCCGGCCTACCTCGAGGGCACCGCGCCGAAGAAGTACATCTCGGTCTACCCGTTCGTGCGCTCGTACGACTGGTACCTGCTCGACCCGCAGGAGCGCTCGAAGCTGCTCCGCGAGCACGGCATGATGGCCGCCGGCTATAAGGACGTCCGGGCCAACACGATCAGCGCGTTCGCGCTCGGCGACTACGAGTGGCTGCTGGCCTTCGAGGCCGATGAGCTGGAGCGGATCGTCGACCTGATGCGCGACCTGCGGGCCGCCGAGGCCCGGCGGCACACCCGCGAGGAACTGCCGTTCATCACCGGGATCCGGAAGCCGCTGGCCGACGTGGTCGCCGACCTGCCGTAGGCGCGCGATTCGTGGTTGCGCACTCGGCGTGCGTTTCGGCCGAGCGCGCTACCACGCGTGCTCAGCGCAGATTCCTGCGCACTCGGCAAAACGGCCCGGCGAGTGCGCAGCCAGGTCAGCCGAGGCCCATCGCGGCCAACGCCACCGCGTAGGGGGCGATCAGGCACGCGGTGATCCGCCAGCGACGCATCGTTCGATCCTACGCGCGTCCGAGCAGGGTGCGCTCGAGCAGGTCGATCGACTGCTGCAGCTGGTCGACCGTCGCGTCCTGGACCTTGGCGACGCCGATCTCCTTGTTGACCCAGGCGTTGATATCGCGCTGGGTGGCCCGGCGGGCCCGGCCGAGCTCCGACACGAGCCGGTGCCGGGTCTCGCGCAGCCGCTGCCGCTGCTGCCAGAGCGGCACCTCGCTGACCGCGCCGGGGATCCCGCCCGACCCGGGCGCGCCCATCGCGACCGGTGCTCCGGGTCCGCCCGTCATCGTCATCGGGCCGGGCGCGACGTCGCGCCGGATCGGCGTCGCCCCGCCGAACAGGTCCAGCTGCGCCTCGGGCGCCATGTCGGCGTTGAGCGCCTTGAACTCGGGCGCGAGGCCCATCTCGTCCTCGGCCTTGGTGGCCGGCTCGTCGAACTGGGCCTCCATAGCGTCCGGGTCGACGTCCTCCTTGCGCCGCAGCAGCGGGATCAGTTCGCTGTCGATCTCGGCCGCGTGCGCCCGCAGCGTCGGCTCGGCCGGCATGTAGAGCCACGCGCTCTCGACCGGGCGGTCGGGGATCGTCCGGACGAACCGGCCGACGATCTGACGGAAGATCATCGCCGTCTTCGCCGCCGTCGCGTAGACGCCGATCCGCAACCGCGGGATGTCGACGCCCTCGCTGACCATGTTGACCGCGACGATCCACGGGTCTGTCGCGTGCGTGAAGGCCTCGAGCTTGCGGTGCGCCTGCGGGTCGGTGTGCATCACGATCACCGGCTTCACGCCCGTGATCTGGTGCAGCGCGGCACCGACCGCCCGGGCGTGCTCGCCGTCGGCGGCGACAACCAGGCCTCCGGCCTCCGGGTGCGAGCTCTCGCGCAGGCCGAGCAGGCGCCGGTGGGCGTCGCGGAGGATCTTCGGCAGGGCGCCCTCGAGGTCGGTCGAGATCGCGGTCCGGTAGCGGCGCGCGCGCTGGTCGCTGGAGACCGCGTCGGAGAAGGTCGCCTCGACCGTCTCGTCGCCGGACTGCCACGACATCGTGCCGTCGAACGGGATGAACGTCACCGGACGGCAGACGCCGTCCCGGACCGCGTCGGCGTAGCCGTAGGCGTAGTCGGGCTGCGCCATCCCGTCGCCGTCGTACTCGACCCCCGGGATCGCGCTGGCGTCGGAGCGGAACGGGGTCCCCGAGAGCAGGAGCCAGCGCTTGGCGCGGCCGAGCGCCAGGCTGAAGCCCTTGCCCCACGAGAGCTCCTCGCCCAGGTGGTGCGCCTCGTCCGCGATCACGATCGTGCTCTCCGTGCACTGGCTCGCCCAGCGCTCCGCCGACTGCGCGACGCGGGCGTAGGTCACGGCGACGCCGTGGAACCCCGCCGGCGGGGTCAGCTCGGTGGCGTCCGGCGCCAGGTGGACGCCGAGCCGGGCGGCGGCCTCGGCCCACTGACGGGTCAGCGGAGCGGTCGGGCAGACCAGCGCGATCCGGTCGGCCTCACGGGCGTAGAGCAACCGGACGGCCTGCTCGAGCGCCGGACGGGTCTTGCCCGCGCCCGGGGCCGCGGCGACCAGGAAGGTCCCGTTCTGCCACTGCGACATGGCCTGGAGGACCTCGTGCTGCCAGACGCGGAGACCGGGAGGAACAGGGAGGGACACGGACACGCGACGGTCAATCTTGGGGGTTCCGGCGGACGGACGTCGGCCGGTCCGGTGTGTTATGACACCCCGCTCAGGGGTCCTCCCACCATCGACGGCGGTCCCCTCCCGAACCGCTGCCAAGCTCGCCTCCGACGACCCCGAGACCCCCATCCGGTCGCCGCGGCCGGGGCGACGCTAGGGTCGGAGCATGACCGCGATCGTCATCGTGCTCGTGGCCCTGGTGCTGGTCGTCTCCGTGGGGCTGCTCGTGGTCGCTTACCGGCATCGTCCGGCCACGCCCGCCGCACCGCGCGCGACGCCGTCGGGCGCGGGCGAGGCCAACCTGGAGCGGCTGCAGGTCGGGGCCGAGGTCCTCTACGACGACCGCGAGTGGGTGGTGATCGGAGCGCAACGGGTGGCCGCCGTGGACGGCTTCGCTCCGTGGACCGCGTGGCACCTCGACTGCCGTGGCCAGCAGGGCTGGATGGCGACCGTCGACGGCGACCGGACCCAGCTGACCTTCGTCGTCGGGGCCGAGCGCGCCGAGACGATCGACCCCACGCTCGACCCGGTGATCTGGCGCGACGTCCCGTGGACCCGGATCGCCGAGACCGCCGACGGCCCGCAGCCGGTGACCGTCGAAGGGCAGCGCCGCCGGCTGCGTCAGGCGCCGGAGGACCTGACCGACGATCCGATCGAGCGGATCAGCCTGACCCGCGACGACCTGCCGCGCCGCCGGTTGATCCTCGAGCGTCGCACCGGCGACGAGCGCTGGACGGCCTGGATCGGCGATCGCATCCCCGCGACGCTGGTCCACGTCACCCGCTGGCCGTAGATTGGGAGGCGTGGACGGCGTCTCACCCCTCCTGGTCGGCCGTGATCGCGACCGACGACGACTACGTGCGCTGATCGACGACGCGCGCCGCGGACAGGGCGGGGCGATCCGAATCGACGGTCCGGCCGGCGTCGGCAAGAGCGCGTTGCTGGCCTCCGTCGTGCCGGACGACCTGCGGTGCCTGACGACCACCGGGACCGAGACCGAGTCGAGCCTGCCGCTGGCCGGCCTCGAGCAGCTGCTGGCCGCGCTGCCGGGACCGGACGCGACGGTGCACGACGGCGCGGACCCCGCGGCGCTGTTGCGGACCGTGTCCGAGCGGATCGCCGCCGAGGCTCCGCTGGTGGTGCTCGTCGACGACGCGCAGTGGCTGGACCCCTCGTCGCGCGACGCGGTGGTCTTCCTGGCCCGTCGCGCCCACCGGCTGGGAATCGCGCTGATCGCGGTCTGGTCCGTGCGCGGTCCGGCTCCGGCGCCGTGGCCCGACGTCCCGGTGCTCGCCCTGCACGACCTCGACCCGGCCGACGCCGTCGAACTGGCGCGGGCGCGGGGGCTGGCGCCCGCCGTCGCCGGTTCGGTCGTGGCCGCGATCGGCGGCAACCCGCTCGCGCTGACCGAGCTGCCGCGACAGCTGACCGCCGCCCAGCGGGCCGGCCGGGCGCTGCTCCCCGACCCGCTGCCGGTCGGCACCCGGCTTCAGCAGGCCTTCGCCGATCGCAGCGGGGACCTGCCGG
>JBAZOW010000225.1:0-5837 GCA_041648495.1 Patulibacter sp.
CGCGGTCGACCGAGCGCTGCTCGCTGGCGCGCCGCGGACGCGGCAGCGGTCCACTGCGGTGCCGAGCCAGGCTGGCCAGCGTCAGGTTGAAGCGCGCGCTGAAGCCGGTCAGCAGCCCTTGGTTGCGGCGGTCCTCCGGCACCAGCACGATGCCCGCCCGGATCGCGTCGCGCGGGGTCCGCAGGCGCACCTCGCGGCCGGCGACGTGCACCGATCCGGCGGACGCCCGGTCGGCGCCGGCGATCAGCCGCACCAGCTCGGTCCGGCCGGCGCCGGCGAGTCCGGCGATGCCGACCACCTCCCCCGCGTGGGCGACGAAGCTGACGTCGCGGACGGCCCCGTCGCGGGTCAGACCGTCGACGCGCAGGACCTCGGCCCCCCGCTCGATCGGCGCCGGCCGCACGATCTCCGCCCGGGTCAGCGCGTGCCCGGTGATCGCCTCGACCAGGCTCTGCGGATCGAACTCCGCCGTCAGCCGGTCGTCGACCACGTTGCCGTCGCGCATCACCACGGAGCGGTCGGTCAGGGCCAGCACCTCGTTCAGGCGGTGGGTGATGTAGACCACCGCGCAGCCGCGCGCGGCGAGCCGCCGGACGACGCCGTGCAGCGTCTCGATCTCCTGGTCGTTGAGCGCGGCACTCGGCTCGTCGAGGACGATCACCCGGGCGTCGCGGTAGAGCCCGCGGGCGATCATCACCAGTCGCTGCTGCGCCAGCGAGAGCGACTCGACCGGAGCGTCCGGCGAGATCCCGGGCTGCAGGTCGTCGACCAGCGCCGCGACGCTGCGGCGCAGCTGTGCCCAGTCGATCGTGCGGCCGCGGCGCCGCGGGAAGCCCGCGCCGAGCGCGACGTTCTCGGCCACCGTCTGGCCGGGCACGACCTCGAGCTCCTGGTGCACGACCGCGATCCCCAGCCGGCTCGCCTCGATCGGTCCGTACGGGCTCGGCACCGGCTCGCCGCCGACGGTGATCGTGCCGGCGTCGGCGGGCTGGATCCCCGCCATCACCTTCATCAGCGTGCTCTTGCCGGCCCCGTTCTTGCCGACCAGGGCCAGCACCTCGCCGGCGCGCAGCTCGAGCGACGCGTCGTCGACGGCGAGCACGCCGGGGTAGACGCGACGGATGCCCTCGAGCGCGACGACCGGACCGGTCGCGACCGCGCCGGGGGCCACGGCGGGGACGCTCATGCGGTCTTCCCGACGCGCGACAGCAGCACCGCGACCACCAGGATCGCGCCCTGGATGATCGACACGATCGCGCCGCTCAGGCTGAACAGGCTGAGCCCGGTACCGATGATCTGCAGGAAGAGCACGCCGAGCAACGTGCCGAAGACGGTGAACGTCCCCGGGCGCCACATCGCCGATCCGAGGAACGCCGCGGCGTAGGCGGGAAGCAGGAATCCGGCGCCCGAGTTGGCCGTCGCGGACGCGGACTGCGCGCTGACCAGCACGCCCGCCGCCGCCACGCAGGCCCCGGAGACCGCGAACACCCCGGCGGTCAGCAGCTTGACCCGGACGCCGCTGAGCCGCGCGGCCTCGCGGTTGCCGCCGATCGAGTAGAGGTAGCGCCCGACCTCAAGGTGGCGCAGCATCAGTCCGATCACGAGCGCGATCGCCAACGCGATGAACGTCTGGTTGGAGATCCCGAGGATCGTCCCGTTGGCCAGGCTGGTGTAGCCGGCCGGGATGCCCTCGAAGATCGTGCTCGACCCGAGGATCTGGGTGTCGACGCCGTTGAGCAGCGTCCCCATCGCCAGGGTGATGATGAACGAGGACGCCCCGAGGAACGCGATCAGGAAGCCGCTCAGCGCCCCGAGCCCGGCGCCGACGACGATCGCCAGGAGGATGCCGACCGGCACCGGCAATCCGAGCTTCGCGCTGGAGACCCCGATCACCCCGACGGTCGCGCAGAGCCCCGCGAGACCGGCGATCGAGAGATCGAACTCGTTGACGACCAGGACCACGGTGATGCCGACCGCGACGATCAGCAGCGGCGCGGCGTCGCGGATGATCGCCTTCATCGTCAGCGCAGTCAGGAAGCTGTCGGGCTTCGCCAGCGAGAAGCCGATGAACGTGATGATCATCGCGGCGATCACGCCGTACTGGGCGACGAACCGGAGGGCGTCGGCTTGACGGCTCCCCGCGACGATGCCGGGGTTGGGTGGCGTGGAGATCTCGGCGCTCATGCGGCTCCTTCGGCGGTCGTGGTCGCTGCGGTGCCGGAAGCCGATCGGCCGTCGAACACGGGCCAAAGATCTCAGATGTTTGATCACATATGCAATTTTCTTTGGAGCAGGTTTACGCCCCGTCCTTAGACGATTGGACAGGCTCCGGCGCGCCCAGCCGACCGTCGCGTAGCGCGAGCGTGCGGGCTCCGAGCCGCTCGGCGTCGCCGGCGTCGTGACTGACGATCACCGTCGGAAGCCGCTGATCGCGGACCGCGGCGGCGACCGCGTCGATCGCGCGGGACCGGGTCGCGGCGTCGAGCGCCGAAAACGGCTCGTCGAGCACCAGGGCCGCCGGTCGCCGCGCGAGCGCTCGCGCCAGCGCGACGCGCTGGCGTTCGCCTCCGGACAGCTGGGCCGGCTTCGCGTCGACGCGCGCCGCCAGGCCCAGCCGATCAAGCCGATCGATCGAGGCCGCCCGGCGCTCGGCCCGCGGAAGACCGTCGATCGCGAACGCCACGTTGCGCCACGCGCTGAGGTGGGGCAGCAGCGCCCCCTCCTGCACGACCAGACCGATCCGGCGGTCGCGCGGCCGCAGGTCGACGGCGCGGCGGCCGGGCCCCGCCGGGGCGAACCAGGTCCGCTCGCCGCAGCGCACGGTCCCGGCGGTCGGCCGCAGCAGGCCCGCGATCGCCCGCACGATCGTGCTCTTGCCCGCGCCCGAGGGACCCGAGATCACGACGATCTCGCCGGGCCCCACCTCGAGCGCGACGTCGAGCGCGAGCGCGTGCCGCTCGACCCGAACGTCAACCCGCAGCACGGAGCCCCTCGGGACGACCGAGCATGATCCGCGCCACGAGCAGCAGCGCCGCGGAGACCGCGACCAGGACCGCGGACAACGCCAGCGCCCCGGGGAAGTCCGTGCCGAACCGCGCGTAGACCTCGAGCGACGCGGTCCGCGTGACCGCGGCCAGCGAGCCGGCGAACATCAGCGTCGCGCCGAACTCGCCGAGGGCCCGGGCGAAGGTCAGCGTCGCACCGGCCCCGAGTCCGCCCGCCGCCAGCGGTACCGCCACCCGCAGGAAGACCCCGCTCTCGCGGGCGCCGCTGGTCCGCGCCGCGTCGAGCAGCGCCGGGTCGAGCGCCGCGAACGCGCTGTGCGCCTGGCGCAGGTGGAACGGCCCGGCCACGAACGCCAGCGCGATCACCACCGCGGCGAAGGTGAACGGCAGGCTGATCCCGGCGTCGGCCAACGGGCCGCCGAACAGTCCCTGGGGGCCGAACGCCGCCAGCAGTCCGATCCCCGCCACCGCCGGCGGCAGGACCATCGGCAGCTCGAGCAGGGTGACGACCGCGGTGCGCCCCGGGAACCGCGTCGTCGCCAGCAGGTACGCCGCCGGGGTCCCGAGCAGGACGACGAGCGCGACCGCGGTGCCCGCTCCGGCGAAGCTGATCCCGAGCGCGGTCAGGCTCTCGCGGGTGCGCAGGCTCGCCCACAACGCCGCGGGCGCGGTATCGACGAGGATCGCGACGACCGGCAGCGCGAGCAGCAGCAGGACGACGGCCAGGGCCGCCCCGCAGAGCACCGCGAATCCCGTCGGCCGGCGCACCGAATCAGCCCGCCGCGACCGGGGGCCGGAAGCCGGCCGCCCGCAGGGCATCCTGGCACCCGCCCGAGCGCAGGTCCTCCAGCAGCGCGGCCGCGGCGGCGCCGTTCCCGCCGCGGATCACCGCGGCGTCGTAGGCGACCGTCGGCCGGACCGCGTCGGGCAGCGATATCGCGACGACCGCGCCCTTGGTCGCCTGGACGTCGGTGCGGTAGACGAACGCCGCGTCGACCACGCCGCGCTGGAGCTTGGCGAGCACGCTCTTGACGTCCGGCTCCTCGGTGCGAACGCGATCGAGCACCGCATCGCGCTGGGCCGCCGGCAGCCGGTCGAGCGCCTTGCGCGTGTAGCTGCCGACCGGCACCGACTCCGAGCCGATCGCGAGCTTGAGCGACGCGTCACCGGCCAGGTCCTCGAGGCCGGCGAGCCGCGCGTCGCGCGCGGGCACCGCGAGCACCAGCTCGTTCGCGGCGAAGCCGACCGGCGCCTCGACCTTGCCCTCCCCCGCCAGCTGCTCCGGGATCGTCGTGTTGGCGGCGGCGAGCAGGTCGCCGCCGACGCCGCGACGGATCTGCGCCGCGAGCTCGTCCGAGCCCCCGAACGAGAGCCGGACGTCGGCCGGCGCGTACTGCTTGGTGCAGGCGGTCAGCGCCTCGGTCAGCGACGCCGCCGCGAGCACCGTCACGGTCGGGCGCTCGGCGGACGCGGTGGTCGGGCCGTCCGGTCCGTCGCTGCCGCAGGCGGCCAGCAGGAGCACCCCCGCCAGCGCCACCCCCACGCGCGCCGGCGTGGGCAAGCGCCGGACCCCCGCCGCCGTCATCGGTCGCCCCCGCGCTCGACCATCACCGACGTCGACTTGACCATCGCCGTCGCCGGGACGCCCGGCGCCAGGCCCAGCTCCTCGACCGCGTCCCGCGTGATCACCGAGGTCACCCGGTGCGGTCCCGCCTCGATCTCGACGATCGCCATGATCCCGTCGACCTGGACCGAGACGACCGTTCCCGGAAAGCGATTGCGCGTCGACAGACGGTCGCCGACCCGTTGGCGCGGCGGGCTCCCGATCAACCGCGAGATCTCGCTGCGGGGGACCCGTCGACGGTTCCGATCATCGCGCGTGGTGGCGATCCGTCCCGATGCGTCCCACCGGCGGAGGGTGTCCGCGCTGACGCCGAGCGCCGCCGCCGCCTCGCCGATCGACAGGTCCCCTGGCTCCGACATTCGCCGAAGTATTGCATATGCATTGCCTATGCAAAAAGCGGGTCCGCGTCGGGTGGGGACCCCGACGGCGGACCGGCCGGAACCAGCCGGACCACGACCGCCTTCGAGGTCGGGGTGTTGCTCCCGGTCGCGGTGCTGTCGAGCGGCACGAGCGGGTTGGTCTCGGGGTAGTAGGCGGCCGCGCAGCCGCGGGCGGTCGGGTAGGCGACGGCGCGGAACCCGTCCGCTCGCCGTTCGTCGCCCTGCCACTCACCGACCAGGTCGACCATCTGCCCGTCCTCCAGGCCGCGCTCGGTCAGGTCGTCGGGGTGGACGAAGACGACCCGGCGGCCGTTCGTGATCCCGCGGTAACGGTCGTCGAGGCCGTAGATCGTCGTGTTGTACTGGTCGTGCGAGCGCAGCGACTGGAGCAGCAGCCGTCCGCCGGGGATCTCCAGTGGGACCAGCGCGTTGACCGTCAACCGCGCCTTGCCGCTCGCCGTCTCGAACCGCTGCTCGTCGCGCGGCGGGTGCGGCAGCACGAAGCCGCCGGGCCACGACGCGCGCAGCTCGTACTGCTCGAATCCCGGGATCGTCGCCTCGATCCGCTGCCGGATCAGCCCGTAGTCGACGGCCATCGCCTCCCAGTCGATCGCGGCCGGGTCGCCGGTTGGGCGGACGGGGGCCGGTGCGTCGGGCGCAGGGGCCGGCGCGGACGGTCCAGCGTCGACGAGGTCGCGAGGCCGCCTCTCCCCGGCGGCCGAGGCGCCCTCGCCGGGCGGTGGCCCGAAGGTCGCCCGGGCGATCCCGGCGACGATCTCGACCTCGCTGCGCAGCGCGTCGGACGGCGGCGCGAAGCGCCCCCGGCTG
>JBAZOW010000226.1:0-5828 GCA_041648495.1 Patulibacter sp.
CGTGCCCTTGTGGTCGAAGGTGCCGTGGGTGTTGCCGAACTCCGTCTTGAACGGGTCCAGGTTGCCCTGGCCGCTCGGACGGTACGACTCGTGGTTGCCCGGCACGTAGACGCAGGGGACGGTCGAATCGGTCGGCGTCGCCGCCAGGTCCTTGCCGATCTCGGTGTCGAGCGGAACCATCTCGCAGCCGCCCGCCTCGAGCGTCTCGCGAGCCAGCGTCATGTCCGCGGCCTCACCCTGGTCGGTGATGTCGCCGTTGAGGACGACCAGATCGGGCTGCTGCTGACGGATCCGCTTCAGGCCGGCGATCCCGACCTTCGCGAGCTCGGGCTGGGTGTGGGTGAACTGGATGTCCGACAGCGTCGCGTAGGACCAGTCGTCCTTCCCGTTGGTCTTGCCGTCCGGCGAGATCAGGCGGTCCGGGCGCGGGGCGTCCGCCTCGGGGATGTCGACGGTCGCGGCGTTGTCCGCCTCGATCTTGTCGAAGATCACGTGGCCCGCCTGTTGCTTGGCCACCGCGGTCTCGATCACCTGCAGCTGCGAGATCTTGATCGGGAACTTGGTGTCACTCGGGAGCGTCCACTCCAGGTTGGTCCAGCCGGGGCCGGTCGGACCGCTGATCAGCATGTTCTTGGAGGCGCCGGTGGCGTCGACCCAGTACAGGCTGCCGAACTGCTGGGCGCCGCTCGAGTACAGCCGCACGCGGATCCGCAGCGGCTGCCCGGGGACCTCGATCTGGGTCGAGGCCGGGGTCTTCGAGATACCCATGTTGCGCCCCGCGGCGAAGTCCAGCCGCAGGCCCTCGGGGTCCTTCGTGAGCGTCTTGGCGATGCCGGCGGTGCCGTTGGTCGCCCAGCGGGAGACCTCGTCCTCGGCGTCGAACTTGTAGAGCTGATCGGTGCTCACGCCGACCGTGGTCGGCAGCGTCGCCGTCTTGCCACCCGCGCTGACGCGCAGCAGGGTGCCGCCGTCGGTCAGCGGGATGATCTTCAGCCCGGTGCCCGCGGGCACGACGCGGATCACGCTGCGGTCGTAGTCCAGGTCCAGGTCGGCGGCCTCGATCGGTGCGGTGAACCCGTGCGGATCGCGGCCGGTGACCGTCAGCTCGGTCGACCCGGACGCCGCGGCGAACGACAGGCGCGTACGGGACAGCTCCAGGTTGTGGAGCGGGCCGAGCACCCGGACCTTGGTGTTGGTCTGGGCGGCGTCGGTCGATGCGCGCAGCTCGATCGTGCCCTTGGCGTCGGCCGGGGCCTTCAGCAGGCCACCCGAGACCGTCGCGCCCTGGGCGCTCCAGCGGACGTCACCGCGCGCGATCTCGACCGGGGTCAGCTGGTTGTCGACGGCCTTGGCGTCGAACGTGCGGCTGAGGCCGGGGAAGACCCGCGCCTCGTCCTTCGACGGACTGACGATTAGGTCGTCGACCAGGCCGTTGCCCGGCGCGACGAAGACGCCGACGCCGTCGGGATCCAGCCGCTCGCTGCCGTCGGACGGGGTGTTGCGGACGGTGGTGCCGAAGGCGCCCAGCGGGCGGGCGACCATCGTCGAGGAGCCGCCGCCGTCCAGGTTGACCGCGGTCTCGGCGCCGAGGTCCTTCATGATCTCGCCGGTGTGCTGGAGCGTCGGCCCGACGACGCTGGCCTGCCGGCCGTCGGCGACGACCAGCAGCATCTTGCGGCCGCCGCCGCTGAACCCGATCGCGGTACGCGGGGCCAGCGACGAGTCGCCGTTGGGGCGGACCTCGCCGTCCTGGACGAGCGGCTGGTTGTTGTAGCCGATCGCGAACTTCAGGTCCGCGCCGTTGCTGACCTTCGGTGCGTAGTCGACCGTGACCGGGTCTCCGACCTGCAGCTCGCGGAGCTTGTCGGCGGCGCTCTCGCGAGCGACCAGGGCGATCGTGCCGTCGGGCAGCTGACCGGTGCCGCCCTGGGTCGGGTTGACCGCGGTGACGACGCCGCCTGCGACCTGGACCTCGGCGACGTTCGTGACGCCGACCCGCTCGCGGCTGTAGGAGCCCCAGCCGGCGGTGTAGATGCCGACGCCGTTGGCGGCGACCGACGAGGCGTTGAACGACGCGGCGGGCAGCGGGCCGGAGGGCAGCGTGATCGTGCCCTCGAGCGCGAGGCTGGCGATCGTGCCGAGGCGGTCCTTGGTGACGCCGGCGATGTTCTCCGACCCGGGACCGGACTTCAGGAAGGTGCCGTTCTGGATCTGCGGGCCAAGCGCCGCGCCCGAGTTGCCGATGTCGAAGAAGCCGCCGTTGACGCCCGCGACGGCGCCCGCCTTGTCGGCCATCGAGCGGATCGTGGCGACCGAGGCCACCGGCCCGGCGGTCATCAGGTCGGTGCTGACACCCTCGCGCTGCATGTCGACCGACAGCGCCTGGACGTCGATCCAGCCCTTCGCGGTGAGCTGCTTGAGGTGGCGCAGCTCGACCCCGGGACCGACCTTCTCGGTCTCGTCGGTGACGGTCAGGTTGGCCGCGTGTGCGGCGGTGGGAACGAGCAGCGCGAGGGTGAGCGCGGCGGCTGCCGAGTGGGTCGCGAGGCGCCTGCGCGGGCGCTCGTGCTGGTCGGCGGTGGCGGCCCGCGGACGGGTGCGCCCGGTGGTGACGGTCGATCGCAGGTCTTCGCAGGCGGCGGGAGTCGCGACGCTGCGGGTATGCGTACGACCGGGGACGGCGCTTCCCGGTTGGGGTGGGGCGACGGGCGTAGGCGCGGCGCTTCGTCGTCGCGCGGGGGCGGCGGGCCGAGATCCGGACATCCGAACTCCTGATGGTGAGGTGGGGTGGTCTGGTCTCGGGGATCAGCGCCGTCGGCGGATGAGTGCCGGGGAGCGGATCGAGACCAGCCACGCACCATCGAGCTTGCAGGCACCAAGAATGTGAACGCGCGGTGGACGCGGCGTGGCCTTGTGGTGAAGGGCTTGGGTGGGCCGTAGGAGGCTCGGCCGCGAGGTCGCGTCGCAGGCCGCGCGTGCGAGGTGCGGGGTCGGTCGCAGGTTTGAGGCGCGGCCCGGCCCGCGCTGACACGTCGCCGCCGAGCCCGTCTACCGCGGCCCGGCAGACGACGTCCGGGGCCGCTACGCGACCGGCGGCACGCCCTGGTCGTCGTCGCCGAACGGGCGGTCCGGGTCGCGGCCGTCCTCGCCGCGCTTCGGCCGCCGGAAGAAGACCGCCCAGGCGAGACCGACCAGCACGACGCCGATCAGGCTCGGGATGACCCAGCCCGGTGCACCGTCGCTCTCGCCGGTGACGTCGGATACGGGTGCCGCGTCGTCGTCCGACTCGGTCGCCGTGGTCGACGACGGCGCGGTCTCGGTCGTCGCCGTCTCGGCCGGAGCGGTCTCCGTCGTGGCGGTCTGCGCCGGCGTCGTCGCGGACTCCGTCGGCGTCGTCGCGGTGGAGGTGCCCTCGTCGCTGTCCGGATCCGGGCCGGTCGCGCCGCCCCCCGGGGTCGATGCCGGGTCGGGACCGGGCGGGTTGGCCTCGGCGTTGCTCACGCGCAGGCGGGTTCCGTCGTTCAGTCGCACGACCGCCGAGACGTCCCACTCGCGCCACGATCCGCGGTCGGCGGTGGCCACGTCGGCGTGCGAGACACCGGCCTCGTCGCGCTCGGTCGCCACGCGGAAGGTCTCGCCGCCGGCCGGCCGGACCCAGAAGGTCACGACGGCGTCGTCGGTGCCGGACCCGCGGACGACCGTCGACAGGTCGACGGCGGGCTGCCCGCCACTCGTCGTCGAGTCGGTCCCCTGCAGCAGGATCTGCACGCCGTTGGAACCGCCCTCCGCCAGCGTGGCACCACCGTGGGCCGACGCGGACGTGACGGTCGCCGTCGCGGCGAAGACCGAGACGAGGACGACCCCGAGGATGCGGGTGATGCCGGAACGCATGCGGGTAATGCTGGCACGTCCGGGGGTTTCGGTCGGCGGTCAGCGGCGGGAGGTTCGACGACCGGGTGCGATTCGCGCGGCATGGTGCACCGGATCGCACGCCCGCGCCGTCCGTCCCGCCGCTCCAGCGACCGAGTGCGATCGTGACCACCCGAGGACGCCGATCGCACCCGGTGCGTCGCCATCCGGAGCCCTCGCGCGCGTACTCATGCGCACGAGGACCGCCGAAGAACCCCGCCCTCGACGGATCGTCGAAACCGATGGTCGTCGGGTTCCCTCTGTGTCGCGCGGCACGAAAACTGGCCGCGCGGATAGCATCCGCCGTCTCATGAGCCAGCGTCTGCAATCGCCCGAGACGTTCGAGGAAAAGCTCGAGCTGCTTCGCGAACACCGCCACCAGGCGATCCACTCCGCTTCGGAGAAGGCCGTAGAGAAGCAGCACGCGAAGGGCAAGTACACCGCGCGCGAGCGGATCGAGAAGCTGCTCGACGAGGACAGCTTCCAGGAGCTCGACACCTTCGTCCGGCACCGCACGCACGACTTCGACATGCAGAAGTCGCGTCCGTGGGGCGATGCGGTCGTCACCGGTCACGGCACGATCGACGGCCGTCCGGTCGCCGTCTTCTCGCAGGACTTCACGGTCTTCGGCGGCTCGCTCGGCGAGGTCATGGCCGAGAAGATGTGCAAGGTCATGGACCTGGCCGCCAAGATCGGCTGCCCGGTGATCGGCATCAACGACTCGGGCGGAGCCCGCATCCAGGAGGGCGTCGTCTCGCTCGGCGCCTACGGCGACGTCTTCCAGCGCAACGTCAACTCGTCCGGCGTGATCCCGCAGATCTCGCTGATCATGGGGCCGTGCGCCGGTGGCGCCGTCTACTCGCCGGCGATCACCGACTTCATCGGGATGGTCAAGGAGACCTCCCACATGTTCATCACCGGCCCCGACGTGATCAAGACGGTCACGGGCGAAGAGGTCGGGATGGAGGAGCTCGGCGGCGCGATGTCGCACAACACCAAGTCCGGTGTGGCGCACTTCGCCTTCGAGGACGAGGACCACGCGATCGAGGAGACGCGGTTCCTGCTCGGCTTCCTGCCGCAGAACAACCTGGAGACCCCGCCGGTCGTGCCGACCAGCGACCCGGTCGACCAGGAGGTCCCGGAGCTCAACGACGCCGTCCCGGCCAACCCGAACAAGCCGTACGACATGCGCAACGTCGTCAAGCTGACGGTCGACGACGGCGAGTTCTTCGAGGTCCACGAGCACTTCGCCCGCAACATCCTGGTCGGGTTCTCGCGGATCGAGGGTCACGCGGTCGGCATCATCGGCAACCAGCCGAACCAGATGGCCGGCGTGCTCGACATCGAGGCGTCCGAGAAGGCGGCACGGTTCATCCGCACCTGCGACGCGTTCAACATCCCGATCGTCACGTTCTGCGACGTTCCGGGCTTCCTGCCGGGCACCTCGCAGGAGTGGAACGGGATCATCCGCCACGGCGCCAAGCTGCTCTACGCCTACGCCGAGGCGACGGTCCCGCAGGTCGCCGTGATCACCCGCAAGGCCTACGGCGGCGCCTACGACGTGATGGCGTCCAAGCACCTCGGTGCGGACTTCAACTTCGCCTGGCCCCAGGCCGAGGTCGCTGTGATGGGTGCCGAGGGCGCGGTCAACATCATCTACCGCCGCGACATCGCCGGCTCGCCGACGCCCGAAGAGCGCCGCACGGTGCTGATGGACGACTACAAGGCGCGCTTCGCCAACCCGTACATCGCGGCCGAGCGTGGCTACATCGACGACGTGATCGAGCCGTCGCAGACCCGCATCAAGGTCGCCGGCGCCCTGCGCGTCCTGCGCACCAAGCGCGTCAACCTGCCGAAGCGCAAGCACGGCAACATCCCGCTGTAGGGAGTCGGTGGGCGCGGCGTTCGCCGTCGCGCAA
>JBAZOW010000227.1:0-5810 GCA_041648495.1 Patulibacter sp.
CGACGGGCGCTTCTCGGGCGGCACGTCCGGCCTCTCGATCGGCCACGTCTCGCCGGAGGCGGCGTCGGGCGGCGCGATCGCCCTGGTCGAGGACGGCGACACGATCGCGATCGACATCCCCAACCGCGCGATCGAGCTGCAGGTCTCCGGCGAGGAGCTGGCCGAGCGCCGCGCCCAGCTCGAGGCGACCACCGGCTACCGCCCGGTCGACCGGGACCGCGTGGTCTCCCCGGCGCTGCGGGCCTACGCGGCGATGGCGACCTCGGCCGACACCGGCGCGGTCCGCGACGTCGATGCCGTGGAGCGTGCGGTGGCGCAGGCGGCGGCGAGCGACGCCGCGGCGAAGGCGGACGCCGCGGTCTGAGGGCCGGCGCGGCTCGGCTACGGGACGAGCGCTCGGGCGACGACGCCTCGCAGGGCGTCGCGGCGACGCTCGTGGTCGGCCGGGGCGTCCTCCAGTGATGCCGTGAACGTCGCGCTGACCGGGGACCAGGTCCCGGCCAGCGCGATCACGAGGGCGTAGACCTCGTCCGGGCGGATGTCGGCGACGATCCGTCCCTCCGCCTGGGCCGCGCGGATCGCGGCGTGCTTCGGGTCGGAGTGCCCGGGGTGCGCCTGGAGCAGCTCGCCGACGGGGACGCGCTCCAGACGGCACCAGCTCGCCAGTCGGACGAGCTCCGGATCGGTCAGGTACGAGTCGTACAGGGCGACGGCGTAGCCCGGCAGGTCGTTGGGCGTGAACGGGACGACGTCGACGATCCGGTGCAGGTGGCGCTCGAAGACGGCCTCGAACAGCCCGTCCTTCGACCCGAACCAGCCGTACATCTGCGCCTTGTTGACGTGGGCCGACGCCGAGATCCGGTCGACCCGCGCGCCGGCGATTCCGTACGCGGCGAACTCCGCCGTGGCGGCGTCGAGCAGTCGCTGCCTGCTCTTCTCCCCGTCCCTCACGCGTCGCTCCTCATGCGTTGAATCATACCAACAAACTAGTTAGTCTGCTACGGTCGAAGGCATGATCACCAGCGACTTCGGTTCCACCAGCACCGCGTCCGAGGTGGTCGCGGGCATCGACCTGTCCGGTCGGCGGGCGATCGTCACCGGCGGCGCGTCGGGCATCGGGCTCGAGACCGCCCGCGCCCTGGTGGCCGCCGGCGCCGAGGTCACGTTGGCCGTGCGCAACACGGAGGCGGGTGACGCCGCGGCCGCCGACATCGCCGGGACCACCGGCCGCGACGTCTCCGTCGCCCGGTTGGACCTCGCCGACCTGGCGACGATCGACGCGTTCGTCGCCGCCTGGGACGGGCCGTTGCACATCCTCGTCAACAACGCCGGCGTGATGGACACGCCGCAGGGGACGACGAAGCAGGGCTGGGAGACGCAGTTCGGGACCAACCACCTGGGCCACTTCGCGCTGGCGGTCGGCCTGCACGACGCCCTGACCGGTGCGGACGACGCGCGGATCGTCTCGGTGTCGTCGAGCGGCCACGCGTCGTCGCCGGTCGTCTTCGACGACCTCTTCTTCGCGCGTCGCGAGTACGACCCCGGTCTGGCCTACGGGCAGTCGAAGACCGCCAACAGCCTGTTCGCGGTCGAGGCCACGCGTCGCTGGGCGGACGACGGGATCACCGCCAACGCCCTGATGCCGGGCGGGATCTGGACCCCACTGCAGCGTCACTGGAGCGCGGAGAAGCGCGAGGCCGCCGAGCAGCAGGCCCGCCAGGCGGAGGCTGCCGGGGCCTTCCGGATGAAGACGCCGGAGCAGGGCGCCGCGACGTCGGTCTTCCTTGCCACGTCCCCGCTGGTCGCGGGCGTCGGCGGCCGCTACTTCGAGGACTGCAACGAGGCCTCGGTGGTCGACCAGATCGAGGGCGTCCACGGCGTCCTGCCGCACGCGCTCGACCCGGACGACGCCCGGCGGCTGTGGGACGTCTCCGAGGAGCTCGTCGCCGCCGCGCGGGCGGTCTGACTACCAGGCGCCGAACAGCGGGCCGGTGATCCCGGCCGGGATGTCCTGCGTCTGGTTGACCAGGTAGAAGAGGATCAGCAGGCCGCCGATCAGGGCCAGGTTCTTGTTGAAGTTGATCTGCTCGCCCTGCTTGGCCTGCGGGTCGGTCTCCTTCCAGTGCGGGTGCATCATGAAGGTGACCGGCACGAGCACCAGCGCGATCACGAGGGCCGCGAGGTCGGTCCAGATGCCGAGCAGGATCGCGAGGCCGCCGACGGCGAAGATCAGGCCGCTGACGATCACGCCGGCTTCGGCGGCCGGTACGCCCTTGGACGCGGCGTACTGCGCCATGCCCTTGCTCTGGGTCAGGTGCCCGACGGCGGAGAGCAGGAAGATCACGGCCAGCAGGATGCGGCCGACGAGGAAGAGAATGTCCATGGTGAAGAAGTCCTAAGTACTTGCGGGTGAAACTACCTGGACGGGATCGTACCACGTAAAGCGGACTGCGGTCCGATTTCTTCCTCGGGCCGTTCGTCGATGTCGACTTTGCCCGTCCAGAACGGGCAAACTCGACACCTCCCGCCGGTGTTCTCCCCAAACGCCGCTCACTCCGCCACGAGCCTGGCGATCTGGGTCCTCCACGCGCCCACGTCCGACGTCTCGGCGGGGCCGACCAGGTACTGCTCCGTCCAGGCCACGTTCCGACCGTCCTCGGTCGCCCACGTGATGCCCCGATCGGCGGCCCACTGCTCCAGGTGGCGGTACGCGGAGTCGAGGTCGCGGTCCGCCCAGGTCTCGTCGTCCGCGCTGTAGGCGCCCTCGTGCACGTGGACCGCGTAGCGGCCGGCGGGCAGCTCGCCGAAGAACGCCTCCCCGGTTCCACCGCTGCCGACGCCACCGTCGACCGGAACGCCGATCTCGACCTCGAAGTCGCCGTCGAGCGCGAAGCGGTGGTACCGGAAGAACGGGGCGGCGGCAGGCGTCAGGTCGAGCTCGCCGACGGCGCCGAACAGCGCCGGGAAGGTGGAGTCGGCAAAGCCGCGGAACTCGCTGTCCCCCGATCCGGACCCGGCGATCGCCAGGTAGCGGATCGGGACGCGGTCTTCGAGCGTGGGGATGCTGGGCATGGCGGGGCTGCTCCGGGTCGGTGGTCTCCCGACCGTAGACCGGGCGCCCGGGGTGATCTCATCGGTCGGCGAACCGTTGAGCGATGTTTACGGTCATCCGTGACCCCCGAATGTGAGTACCGGGTGTGCGGCGATCGTGAGCAGCGTAAGAATCGTCGGATATCCGCGTTACGAGCGCCTGCGCCGGAATCCGTCTGTATAGGGTGATCAGCGACCCGCTCGGCACCGTGCCGGACGGGGCGCATCCGCCCCTCAGAGGAGATCCCCGTGGCACCACCGGTGTGCAGTAACACCACCCGAAACGCACGAGCGACGGGTCGTGTTCCAGCGATCGTCAGTGCCGCGATGGCGCTGTTCCTGACGATCGTCGGGCTGACGTTCGGCCCGGCCGCCGCGCAGGCCGGGACCTGGGACATCTTCCCGACGATCACGAACCAGACGGGCTCGGATGCGCCGACATGCTCGGGCGGCGCATCGGGTGGCTGCATGTACCTGCAATCCGCGGGCATCGTCGACGGCGACTGGAAGTCCACGCCGGCCGGGGGCAACCGCTGGCTCCCCAACGGCAGCTCCGACAATCCCAACTTCGACGCGCCGCACCTGGCGGAGGGCGCCGACGGCTACTGGGCCTACTCGATGCCGGACGGCAGCCTGTTCAGCATCGCCGCCGAGGACGACCAGGGCGTCACGGACCTGACCAACGAGGCGTACGCCGGTTGTGGCGTGGCGCCGGGTAAGGGTCCCGCACCCGAGGGCACCACCTGCCTCGCCACCTATCCCCCGGGCACGAACGGCGACCCGTCGAGCTCGGACTTCAAGCCCCAGTTCACGTTCTACTCGTACGGCGGACCGACACCGCCGTTCACGGCGGCCGGCCAGGTCTGCAGCACGACCACGGGGAGCACCCGGTGCGGCGCGGGGTTCCAGTGCGCGCCGGTCGACACCGGCCGGGTCGGGGGCGTCGGATGCCGTGACCAAGCGGCTGCCCCGGGAGCAGGCCAGTGGAGCCCGACCGACCCGAACAACCCGATGTGGCTGAACTTCGTCAACCTCGGCGACAGCCCCGTGATGATGGCCAACCTCAACACCATTCCCCTGACCGAGGGGTGGGGATCGGGTCCGAACTACACCTTGGCGTGCACGATGCAGAACAAGGGCGACAGCTGCGCTTTCATGACCAGCGGCGGCTGCTCGATGTGGAAGGCGCCCAACTGCGGGTCGGACGCGATCCAGATGATCCCCCAGGACGGCTGGACGACCGGATCGGTGATGGTCATGCAGCAGGCCTCGGTCACGAAGGGCATGGCTGAAGACCTGGCCGGGGAGATCGACGCCGTGATCCAGAGCGTGATCTGGCACGCGCTCACGTCCCCGACGGCGCCGAGCGCGCCGAGCGGCGAGACCGTCAAGCCGCGGATCACCAAGCTGCGGGCGTCGATCGTCCCGGCGGTCAAGAAGGCCAAGGCCGCCAAGGCGAAGTCGAGCACGGCCCCGGCCGTCCAGGTCGCGTACCGCAATGCGGCCCGGGCGCGGTCGGTCCTGACGTTCGCTCGGGAGACCCCCGGTCTGCGGCAGGGAGGCCGTTGCGTCGCCGCGACCGCCAAGGCCAAGCAGCGCGGTGGCGCGTCCTGCAAGCGGTGGACGACCCTCCCCGGAGTCGCCACGCGGACGTCCACGCACGAGCTCTGGACGCCGAAGGGTGGGAAGGCCTGCCCCAAGGCTGCCCAGCGCGGCCCGAAGAAGGGCAGCCGTTGCCAGCAGCGGTCCTCGCTCCGCGGCCATCAGCAGAACGCCGACGTCGCCGGCGTCAACCGGGTGACCGTCTCGAAGGTGGGCGGCAAGAAGCTCGCGGCCGGGCGATACCGCGTCAGCGTCCGTTCGTTGGCCGGCACCGTCAAGAGTGCACAGACCGCGACCACCTTCCGGATCGGGAAGGCATCGTGATCGGCCTGCGGAGGCACTCCCGGTCGGGCGGCGTCGCGGCTCGGCTGCTGACCCTCGCGGCGCTCGGCGCGGCGGGGCTGGCGGTCGCCGTTCCCGGCGCGCAGGCGAAGACCACATGGAAGGTCAACGCCACCGTGAAGAACAACGTCGCGTCGTCGGCCCTGACCTGCGGCAACACGGGCCTGCTGGGGTGCGTGAGCCCGTTCTACTGGGCCGCTATCGGTGACGTCGACGACCCCGGCACGCCGTTCGAGATCGCCTCGGGCGCCGGCGGGGGCTTCTCGTTCACGTCCCCGAGCGTCGTCGAGGGCGGCGACATGTACATCGATTACACGATGCCGACCGGCAGCATGTACGAGGTGATCGTCGAGGACGATGACCACATCAGCGGCTACCCCGGGTCCGGGAACTACGCCGCGTGCGCGCAGACGTCCGCGCAGGGCGACAGCGATGCGGTCTGCTCGGCACAGTGGGGCGGGACCTACGAGGCGATGACCCCGACGTTCACCTTCGGCCCGTCGTCGCAGGCGCCGTTGCCGTCCGTCGGGCAGCGCTGCTCCGGAACGATGGGCGAGGGGACGGTCCTGGTCGACTGCATGGACACGAAGCAGTGGGGCCCGACCGACCCGAACAACGCGATGTGGATCTCGTTCCGCACGCTCAGCACCAACCCGGTCTACGTCCAGCAGTCGTCCGGAGGGCCGAACTGCCGGATGGGCCCGGGGTACGGGAACACCTGCAGCATCCAGATCGCGGCGGGGAAGAACCTCCAGATCGGCTCGCTGGAAGACACC
>JBAZOW010000228.1:0-5799 GCA_041648495.1 Patulibacter sp.
GACGCCGGAGGCGATCGTGCCGACTCCGACCTCGGAGACCAGCTTGACCGAGACCGACGCGGTGGTGTTGCCGCAGCGCAGGTCGTAGATCAGCTGCTTGAGGTCCTCGATCGAGTAGATGTCGTGGTGCGGCGGCGGCGAGATCAGGCCGACGCCCGGCGTGGTGTGCCGGACCGACCCGATGTAGGTGTCGACCTTGTGGCCGGGCAGCTGGCCGCCCTCGCCGGGCTTCGCGCCCTGCGCCATCTTGATCTGCAGCTGGTCGGCGTTGGCCAGGTAGTGCGACGTGACGCCGAAGCGGCCGGACGCGACCTGCTTGATCGCCGAGCGCTTGCGGTCGCCGTTGGCCTCCGGGGTGAAGCGCCGCGGGTCCTCGCCGCCCTCGCCGGTGTTCGAGCGGCCGCCGAGCCGGTTCATCGCGATCGCGAGGTTCTCGTGGGCCTCGGTCGAGATCGACCCGAGCGACATCGCCCCGGTCACGAACCGGGTGACGATCGCGCTGGCCGGCTCGACCTCCTCCAGCGGCACCGCCTGGACGCCGTCGGTGTTGAAGTCCATCAGCCCGCGCAGCGTGGCCTTGCGGGTCGCCTCGGAGTTGGCGGCGTCGGAGAACTGACGGAACGCGGTCCGCGACTCGTCCGTCTCGGAGCGGCCCTGGCCGCGGTCCGGGGCGTTGGTGCCGACGGCGTGCTGGAGCAGCGAGACCGTCGTCGGGTTCCACATGTGGTGCTCGCCGTCGCGGCGCCAGGAGTAGATCCCGCCGACCGGCAGCAGCGACTCGGTGGTCGCGGTCGCGACCCCGGGCTGGGACGGGTCCTCGGCGACCCAGGCGCGGGCGTGCCGGTCGATCGACTCCTGGGCCAGCGTGCCCAGGTCGATGCCGCCGATCCGCGACGCGGTCCCCGAGAAGTAGCGGTCGACGACGTCCGGGGCCAGGCCGACGGCCTCGAAGATCTGCGCACCGGAGTACGACGCGATCGTCGAGATCCCCATCTTGGAGATCGCCTTGAGCAGGCCCTTGCCGATCGCCTTGACGACGTTCTTCTGCGCCGTCTCGGTGTCGTCGATCTCCGGCACCCGACCCTGCTCGACGAGCTGGTCGACCGTGTCGAACATCAGGTACGGGTTGATCGCCGCGGCGCCGTAGCCGAGCAGCACGGCGAAGTGGTGGACCTCGCGCGGCTCGGCGGACTCCAGGACCAGACCGGCCTGGAGCCGGACGCCCTCGCGCACCAGGTGGTGGTGGACCGCGGCGACGGCCAGCGCGGACGGGATCGCCACGCGGTCCGGACCGGTGTTGCGGTCCGAGAGGATCAGCACGCTGTGTCCGTCGTGGATCGCGTCGTGCGCCTCGTCGCAGATGTCGGCGAGCCGCTTGCGGATCCCGTCGGCGCCGTCGAGCACCGGCCAGGTGATGTCGATCGTGTGGGCCCGGAAGATGCCCTGGTCGACCTGACGCAGCGTCTCGAGCTCGTCGTTGCGGAGGATCGGGTGCTTCAGCGTCAGCTGGTGCGCGTGCTCGGGCGTCTCGTCGAGCAGGTTGCGCTGGCGTCCGATCGAGGACGCGAGCGACATCACGATGTCCTCGCGGATCGGATCGATCGGCGGGTTCGTGACCTGCGCGAACAGCTGCTTGAAGTAGCTGAACAGCGCCGGGCGCTTGTCCGACAGCACCGCCAGGGCGGCGTCGTTGCCCATCGAGCCCAACGGCTCCTGGGCCGCAGCGGCCATCGGCGCCAGGATCACGCGCTGGTCCTCCTGGCTGTAGCCGAAGGCTTGCTGCAGCTGGCGCAGGTGGGCGCCGGTCTCGTGGATCGCGCGGCGCGGCGTCAGGTCGGAGAACTTGACGACCTGGTCGCGGTGCCAGGCCTCGTACGGACGCTGGGTCGCGACGGCGTGCTTGACCTCCTCGTCGGAGATCACGCGGTGCTGCTCGAGGTCGACCAGGAACAGCTTGCCCGGGGCCAGGCGGCCGAGCCGCTCGATGTTCGACGGCTCGATGTCGAGCATGCCGGTCTCGGACCCGAGGATGATCCAGCCGTCCTTGGTCTCGACCCAGCGGCCGGGACGCAGGCCGTTGCGGTCGAGCGTGGCGCCGACCGTGCTGCCGTCGGTGAAGAGCACCGCGGCCGGGCCGTCCCACGGCTCCATCAGCAGCGAGTGGTAGGCGTAGAAGCCGGAGAGCTCGGGCGAGAGGTCGGTCCGGTCCTCGAAGGCCTCCGGGACCATCATCATCGCCGCGTGCGGCAGCGACCGGCCCGAGAGCATCAGCAGCTCGAGCACGTTGTCGAAGGTCGCCGAGTCCGAGCCGCCCGGGCGGACGACCGGCTTGATCTTCTCGATGTCCTCGCCGAACAGCTCGGAGGCGAGCTGCGACTCGCGCGCACGCATCCAGTTGACGTTGCCCATCAGCGTGTTGATCTCGCCGTTGTGGGCGATCACGCGGTTCGGGTGGGCGCGGTCCCAGCTCGGGAACGTGTTGGTCGAGAAGCGCGAGTGGACCAGCGCCAGCGCGGACGTGAACCGCTCGTCCTGCAGGTCCGGGTAGAAGGCCGGCACCTGGGCCGACAGCAGCATGCCCTTGTAGACCAGCGTGCGCGACGAGAACGACGCGGCGTAGAACTCCGGCGTCGCCAGCTCGCAGATCCGGCGGATCACGTAGAGCTTGCGCTCGAACGCCTCCTGGTCGTCGGCGCCGACCCCGGCCTCGACGAACAGCTGGCGGACGAAGGGACGGGCCTCGTTGGCGGTGACGCCGATCTCGTCGGGCCGGACCGGCACGTCACGCCAGCCGAGCACGCGCTGGCCCTCGACGCGCACGTTGCGCTCGAGCAGGTCCTCGACCTTGGCGCGCTGCGTCGGATCCTGCGGCAGGAAGCACATGCCCACGCCGTACCGCCCGCGGGCGGGCAGCTCGAAGTCCACGACGGCCCGCAGGAACGCGTCGGGCATCTGGACGAGGATTCCCGCGCCGTCGCCTGTACGGGCGTCGGCTCCCGCTGCCCCGCGGTGATCGAGGTTCTCGAGCGCCGTCAGTGCGCGCTCGATCGTCTCGTGGCTCGGAGCGTTGTCCAGCCGCGCGACCATCGCGACCCCGCAGGCATCGTGCTCATGCCGAGGGTCGTAGAGGCCCGCAGCCGCGGGAAAGCGAGAAAATGGAGTCATAGAGTCGAAAAGGCGTCTTGCGGTGTGGGGCCCAAGACGCTCCCGCGGTGGACACGGCTCCACCCGGGGGAACCGGCGATTCTATAACGATCGCGATGTTTTCACCATGCCGGGTTTCGGTCATCTTCGTTTCGGGCATGCTGTGCCCATCAGCTCCGACGAGACCCGCCCCGAACGCCTCTCCCCCACCCGGCGTCGGCCGATACCGCTTCGCGAATGGCCACAGCTGTTCAAGCGCGCGATTTCCGCCTTTCTGTCGCAGGGGATGACCGACTGGGCGGCGGTGCTCGCCTACAACACGATCATGGCGATCGTCCCGGTGCTGCTCGTCGCCGCGTCGCTGCTGACCCTGCTCGGCTCCGACACGCTGCCGCAGACGATCGCCGACGAGTTCCTCTCGCTGGTCCGGGACGAGACCTCGGGGAGCAGCGCCGACGATACGGCCGACGCGATCAAGGGCCTCGTCGACACCGCGCTCAGCAACGCCCAGGGCGCCGCCGGGGTCACGCTGGTGGTCTCGGTGCTGCTGGCGCTCAACGGGGCGTCGGGGGCCTTCGCGGCGGCCGGTCGGGCGCTCAACCGGATCCACCACATCGAGGACGGCCGGGGCTTCGTCCGCGGCAAGCTCGCGAACGTCGGGCTCGCCGGCGTCGTGATCGTCCTGATGGCCAGCGCGCTGGCCCTGACGGTCGTGGGCGGCGGGATCGCCACCGACGTCTTCGGCTGGTTCGGGCTCGACGGGGCGCCGCTGGTCTGGAGCATCCTGCGGATCCCGATCGCGCTGCTCGCCCTGCTCGGCGCGATCAACATCGTCTTCACCTACGCCCCCGCCCGCTCCCCGCGCCGGATGCGGCTGTTCTCGGCCGGGGCGATGACCGCGCTGGCCGCGTGGGCGCTCGCCACCGTGCTCGTCGTCGCCTACGTCCAGATCGCCGGCTTCGGCAGCGCCTACGGCGCGCTCGGCGGCGCGATCGTGCTGCTGTTCTGGCTCTACGTCTCGTCGGCGACGTTCCTGCTCGGGGCCCAGGTCGACGCCGAGGCCGAGCGCACGGTGCTGATGAACGACGGCGCGCCGCCCGCGCTGCACGGCGTCGCCGCCGACCTCGCCTAGCCTCGGCGTTCGCGGGCCGGAAGCGCCGCAGGGGTCGGGGTCGGCCGCCGTCAGTCGGACGGCGGCGTGGCCTGCGCCCGCCGCAGCTCGTCGGCGATCAGGCGCACCAGGCCCTCGCGGTCGGACTGGGCGAAGGTGAACCGCACCGGACGGTCCGGCGCCTCGGAGAAGACGAACGCCACGTGGACCAGCCGCGTGCCGCCGAGCAGCGCCGCGAGCGCGTAGACGTCGCGCTGCAGCGCGTAGTGCCGGCCGACCGCGTCCGCGGGCGTCCCGCCGCCGAGCGCGTTGGTCTTCCAGTCCACGACCGTGACCTCGTCGCCGTCGTCGAGCCAGAGGTCGATCACCCCGTGGATCAGCGGCAGACCGGGGAGGCCGGGACCGAGCTCCTCGGGCAGTCCGGAGCCGGGGTCGAACAGGAACGGACGCTCGACGTGCCGCTGGTCGCGCGGACGGGCGAGCGCGTCGCGGGCGACCTCGGTCCGCTCGAGGGTCGCGGCGATCGCGATCAGCGCGACGGCGTCGGCGTCGTCGACCTCGGACGTGCCGACCTCCTGCGCGACGATCTCGCGAACCAGCGCCGGCGTCGGCGGAGCGGCGTCCGGGTCGAGCAGGCGACGCTCCAGCAGCCGGTGGACGACCGCGCCGCGAACTCGGCCGTCGAGCGCCGCGGTGGTGAAGAGCGGCGGGACGAAGCGGTCGTCGTGCACGGCCGGAGCCGCCTCGTCGCGATCCTCGTCCTCATCACCGTCGTCGTCGCGCCAGCCGTCGTCGGCGACCGCCGAGCCCAACCGCTCGCTGAGCCGCGAGTAGCTGAGCGGATCCGGCAACGGGAAGCGCGGGGACGCCGCGGCTCCAAATTCCCCGTCGTCGTCGCGGGGCGCGGCGATCTCCAGCTCCGGGGCGGTCCGCGGGTGCGTCGCGTCGGGTAGTGCGGTCGCCGCCGGGTCGCAGACCACGATCCGGACCCGGCCGGGTCGCGCGGTCGCCCCCGACGGATCGTGGACGTCGATGTCGGTCTGTTCGCCGCAGGACGGCCAGACGTCGGGCGGGGCGATCAGCGGCAGCAGCCAGCGCAGCGGTGCGGTGCGCGGTTGCAGGTCGTGCCCGGCTCCCGGCTCGACGGGCTGGACCCGGTCGGCCCGCAGCCGCCCGGTCGGCCGCTTGTCCGCGCCCGTGCCCTCGGTCTCGGGGTCCCACGCGCCACAGAGGATCAACCGCTCCTTGGCGCGGGTCATCGCCACGTGGACCAGCCGCCGTTCCTCCTCGGCCTGGGCGCGGCGGCCCGCGGCGACCAGCTCGTCGTAGGCCCAGAGCCCGACCTTGTCCCCGTCCGGCAGCGGCATCCGCATGCCGATCCGGTCGCGCGCCGGGTCCGGGTCGATCAGCAGGCCCGGCTCGACCACCCGCACGGGTGCGCCGAGGTCGCAGCAGATCACGACCGGCCACTCCAGGCCCTTGGAGCGGTGGACCGTGGTGATCCGCACGGCGTCGCCGTCGGTCAGCACCGGGGCCTCGGGTCC
>JBAZOW010000229.1:0-5692 GCA_041648495.1 Patulibacter sp.
GTCGAAGTCGAAGTCCTCGGCGTCCAGCAGCGAGCCCGCCACGCTGCTCTTGGCGAGCGCCACCAGCACCGCCAGCTCGGGCCGGGTCAGGCCCTCGTCGGCGGCCCGCCGCTCGGTCAGCTCGTCCGTCGTCGGGATCCCGTGGTCGTCGCGGTCCAGCTCGCCGGCGGACTCGAGCGCGACGATCAGCTCCTCGGCCGCCATGGTGCGGTGCGGGGCCCGTCGCTCCTCCTGCGACAGCAACCGGGCCTGGACGACATTGTCGCGCAGCACGTGGGCGACCACGTCGTCGGTGGCCTTGCGCAGCAGGTCGTTGCGGTCATCGGGGTCGAGATCGCCCGCCCGGATCGCGGTCGCCAGCAGCACCTTCAGATTGACCTCGTGATCGGAGCAATCGACCCCGGCGGAGTTGTCCACGAAGTCCGCGTTGATCCGTCCGCCGTTCCGCGCGTACTCGATCCGGGCCGCCTGCGTGAAGCCCAGGTTGCCGCCCTCGCCGACGACCCGGCAGCGCAGGTCGCGGGCGTCGACGCGGATGCTGTCCGACGAGCGGTCCTCGGCGTCCGCGTCGCTCTCGTGCGACGCCTTGACGACGGTGCCGATCCCACCGTTCCAGAGCAGGTCGACGGGCGCCCGCAGGACCGCCTGGATCAGCTCGGCCGGCGACAGCCGCTCGGCGTCGATTCCCAGCGCCTTGCGCATCGCCGCCGTGATCTTGACGTGCTTGGCCGACCGCGGGAAGACGCCGCCACCGGCGCTGATCAGCTCGCGGTCGTAGTCGTCCCAGCTCGAGCCCGGCTTCTCGAACAGGCGCTTGCGCTCCTTCCAGGCGGCTTCGGAATCGTTCGGGCGCGGGTCGACGAAGACGTGGCGGTGGTCGTAGGCGGCGACCAGCCGGATCGTCTTGGACAGCAGCATCCCGTTGCCGAAGACGTCCCCGGACATGTCGCCGATCCCGACCACCGTGATCGGCTCGGTCTCGGGATCGGTCCCGGCGTCGAGGAAGTGCCGCTTGACCGACTCCCAAGCACCGCGCGCCGTGATCCCCAGCGCCTTGTGGTCGTAGCCCTGGGCGCCGCCGGACGCGAACGCGTCGTCGAGCCAGTAGCTGCGGTCGACGGCGATCCGGTTGGCAACGTCCGAGAACCGCGCCGTGCCCTTGTCGGCCGCCACCACCAGGTAGGTGTCGTCGGCGTCCAGCACCCGCACCCCCTCGGGATGGACGACCTCGCCCTGGTCGAGATCGTCGGCGACGTCGAGCAACGCCGAGATGAACTCCTCGTAGGCCCCCTGGACGGCGTCCCGCAGCTCGTCGGGGTCGGACGGCGGAACGCCCCGCAGGACGAAGCCGCCCTTGGCCCCGGTCGGCACGATCACCGCGTTCTTGACCGTCTGGGCCCGCATCAGGCCGAGCACCTCGGTGCGGAAGTCCATCCGCTCCGACCAGCGGATCCCGCCGCGCGCGATCATGCCCGCCCGCAGATGGATCCCCTCGACGCGCAACCCGTGGACGTAGGTCTCCCACATCGGCGTCGGCTGGGGGACGGCCGGCACCTCTTCGCTCCGGAGCTTCAGCGCGAGAGCGCCGCGTCCCGGCCGGTAGGCGTTGGTCCGGTAGGTCGCCTCGATCGCCTGCAGCTGGTTGCGCAGGATCCGGTCGTGGTCGAGCGAGGTGACCGCGTCGATCGCCTCGACGATCTCGCCGCGCAGCGCCTTCTCGGCCTCGGCGTCACGTGCGGTCGTGGGGTCGTCGGCGCCGAACCGCAGCTCGAACAGCCGCACGAGCTGCTCGGTGATCGCGTGATGCTCGACGATCACGTCGCTCTGGAACGCCTCGGTGTAGCGCGATCCGATCCGCTGGCGGTAGCGGCGATAGGCGCGCAGCGGCTCCAACCGCTCATGCCCGAGCGACGTGCAGGTGACCAGGCGGTTGAGCGAGTCGCTCTCGGCGACGCCCTCCCAGATCGCGTCGATGCAGGCCTCGACCCGCGCCCCGACCCGGTCCAGGTCGAGCGGCTCGCCGTCGAGTCCGAGCACCCCGAAGTCCTGGATCCAGTACTCGCCGTCGCCGTTGAGCCGGGCGGTGCGCTCCTCGATCACCCGGAGCCCGAGATCGGTCAGGATCGGCATCGCCTGCGCGAGCTCGACCCGCGGCCCGCCCCGCGCGAAGACCACCCGCGTGATGCCCGGACCGTCACCGTCGGGTGCCGGCTCGTGCTTGGTGGTCACGACCAGGCGGTCGCGGTCGGAGTCCAGCTGATCGAGCGCGATCACGTCGCGCGCCGCGGACTCGGGAGCCACGCCGGCGCGGTAGAGGGTCGGCAGCCGTGGAGCCCACTGCTTGGCGATCGCGCAGCCGCGACGGCTGGAGACCAGTTCCACCAGCACCGATTCGACCCGGTCCTCCCACGCCTGGGTGAGCTGGTCGACCGCGCGAACGTCGTGACTCGGTGGCATCGCCGGTCCCTGTACCCATCTGGCCGATGGATACGTGGTCGGCCGCCGCGGCACCGCCGTACCGACCCGCCGACGGTCCGCGGGCTCGCGGTCGGACCGAAGCGGACCGTGGCCCGCCGACCCCCACCCCATCGATATCTTCCGCCGGGTGCGTGCGCTGGCGGTCCTGGTCTTCATCGTCGGCGTCGGCAGCCTCGGCGCCGAGATCGCGGCCGCTCGCCTGCTCGCCCCGTACTTCGGCGACTCGACGATCATCTGGGCCAACACGATCGGCGTCTGCCTGATCGCGCTGGCGATCGGCCACTGGCTCGGCGGGCGGTTCGCCGACCGTCATCCGCACCTCCAGGGGCTCCAGGTGCTGGTGCTGATCTCGGCGGCGCTGCTGTCGATCGTGCCGCTGGTCTCGGGGCCGTTCCTGCACCTGGCGATCAAGGCCTTCGACAAGATCGAGGCCGGCGCGTTCGTCGGATCGCTGGTCGGGATGATGGTCCTGATCGCCCTGCCGCTGGTGCTGATCGGCGCCGCGACCCCGTGGGCGACGAAGCTCGCGGTCACCGACCTGGACCGCACCGGCGAGACCGTCGGCCGGCTCGGCGCGATCGGCACCGCGGGCAGCCTGGTCGGCACCTTTGCCGCGTCGCTGCTGCTGATCCCGTTCGTCGGCAGCCAGCGGACGTTCATCGTCTTCGCGCTGATGATGGCCTTCGTCGCGGCCTACCGGCTGCCGTGGAAGGCCTGGATCGTCCCGCTGCTGATCGGCGGCCTACTGTTCGTGCCGCCGGGGATCACCAAGCCGGCGGCCGAGGGCGACAAGGTGCTCGCCGAGGCCGAGACGCTCTACCAGTACGCCCGCGTGGTCGAGCACCCGGTGATCGACGACGCGACCGGCGAGACCGTGCCCGAGCGGCGGCTGGAGCTCAACGAGGGGCAGGCGATCCACTCGGTCTGGCGCGAGGACACCGTGCTGACCGACAATTACTGGGACGCCTTCCAGGTGCTGCCGTTCGCGGTGACGGACCCGGCGGCGGGTGGGGCGAGTGCCGGTGGCGGCAGTGGCGCGGCAGGCTCGGGTGGTGCCGCGGGCAACGATGGCGCGGAGGGCGACGCCGCGGGCGCGAACGTCGACGCGGCCGGAGCCGAGGGCCTTGCCCCCACCCCGCCCCCGGGCCGGATCGCGATGCTCGGCAACGCCGCGGGGACCGTCGCCCGCGCGTCGCTGCACTTCTTCCCCGACGTCCGCTTCGACGGCGTCGAGATCGACGGTCGCGTGACCGAGATGGGCCGCGAGTGGTTCGGCATGCCCGACGACCCGCGTCTGGTCACCCACACCGCCGACGCCCGGCCGTTCCTCCGCGCCGGCGGCCACGACGACGGCGAGGGCCGCTACGACCTGATCGGCGTCGACGCGTACCGCCAGCCGTACATCCCGTTCTACCTGACCACCCGCGAGTTCTTCGGCGAGGTCCGCGACCGGCTGACGGCCCGCGGATCGGTGATCGTCAACGTCGGGCATCCCGCGGGCAACGACCAGCTCGAGAAGGCGCTGGCGACGACGATGCGGACGCAGTTCGCGTCCGTCGTGCGCTATCCGATGACGCGCACCAACACGCTCGTCATCGGCTCGACCGCCCCGGCCTCGGCCGACCAGCTGCGGGCCTCGATCCCGTCGCTGCCCGCCGAGCTGCGCCCGGTCGCCGAGCGCGCCGCGGCCAGCCTCGAAGAGGGCTTCGACGGCGGCCCGGTCTACACGGACGACAAGGCCCCGGTCGAGTGGCTGATCGACGGATCGATCGTCTCGTACGCGACGCAGTAGAGCGGGCGCGCAGACGGTAGGGCCTCGCAAGGCGGCATCGAGCATGCAAAGCGTCGAGCCACGGGATCAGGTTCCGCTCAGCTCGACCTGACGCATGCATTGCATGTTTCGCGTCGTCTCGAGCCTCCGCCGGGCGCACGGCACGACGGCGTGCACGCTGGGTCGGCTTGGTCCCTTATCCGTGGCCACGCTCGCCCGAGTCCTCTCGGCGTGACGTCAGCACCGCCGAGAGGCGCGCCACGGTGGCCAGC
Source organism: Patulibacter sp. (assembly GCA_041648495.1). Lineage (GTDB taxonomy): Bacteria > Actinomycetota > Thermoleophilia > Solirubrobacterales > Solirubrobacteraceae > Patulibacter. The sequence goes on from JBAZOW010000229.1 coordinate 4,522, forward strand.
GTGTCGTCGGTCAGGCCGCGCCAGGTGACGCGAAAGACGATCCAGCCCGCCGCCTGGAGCTCGGCATCCTTCCGCCGGTCATGTTCGAAACGATGCCGCGAGCCGTGAAAAGCGTAGCCGTCGATCTCGACGATCACCCGTTCGCGAGCCCACACCGCGTCGACCTCGTAGCGGCCGACCTTGGCGTTCGTCCGGGGCGATTCGATACCCGCCGTCCGCACCATCTCGAGGAACCGACGTTCGGCCTCGGAACGCGTCCGCCGCGGACCGTCGGCCTGTTCCAGCACTGCACGTACCGTCCCGTGGCCGCGCCGGGTCGGCGTCCGCTCCAGGGCAGCACGGACGTCGGCCGGGCGGCAACGGTGCAGGGCGAACGCCTCGGCCACGACCCGCTCCACGCGATCGGTCGCAAGCACCCCGGCCAGATCGACCACCGTGCGGGCGATGCCCGTGACCGGGAGCCCCTTGCGCAGCCCCCGATCGGCCTGGTCGAGCCTCTTCGTCTGACGGATCCGGACGTCGGGGCGTGAGCGCGGCGGCGTGCCCTCGACGAGCAGATCGACGGGTTGCCGAGCTTCGAACGGCGTGAGATCCCAGACCGCCGCTGCAGACCGGTGACTCAACCATGCTTCGCGCTCGATGGAGAGCACCGCGGCCAGGTGCCGGGCCAAGGCGCCCTCGGCAGGGCGACCGACGGCGAGCACCCGGGGAGCGACGGGGATCAGGACTCCGACGCTGCGGCGGTGCGCGATGGCGCCTCGGCCCAGTCCACACGCGGCGAGCTGCCGTGTGGTGATCAGCCCATGCTGTCGCCCCGCGACCCGGGAGATCTGCGCGTTGACCGTGGCTCTGACGCGGTCCCCAGGCCGCAGAGCGCGTCGTCCGTTGGACGGGGCGGGAAACGTCATCGTCCCGTCTTACATGCCGTTCGGGTCCAGAAGGCACGGCTACAGGGATTCGGAGCCAAACCGGTGCAATCTCGGTTGGCTCCGGCGGTCTTGCTCCAACGTCGGCGGTGAACGCCGCGGCGGAGCGCGTGCGCTCGACGCGCGGGGCGGCGGTGTGCGGGTCGACGGTTCCGCGCGCCGGTAACGGCATGCGATTTGTCACGCTACGCGGTGGGGCGGCGCGGGGGTCGACGTGAAGCACGCATTGCGTGATGTACGTCATG
>JBAZOW010000230.1:0-5626 GCA_041648495.1 Patulibacter sp.
GGACGTCCAGGCCGCCTTCCTGAAGGCGTCGCGCAAGGCCTCCAGCGGGATCGAGCAGCTCACCAGCGCCAAGAGCCGGACGGCGCCGAAGACGACCGTCGCCCCCCGTTCGGAAGACGCTCCGGCCAAGCCTGCCGGCCGTGCGACCCCCCGGAAGCGCGGGGCGTAGCGGCTCCGGGCATCGCGTCCCCGCCGGCACGCGGCCGGCACGCCACTGACGCGCCCGCCCCGCCGGTCGGTCCGCGTCAGACCACCCGCACCCGACCGGTGCGGATGTCGTAGACCGCTCCGACGACCTTGATCTCGCCCCGCTGGACCGCCGGCGCGATGATCGGATTGCGCTGGGCCAGGTCCGCCGCCTGGAGTCGCGCGTTGGACGAGACGCAGCGACCGAGCGTGCGGTTGGCGTCCGGCAGCGCCCGGACCGCGGGCACGACCCGGTCGACGAACGCGCCGATCGCCCCGTAGTGCTCCGCGTCGTAGGTCTTCGATCCGTCGACCACGTGCATCGCCGCCTTGACCGCTCCGCAGTCGCTGTGCCCGAGCACCATCACCACGCGCACCTTGAGCACCGCCACCGCGTACTCGATGCTGCCGAGCGAGCCCTCGTCGATGCTGTTGCCGGCCACGTGCGCCGCGAAGATGTTGCCGCGCTCGACGTCGAAGATCAGCGGCGGCGAGACCCGCGAGTCGGCGCAGGTCAGGACCGCCGCGAACGGCTCCTGGGCGGTCGGCTGCGCCTCGCCGACGGGCGAGTAGTCCTTGCGCGACCACGCGTTCCGGCGGTACCGCGCGTTGCCGTGCAGCAGCGCCTTGAGCGCACCGTCCGGCGTCCTCGGCCGCGGGGACGCTGCGCCGGCCGTCGTGGGTCCGAGGGCCGAGAGTCCGGCGGCCCCGGCGGCGGCGACCGCGCCGGCCCCGAGCAGGCCACGACGGGATAGTCGCTCGGCTTCGGGCACGGAACGCGACGGGGATGGTTGCGACATCGGACGATCCTAGACCCCTCCTTCCCGCCGGGTCCCCACGCGCTCATCGGGTTTCCCGAACTCGGAGTCCCGGCCGCCGCCGACACCGGCCTTCTGACGACGAGCCTTCCACCCGACCGGAGAATCAGCCGACCGCCGCCCCCAAAGCCTCCGCCAACCCCGCCCGCGTGCTGATCCCGAGCTTGCCGTAGACCCGTCCCAGGTGGTGCTCGACCGTCTTGCGCGTGATCCAGAGCGACTCGGCGATCTCGCGGTTGGACAGTCCCTCGGCCGCCAGGTCCGCGACCCGGCGCTCGCTCGGCGTCAGCGCCTCGGCTCCGCTCGTGCGCTCGCGGCGTGGCCGTCCGCCCGCCGCCTCGATCTCGCTGCGCACCAGCCGGCCGAGCAGCGCGGACTCGCTGCGGGCCGCCAGGTCGAGCGCCGGTCGCAGCGCCTCCCGCGCCTCCCCTCGCAACCCCCGACGCCGCAGCAGCGCTCCCAGGTCGTGCAACGCCCAGGCGTGCTCCATCCGCATCGGACCCGGTGCCAGCGTCGCGACCGCCTCGCGCAGCACCTCGACCGCTTCGTCCTCGGTGCCCAGGGCCCGCGCCCGGACCCGCAGCGCGGCGCCCAACGCTCCGGCGGTGCCCGCCGCCCGCGCCACCGCGATGTCGTGGTCGGCCAGCGCCAGCGCCTCGTCGCGCTCGCCACGAACCGCCAGCAGCTCGGCCAGCCGGAGCCGTGCGCGGGTCGCGAACGGTGACGTCCAGCCCCGCGCGTCTCCTGCCGCGATCGTCTGCCGGAAGTCGTCCTCGGCTTCGGCGGTCCGGCGCCGGTAGGACCGCACCAACCCGCGTGCCGAGCGCACGAACGGCTCGATGAACGTGCCCTCGGCGCCCCCGAGCGGTACGTCGATCAATGTCGCCGCGTCGTCGAGCCGGTCGAGCAGCAGCAGGTTCTCGGCGGTGATCGCCGCCAGCGCCGGCGCGGTGACGTCCAACCCGAGCGTCCGCACGGCATCCAGGCCCAGCTGCGACCGAGCGGCACCGGTCGCGACCGACCCGAAGTCGCGGTGCCAGTAGCCCCACGACTGGTTGACGAACAGGCTCGCCACGTGCTGCCCCTGGCGCACCATCTCCGCCTCGCCGTCGGCCAGGAGCGCGCGACAGGCGTCGGCGTCCTCGGCGAATCGGACCGCGTGGGTGAGCAGGTTCCAGGTCGAGCTGCCCGGACCGACGTGGTCGACGAGGGTCCCGTCGGCCATCGCGCGGCGGACCAGGTCCAGGGTCTCGTCCGGCGGCCGTCCGGTCGCCGACGCCTGCAGCGCCAGGTGGGCGAGCATCACCGGCGACGGGTCCGCGGCGGCGTGGCCCGCCGCTAGGCGCGCGTCGCGCTCGGCCGCGAACGCGTCGACGAAGATCAGGCCCTCGAGCACGAACGCCTCGAGCCGCGAACGCAGCGCCGGATCCGCGGTCTCGGCGCGGGCGGCCTCGGCGGCCGCGAAGCCGCGCGCGGGATCGGTGTGCACGAGCACGAACGCCAACGCGGCGCGGGCCCGCGCCCCGTCCTCGCCCTCCAGGCCCGTGGCCAGCGCCTGCTCCAGCCGTGCGGCGCCCTGCGGTCGCTGGGCCCGCAGCTCCAGCTCGCCGAGCTCCAGCAGCAGGCGCGGCCGATCCTCCGGCGCGGGCGGCTCCTCCAGCGCGCGGGTCAGTAGGTCGACGGCGGTCTCGGTGGCGCCCTCGTGCGCTGCCGTCCGGGCGGCGTCGACCAGGTCCGCGACGACCTGGGGGTCGCCCGCCGGGGCCGAGACCAGCCAGTGCGCCGCGATCTCGGCCGGCCGAGCACCGATCTCGCGCAGCCGCTGCGCCCACGCCCGGTGCAGCCGCATCCGCTCGCCGTCCGGGATCGCCTCGGCGACGGCACTGCGCACCAGCGGGTGCACGAACCACCGCCCGCCAGGGGCCACGACCTCCGCGGCGATCAGCGCGTCGACCGCGCCGCGCGCCGCTCCACCCGACAGTCCCGCGAGCTCCGCCACGTCGTCGGCCGACGCGCGCTCGCCACCGACCGCGATCGCCCGCGCCACGCGCTCCGCGTCGGGTCCCAGCGACCGCAGGCGCCGCGCGACCACCCGAGCGACGCCGCGACCCCCGAGCGACGAGAGCTCGCTGGCTTCGTCGTCGCGGCCGCGCAGTCCCCGGACCGCCGCCTCGCGGGCGAGCACCGTGACCAGCAGCGGGTTGCCCCCGGTCGCCTCGCGGGCGGCCCGCACGAACGCCCCGTCCGGTTGCGCTCCGAGCGGACCGGCCAGCACCGCCGCCACGGCGTCCGTGCCGAGCGCGGTGGGCCACAGGACCTCGGTCGCGGGAGCCGCCGCCAGTTCGGCCAGCAGGGCTGCCGGAGCGCCCGGCTCGTTCGGACGCAGGCTGCCGACGACCAGCACGGCGACGTCGTCGACCCGCCGACCGAGGAACTCCAGGAACCGCACCGAGGCGACGTCGGCCCAGTGCAGGTCGTCGATCCGCAGGACGAGCGGGCGCTCGTCCGCCAGGTTGGCGACCAGCCAGAACAGGCCGCTGAGGATCCGGAACTCGGGTTCCCCGCCCGTCCCGCCGACGTCGTCAAGATCGTCGGGCGAGAACAGCGACGCGGCCCGGCGGGCGGCCCCGGCGAACGCCCGCTCGCGCCCCGCGTCGTCGAGGGCGTCGAGCACCGGCTCGAGCAGCTGCAGCACGACCCCGAACGCGAAGCCGCGGTCGAGCTCCGACGCGCGGGCGCCGAGCACGAGCGCCTCGTGCTCGGCGGCGATCGGCCCGACCGCCTCGACCAGCGAGGTCTTGCCGATCCCGGCGGGACCTTCCAGCAGCACGACGCCGCCGCGCCCATCGGCGAGCGCCTCGACCGCGCGGCGAAGCGCCTGCGTCTCGTGCGCGCGATCGAGGAGGGACGACGTCGACATCGCGCGCCAGTCTACGACGGCCGGGCGACCGATTCTGCGTCGCCGCCGGTCTCCGCGCGGGACTCGCCGCGCCAGCCCCGAGCCGGGCCGGCGCCAACCCGGCCGCCGCACGCTCAGCGCTTCAGCGTCACGGTTCCGCGCGCCGCCCCGGCCCGCAGGGCGAGCTTGACCGTCTTCCGTCCCTTCAAGCGCTTCCGTGCGGCGGCGGTGAACGTCACGGTCGCCCGGACCGTCCCCGACTTCGGCACCCGGATGCGCGTGCTCGCGACGATCGCGTTCCCCGCACGAGCCGTGAGCTTGACCCTGCCCGGCTCGCCCCCGGACAGCTGCACGCTCAGGCCCTTCCGCAACGCCGTCCCGAGCGTGACCCGCTTGCGCAGCGTGATCGCGGGACCGCGCGGCGGCTTCACCGTCTGCTGGCGCGGCGTCAGCGTGTCGCCGAGCTTCAGGCCGCCGCTCGTCCCGCCCCCGCCGTCCTTGCCGCCGCCGTGGTCGCCCGTACCGCCGCCGTGGTCCCCGCCGCCGCCCCCGCCGTTGTCGATCGGACGCGCGGGCGGCACGTCCGCCGGCCCCCAGTCCGGATTGGTCGCCCCCGGGATCAGCAGGCGCTTGGTGTGCTCAGCGGTCGGCGTCCCGCAGCCGTCGGCGAACGAGGGCAGCGGCAGCACGTTGATCCCCGTGGCGTCGGCGAACGCGAGCTTCGTCCCGTCCGGTGACCACGACGGCGAGTTGACCCGCCCGACCGCGTCGTTCAGGCGGTAGCAGGCGAACGGCAGGGCGGGGTAGCCACCTATCGCGCGATACAGGTGGATCGTCTCGGCCTGCTCGCCGGTGACGAACGCGAGCTTGGTCTTGTCGCGGCTCATCTCGCCGTCGCGCAGCCCGCCCGGCGCCGACGAGTCGAAGAACCAGCGCGACAGGCCGCCGGGCAACCCGGTGCTGTCGTCGCCCGGGGTGTGCACGACCACGTCCTCGTTGCCGACCTGGATCGGGTCCGACAGCAGGGTCTCGCCGTCCGCGTGCCACGACGCGCCGACCCAGCCCGTCTGCTCCTTCCAGCCCGGTCGGTCGAACGGGCTCTTCCCGTCGGGCGAGATGTAGTTGGTGCCCTGCCGTCCGTAGACCGTGTGGCACCCGAGCGACGGGTTGCAGTTGGGCGTCTCCCCGTACTGCGTGTAGTACCAGGTGTAGGCGATCTTCATCCCGTTCGGCGAGATCACCGGATCGAACGGACCGCGGAACTGCGTGCCCGGCATCGTGTAGGAGTGCGGGGTGAGGATGTCGTAGCGGGTCGAGCCGTCGACGTGGATCGGCGAGCCGTCCGGTTCCAGGGTGGTGATCCGGTCGCCGCGCAATGCGACGATCCGGCCGCTGTCGGACTGCGAGACGGTCGAGTAGCCGCCGTCATCGGTCACCTGGTACTGGCGTGAGCCGTCGGTCGTGGTCAGCCAGACGTTGCCGTCCTTGACGTAGGCGATCGAGTCGGCCGAGGCCGCTCCCGCGGCCAGCAGCAGGGCGATCCCGGAGGCCGCGACGGTGCCGGAGATCCGGCGTGCGATGTGGTTCTTGGTGTGCATGGTCCTGATCGATCGTGTGGTGGTGGATGCGTGGTTCAGCGCGCGAGCTTCAGCCGGACCGGCGTGGTCCGGCCGCTCTCGCGGTCGCGCAGCCGCAGGTCGACGACGGCGCCCCGTGCGTCCCG
>JBAZOW010000231.1:0-5605 GCA_041648495.1 Patulibacter sp.
CCCGCGCCGTCGACCGCGTCCGCGGTGGCCGAGGCCGGAGTCCCGATGCGGCGGACCGACCTCGACGGCAGCGTCGTGGTCGATGCGCCGGAAACAAACGGGTCGACCCGATGACATTGCCACGTCACTGCCGTACGGACTCGCGGCTTCGGCGTGCGGCCCGAAGCTCCGCCGGCCCGCACGCCTACGCGCCGGCATCGTCCGAGTTCAGCGCCGGCGCTTCGCGTCCTCGGACCGGGGGAGCTGGTCGCGGGGACGTCGTGGGCCTTCCTGCCCGGGTCGTCGACCGCCGACGACTCGGCGCCCGTCCGCAACCGCCGCGGCCTGGATCAACCGCTCGAGCTCGAGCAGGATCGGCAGCTGCGGATCGTGCTCGGTGGGGAGTCGCCCGTGCTCGCCGCTCATCGGTCCCGCCGCCAGTCCTCGATCGCCGGGCCCAGCCGATCCTGCAGGTGACGCAGCGCGCGGGAGACCTTCGCCCGCGCGAGATCGCTGCTGATGCCCAAGCGCTCACCGACGGCCGCGTACGAGTGACCCTCGACGACGTGCAGGCGCACCGCCTCGCGCGTCTCGGGCGGCAGCTCGTCGAGGTGCCGAGTGACGCCGGCGCGCAGCTCCCGGGTACCGGCGAGCTCCTCGACGCGCTCGATCTCGACGTCGGTCAGGGCGCGGCGCTGACGGGCGAGGGTCGAACGGTGGTGCTGCTCCCGCTCCTCCCGCACCTGCTCCGCGGTCAGCACCGACTGGGCGATCCTCCACAGCCAGCCGTGGAGCTCACGGTCGCTGCTCCCCCGGAACTGGTCACGACGCTCGATCACCGTCTCGAAGGTGTCGGCGACCAGATCGACCGCCAGCTCGGGATCGTGGAGACGGCGCTGGAAGAAGACGAGCAGGGTCTGGGCCTGTCGGCGGTAGAGCCCGGTGATCGTCTCGGGATCGAGGATCAGGCGGGGTGGTTGCGGCACGCGACGGTCTCCCGGCTGCGGGGGCGGCGGGCCGCCACGATCGTGGCGGCCCGCTCGCGTGTCCGCGGACGACGTCGGCTACGCCGGGCGGCTCGTCGTGCCGTGGCGGCCGTGCTGCTCGATGTTCTCGGACTCGTGGTCGCCCTCGTTCACCGGAATCGTGTCGATCGGCGTCTCGGCGACGTCGATCAGCAGGGCGTCGAGCGCGTGGCCCGAGAGCGTCTCGAACTCGAGCAGCGAGGTCGCCGTCGCGCGGACCGTCTTCCAGTTCGCGCGGAGCACGAACCGGGCCCGCCGCTCGGCCTCGTCGACCAGGCGCTCGATCTCGTGGTCGATCGTGTTCAGCGTGTCGGAGCCGATCGAGCCCAGGTCCTGCAGGCCCGCACCGAGGAAGACCTCGCCGGCCGGCTCGCCCATCGTCACGTGACCGAGACGCTTGGACATGCCGAACGAGGTGACCATCGAGCGGGCCAGCTTGGTCGCGGCGTGGAGGTCGTCGGAGATCCCGGTCGACTCCTCGCCGAACTCGAGGATCTCGCCCGCGGTGCCCGCCATGATCGCGGCCAGCTGGCGCTCCAGGTCGCGCTTGCCGTGCATCACCGCGTCCTTGTCGGTCAGCATCGCGGCGGCGGTGCCGAGCTGGCGGCCGCGGGCGACGATCGACAGCTTCTGCGCCGAGACGGTCTGGCCGATCGCGCGGGTGACGACCGCGTGCGACGCCTCGTGGACGGCGATCGTCCACTGCTCGTCCTCGGTCAGCACGTGGCGCTTGGCGGGACCCGCGACGACGCGGTCGATCGCCTCCTCGAGCGTGGCCTGGTCGATCTGAGCCCGCTGCTCGCGGACCGTCAGCAGCGCGGCCTCGTTGACGAGGTTGGCCAGCTCGGCGCCGCTGAAGCCCGGGCAGAGCTTGGCGACCTGGTGCAGGTCGACGTCGGGGGCGAAGTCTCGTCCCCGGGCGTGCAGCTCGAGGATCTCCAGGCGACCGTGGACGTCCGGGACGTCGATCACGACCTGGCGGTCGAAGCGGCCCGGACGCAGCAGCGCGGGGTCGAGGATGTCCGGGCGGTTGGTCGCGCCCATCACCACCACGCCGGCGTCGCCGCCGAAGCCGTCCATCTCGACCAGCATCTGGTTGAGCGTCTGCTCGCGCTCGTCGTTGCCCTGACCGACACCGGCACCGCGCTTGCGGCCGGCGGCGTCGATCTCGTCGATGAAGATGATCGACGGGGCGGCCTTGCGGGCCTTCTCGAACAGGTCACGGACGCGGGCCGCGCCGACGCCGACCAGCGACTCGACGAACTCGGCGCCCGAGGCGGAGAAGAACGCCGCGTCGGCCTCGCCGGCGGTCGCTCGGGCGAGCAGGGTCTTGCCGGTGCCCGGAGGACCGACGAGCAGCACGCCCTTCGGGGCGGCGGCGCCCTGCGACAGGTACTTCTGCGGGTCGTCGAGGAAGTCCCCGATCTCGCGCAGCTCGGCGACCGCGCTGCCCGCGCCGGCGACCGAGGCGAAGGTGATCGGGGAGGAGCCCTTCTTCTTGCGCTTGCCCTTGCCGCGGAAGGACGAGAACGCCGCGATCCCGCCGCTGGCGTCCGCGCCCTGGCGGGTGAAGAAGGCGAACAACGTGACCAGCAACAGGATCGGCAGCAGGAACTGGACGATCACCGTGCGGGTCGGCTTGCCCGACTGGGGATCGACCGTGGCGGTCGCCCCGCCGCGGTGCAGGCGCAACAGCAGGTCGTTGGTCGCCGTGTCCGACGACGGGTAGTCCGCGTAGACCAGCGAACCGTCGTTGAGCCGCAGCTGGACCAGATGGTCGCGGTCCATCAGCTCGGCCGTCTCGATCTGCTTGGCGTTCGAGAGGCTGAGGACGCTGCTGTAGCTGGTCTCCTGGCCCTTCGGGCTCGGGCTGAGCGACCCGAGCAGGCTGAAGAACGTGATCGCCACCGCGATCGCGGACAGCAGCAGGAACAGCGACATCTTGTCGCGGGTCAACCACTTCCAGATCGCCTTGAGGAGATCGAACGCAAACGTCAGACCGTCGCGAAGAGGCGAGCGCTTGCGGTGGGATGAGGCCAGGCGTGGGTTGCTCACGGAGTCTCGCTGGGGTTGGGATTCACGGGGACGGTCGGGATCACGAGCGCGGGAACCGCACGCGCTGGGTGGTCGTGCGTTCGATCGGCGGCCCGGACTTCGGACGCAGGCTGACCTGCAGGCGTACGCGGACGCTCTGGCCGGGGCGCAGGTGGCGCCGGGCGGCGGGCGTCGGCTTGACGGTCAGCCGGCGGTTTTCGGCCTTCCTGACCACCGCCGTCCCGCGGCCCACGACGATCGTCCGCTTGCGGCTGGTGACGGTGGCGAGGACGGTCAACCGGCCGGCGACGGGCGTCTGCACCGTGGCGGAGATCCGTCGCGCGCTGCGGCCGGTCACCGTCGGGACGGTGACGCGCTGCGCGGCGAGCGGGCCGGCCTGGCGCTTGACGTACGCGCAGCGGAACCGCTCCGGGCGGGCGACCGAGACGCCGCCCGCGAAGCCCCCGCGGTCGCGGTTGTCGTAGACGGTGACCGCCTGCAGGCTGAGCGGGGCCGGGTTGGCGGGAGACCCGGCCGCAGCCGCCCCGGTCGTCGTGGTGAAGAGATCGGCCGAGAGCTCGCGTCGGTCGTGACCGGCGGCGTCGATCAGCGCCATGCTGGGGTGGTCGTCCAGCCGGCCCGAGAGCCGGACGCGCCCGGCGGCTCCGATCAGCTCTCCGGCGGTCGGCAGGTACCCGCCGGCGGCCACGCACTGGCGGCCCGCGGCGGCGTAGACCGCCGTGCCGCGAACGTTCTTGTCCAGGCACCAGGTCCCGAGGTCGACCATCGTGGCGCCGCAGCGGCTGCGAGCACGGCTCTCGGTCAGGCGCCCCAGGCGAGCGGTCGTACCCGCCTTGGCGACGGTCGGGATCGCGTCCGGCGGGAAGCGCTTGGAGCCGTCCAACCGCAGTACGCCGCCCGGTTGCGGGGCAGCGGTGGCACGCAGGCCACCGTCGCCGATGCTCACGCCGGTGGCCGAGAAGACCACCGCGGCGGAGGCGACGGTGAGGGCGAGGCCCCCGAGAACGGGAGCGGTGCGGGAGGGGCGGGGCATCGGGCCGAATCTCGGACGACAGGAGCGCAGGCTGCGCGACGACGCTGGACGGTAAGCGACGCCGATCGGGCGGACGTGAACATCGCGAGAACGTCGCGTCAACGTCCGGTACGGCGTGCGCAGGGCTGCTCAGCCGCGCGGAACCCGCAGGGTCGTGCGGACGGTGACGGCGTTGCCGGCCTCGTCCTGGGTACGGACCACGATCGTGCGACGCGCGGCCTTCTTGTACCGATGGCTGGCGGACCGGGTGACGCCGTCGGACTGCTCGTCGTCACCCCAGTCGATCGTCGTACCGCCGGACGCGAGGCCCGACGCCGTGCCCTTGCCGCCCGGATCGACGACCCGGACGCGAATCCGCTTGCCCACGCGCTTCACCGTCACGGTGGGACGGCGTCGGTCGGTCCCGAAGGTGACGGGCGCCGTGGCCGTCTCGCCCCCGCCCGTCCGGCTGGTCGCGATCACGCGCACCCGGTGTTGGCCGTCGCGCAACGCCCCGGTCCTGAGGGTCAAGAAGCGGTTATTGACCGTGCGGGCGACGATCCTGCCGTCGATCTCGACCGCGTAGCCGCGCGGCCTCGGGTCGTTCGCCGGGGCGTTCCAGGTGATCGTCGGCCGACGCAGGTTGGTCCACTCGCCGGGCGGCTCGGCAACGAACGGGACCGGCGGCGCGTCGACGCGCGCGACGGCGATCTGACCCTCGTCGCTCTCACCCTGGCGGAACGCGACGAGCGCGTTGCCGTTGCCGGCGCCCGCGATCCGCAGCTCGCCGACCGGCCCGCCGGCGGGGCCGGCCACCGCCTGCTCGCTGCGAACGCGACCGGCGTCGAGCTCACGGACGACAACGCGACCGCCACCGGTCGCGGTCGCGGAGGCCAGCACCCCACGGTCGTCGACGCCCTGCACGAGCACCGGGGCCGGGGAGGCGAGCGCGGGACCGATCGAGGTCTGCGCCGTGACGTCGCCGCCGGAGCCCGCGCCGACCGCGACCGTGCCGCCGAGCTCCCAGCCGACGAGCAGCCCGAAGCGTCCGCCGAGCCCCAACGACGGGGCCCCGACCGCCCCGGCCGGCGGCGCCGCGGCCAGCCGCGGTCCGCCGAACGCCTTGCCGGCGCCGCTCTCGGGCTCGTCCAGCTGGTTGACGTAGATCCGCGGCGGCTGGCCGCGCACCGACGGATCGGGCTGCTGGCGTACCGCGACGACCGCCCGCCCGACGTCGGTGATCCGGACGTCGATCGCGTCGGTCGACCCGCGCTGCGGCACGCCGTCGATCGCGGGCGGGCTGACCGGCAGGACGGTGCCCAGGCGGCTGCCGAAGACCCGTCGGGCCCAGACCCGGTCGATCAGGGCCTCGTCGGGCTCCTGCCACGCCACGATCGCGGCGCCGTCGGCGGCGATCGCCACGCGCGGGGCGTTCTCGGCGGTCGGCTGCCGCAGCGGAGCGCTCGGAACCCGGTTGACCGGCACGCCCACGCCGCTCCAGCGCGTGCCGTTGAAGCGCGCGAGCTTGACCTGG
>JBAZOW010000232.1:0-5583 GCA_041648495.1 Patulibacter sp.
GCGGGACCCGCGGGTGGCCGTCCCCGCGGCGATCGGTGTGCTGATCCTGCTGCTGACCACCGCCGGGCTGAGCGCGCGGCTGCTGGTCGAGCACGACGTCCGGGACGCCCGCGCCCGCGTGGCCTCGGACCCGGCGACGGCGATCCGGCGGGCCGACGACGCGTTGGCCCTCGACGCCGACGCGCTCCCCGCGTACCACGCGAAGGCGGCCGCGATCGCCCGCTACGGCGACGCCGCGCCGGCGATCGCCGTGCTGCGGGAGGCGCTGCGCCGCCAGCCCGACGACTTCGTCACCTGGGCGCTGCTGGGCGATCTGCAGACGCGGTCCGGCGACCGCGCCGCCGCCCGCCGGTCCTACGCCCGGGCGCTGCGCCTCAACCCCCGCGACGCGACGTTGCGCGAGGCACTGCGGTCGGCGTCCCGCGCGCCCACGCGCTCGTGAGCGCTCCGGGATCGCCAGATAGGCTCCCGCAGATGTCGCGCCCGGGCCCCCCGGATCCCGCCCCGGCCGGGGCCAGCATGCCGCCGCTGCGCGTCGCCCACGTGCTGCGACGCGACGCGGTCGCCGGAACCGAGCTGATGGTCGCCACGCTGGCCGAGCACGGACGCCGGCACGGCGTGCAGGCCACGGTCCTGATCCTCGACCGGCCGGGCCCGGTGGCCCGGCAGCTGCGCGCGGCGGGCGTGCCGGTCCGCTCGCTCGGCGGCGGCGGGGCGCTGCGGGAGCTGGGGCGGCTGGGGCGGCTCGTCCGCTCCGGCCGCTTCGACGTGCTCTGCGGCTACGGGTTCCGGGCCGGGCTCGCGACCCGGATGCTCGCCCGGCTGCTGGCTCCCGGGACGCGCACCGCCGTCGGGGTCCGCGGCCTGTACGTGACCGAGGTCGAGCGCATCGACGGTCCGCGGGGCCGTCTGGCGATGGTCGTCGAGCGGGCGACGGCGCCGCTGGTCGACGCCTACGTCGCCAACTCCCCGGGCGCGCTCGCGGTCCTCGAGGCGCACGGGATCGAGCGCCGCCGCCTGCACTGGGTCCCGAACGGGATCGACGCCGACCGCTGGACCGTCCCGGACCGCGACGGCCGTCCGGACCCGCCGACGGTCGTCTGCGTCGGACGCTTCACCCCGGTCAAGCGCCAGGCGGACTTGGTCGACGCCGCCGCGCTGCTCCGCGACCGGGGGATCGCGGCGCGGTTCGTCCTCGTCGGCAGCGGACCGACGGAGGACCTCGTCCGCCGTCGGGTGACGCAGCTCGACCTGTCCGACGTCGTGGCCGTCGTCGGTCCGCGGTCGCCGTCCGAGATGTCCCGGCTGCTGGCCGACGCGGACGTCGCCTGCCTGCCCTCGTCGCAGGAGGGCATGCCCGGGTCCGTGATGGAGGCGATGGCCAGCGCGTTGCCCGTGGTCGGCACCCGGGTCAACGGCATCGCGGACCTCGTGCGCGACGGGGAGACGGGTCTGCTCGTCCCGCCCGCCGACCCCGCGGCCCTCGCGGACGCACTCGAGCGCGTGCTGCGCGATCCGGCCCTGCGGCTGCGGCTCGGCGCCGCCGGCCGCCGCCGGATCGTCGAGCGGTTCTCGCTCGAGCGGATGGTCGCGGAGACGTCGGACCTGCTCCGGAGCCTGCCGCGGCGGGCATGACGCTCCGGACGGGCACGCGTCACCCCGAGGGCGGGCGGGCCTTCGACGTCACCCCCGTGCGACGATGCGGCGTATGCAGGTCAGCGACGACGATCAGCGCTTCGCGTTCGGAGAGAACTGGGCGGGGTTCCTCACCCGGCTCGACGAGGAGCGGATCCGCGAGGCGGTCCGGTCGGTCGAGGAGCTGGCCGGCCCGGGAGCCGTCGCCGGGCGCCGCTGGCTGGACATCGGGTCCGGGAGCGGCCTGTTCTCGCTCGCCGCGGCCCGGATCGGCGCCGCGCAGCTGCACTCGTTCGACTACGACCCGACCTGCGTGGCGTGCACCCAGGAGCTGCGGCGGCGCGAGGGCATCGACCCGGGGCGCTGGAAGATCGAGCAGGCGAGCGTGCTCGACGCGGCCGCGATGGCCGAGCTCGGGCAGTTCGACGTCGTCTACTCGTGGGGCGTACTGCACCACACCGGCGACCTGTGGACGGCCTTCGACCACGCCGCCGGAGCGGTCGCGCCCGGCGGCCAGCTGCTGATCGCGATCTACAACGACCAGGGCGCACGCAGCCGGGCGTGGCGGACCGTCAAGCGGATCTACAACCGGCTGCCGCAGCCCCTGCGGGTGCCGTACGCCCTCGCGGTGATGGCCCCGTTCGAGCTCCGCCACCTGGTCGCGCGGACGGCGCAGCTGCGCCCCGACCGCTACGTCCGCAGCTGGACGCACTACAAGAGCCTGCGCGGGATGAGCCGCTGGCACGACCTGCTCGACTGGGTCGGCGGCTACCCGTTCGAGGTCGCGACCCCCGGCGCGGTGCTCGACCGCGCGCGCCGCCACGGCCTGGTGCTGGAGCGCCAGAACGTCCGGCTGGGCCTGGGTTGCAGCGAGTTCGCGTTTCGGTTGCCGGCGGCGGGTGAGGATGCAGCCCCGTCCGCCGTGGTGGATCCCGCCGTCCCGGCCACCGGCGGCCCGACCTGAGAATTGAGCCCCGCTCTTGATGGTAGAATCAATCAGAATTTCTACCTTCTACCCCTAGGGGACCGGATGGCTATCAACATCAAGGATCCTGAGACCGACCGGCGGGCGCGGGAGCTGGCCCACCGGACGGGGGAGTCGCTGACCACTGCGGTCAGCACCGCGATCAGCGAGCGGCTGGAACGGCTACGCGGGCGTCGAAGCACGCCCGACCTCGCGTCCGAGCTGGATGAGATTGCGAAGCGCAGCGGAGCGCTGCCCGTGCTCGACCGCCGGCCGGCCGACGAGATTCTCGGCTACGACGGACACGGTCTCCCGTCCTGATGGTCATCGACACCTCGGCCCTCGTGGCGATCCTGCTCGACGAATCCGATCGTCCGCAGTTCACGCAGGCGCTCGCGAACGCGTCGGTCCGGGTCCTGTCCGCCGCGACGCTCGTGGAGGCCGGAATCGTCATCGAAGCGCGACTCGGCGAAGCAGGAGGCCGCGAGCTGGACCTCCTGCTGCATCGCGCGACCGTCGAGGTGCTCCCCGTCGACGAGGCCGACGCGGAGCTCGCGCGAGCCGCGTGGCGGCGCTTCGGGAAGGGCCGCCACCCGGCCGGCCTGAACTACGGAGACTGCTTCTCCTACGCACTGGCCGTGCGGCGCGACGAGCCGCTGCTGTTCAAGGGCGACGACTTCGCGGCTACGGACGTGCGCGCGGCGCTGACCTGATCGATGGCCTCGTTGTCCCCGAACCGAGCCCGTCGGGCGGGATGGACGAAGAAGGCTGGCCAGGGTCGAGAGGATCGAAACCGAGCTAGGGCGCCGTCGTCGCCACGTCGAGCAGGCCGTCGCCGCTCGGGGGGGCCAGTTCCTGCGGACGCTCGGTCCGGCGCAGCCACCGCTCGAGCATCAGGATCGTCCACAGGCGGGCCCCGTGGTCGCCGCCCTCCGACCGGTGCTCGGTCCACAGCCGGCGGACCTCGTCGCGATCGAGGTAGGCCGCGGTCCGGGCGTCGGGAGCCAGCGCTTCGTCGGCGAACATCGTGCCCAGCTCGCCCCGGAACCAGCGGTGGACGGGAACCCCGAAGCCCTGCTTGGGCCGGTTCCAGGTCGCCTCCGGGAGCAGCGGCCAGAACGCACGACGCAGCAACGGCTTGACGCGGCGCAGGCCGACCTTGTGGCGGGCGGGGATCCGGGCGACGTAGTCGATCAGCGCGGTGTCGAGGAACGGCGACCGGGCCTCGAGCCCGTGCGCCATCGTCGTCCGGTCGACCTTGACCGAGAGGTCGTCCGGCAGGTAGGTGCAGAGGTTCGCGTAGAGGATCCGATCGAGCTCCGGGAGCGCTCCCGCCTCGGCGTACCGCGCCTCCATCGAGCGCCGCACGTGCTCGCGTGCGGCCAGCGGACGTAGCTCCGGGGCCAGCAGCGACGGCAGCATCTCCTCGGAGATGTTCGCGATCCACGACTGGTAGCGATCGAGCACCGTGCCCTCAGCCCGCTCGAGGTAGCGCTGGGCCCGGCGACCGAGGTCGTGGTATCCGCTCCCCCGCGGCAGCAGCCCCGCCAGCGGGCGCGCCAGGCGGCCGGCGGACCGCGGCACCAGCCGGGACACCGCGGCCGCCCGGAACCGCAGGTACCCGCCGAAGATCTCGTCCCCGCCGTCCCCGTTGAGCACCACCTTGACCTCGCGCCGCGCCAGCTCGGCGACGACGAAGGTCGGAATCGCGGACGAGTCGGCGAACGGCTGGTCGTGGTGCCACAGCAGGCGGTCGATCAGCCCGACCGCGTCCATCCGCACGGCGTGCTCGACGTGCCGCGTGCCGAAGTGCTCGGCGACCAGCCGGGCGTGCGCGCGCTCGTCGTACGACGGCTCCTCGGGGAAGCCGATCGCGAAGGTGTGGATCGGCTCGGGCGCGTGGCGGCTCATCAGGCCGACGACCAGCGAGGAGTCGATCCCGCCCGAGAGCAGCGCGCCCAGCGGCACGTCGGCGATCATCCGCCGCTCGGTCGCCGCGCCGAGCAGCCGCGCCACCTCGTCCAGCACCGGGCGCCGGGGCCGCAGGTCCTGCCCGCCGGCGGGCCGTGCGCTCCAGTACGGGCGCGGCGCCCCGACGCCGTCGCGGTCGTAGGTGACGATCGACGCCGGCGGAACCTCCAGGACGTCGCGGTACATCGTGCGCGGCGTCGGGACGTACCCGTAGGTCAGGTACTCGGGCACCGCCTCCGCGTCGACCTCGCCGGGGACCCACGGGCAGGCCAGCAGCCCCTTGATCTCCGAAGCGAAGGTCAGCCGCCCGCCGGCCAGGCTGTAGAAGAGCGGCTTCTTGCCGGTGCGGTCGCGGGCCAGCAGCAGCCGCCCGCGGCGGGCGTCCCAGACCGCCAGGGCGAACATCCCCTCGAGCCGTCCGACGAAGTCGTCGCCCCACGCCTCGTAGGCCCGCAGCACGACCTCGGTGTCCCCGTGGGACGAGAACCGCGCCCCCCGGGCCCGCAGCTCGCTCCGCAGCGCGGCGAAGTTGTAGACCTCGCCGTTGTAGCTCAGGACGACCGTGCCGTCGTCGTTGGCCATCGGCTGGTGCGCGGCCTCGGACAGGTCGACGATCCGCAGGCGACGGTGGCCGATCCAGCCGTGCAGGCCGTCGCGGTCGGACACGATGCTCTCGCCGAACCCGTCCGGTCCGCGGTGCTCCAGCGTCTCGCGCATCCGGCGTCCTGCCTCGACGTCGAGCGGGACGTGATCGGGGGAGACGTATCCGCAGATGCCGCACACGGGCCCCATCCTGGCAGCTGACGGCGTCCCACCCACCCGTCGCGCGTATGCCGGGTACACGGCATACTGACGGGATGGCCCCCCGGTCCCTGTTCCCCCTGGCCGTGACCGCAATGGCCCTGCTGCTCGGCACGACCGCCCAGGCCCAGAGCTCGGGCGTCACGATCGACCCCGACTCGCCGGCCGGTCGGGAGTACGCGCTGCCGCTCGACACGGCGCGCTCGGGAGGC
>JBAZOW010000233.1:0-5575 GCA_041648495.1 Patulibacter sp.
GACCTTCGCCGAGCTCATGATGGCCGTCGCAGCGATCGACGGGATCGAGCGCGTCCGCTACACCTCGCCGCACCCGAAGGACATCCGCGAGGACGTCGTCGCCGTCCACGCCGCCCTGCCCGAGGTCTGCGACCACATCCACCTGCCGCTGCAGGCCGGATCGAGCCGGATTCTCAAGAAGATGCGGCGGACCTACGACAAGCAGCGCTTCCTCGACCGCGTGACGATGATCCGCGAGCAGTGCCCGGACATCTCGCTGAGCACCGACATCATCGTCGGGTTCCCGGGGGAGACCGAGGAGGAGTTCCAGGAGACCCTGGAGGTCGTCGACGCGGTCAAGTTCGACAGCGCGTTCACCTTCGTCTTCTCGCCGCGCCGCGGCACCGAAGCGGCGGAGATGCAGGACGAGTTCGTCCCGCACCCGGTCAAGGTCGAGCGGATGGAGCGGCTGGTCGAGCTGGTCCAGAAGCACGCCCGTGAGCGGACGCAGCGTTTCATCGGCCGAACGGTCGACGTGCTGATCGAGGGCGAGTCGCGCACCGACGCGGACCGCCTGCGCGGCCGGACCAGTCACAACAAGGTCGTCAACTTCACCGGCTTCGGCGTTCCCGGTCAGACCGTCCCGGTCGAGATCACCGGCGCGACGTCGCAGACGCTGAGCGGCGAGATGTCGCTGCTGGCGCTCGGCACGGTCTGACCTCGCGGCCGCCGAGGTCCCCGGCCCGGTCGAGCTGATGCGGATAGTGCCCCCCCTGTAGGGCGTTATCCGCACCAGCGAATTCGTGGCGTCGCTCGCTCAGCGCTTGGCGCGCTGCTTCTCGGCCATCTCGGCGCCCATCCGGCCGCCGTCGATCTTGGCCGCGATCGCGCTCGGGACGCCGGGGAAGAGGCCGTTGAGGACGCCCGAGGCCTTGATCCCGAGCGGCGCGACGTCGATCTCGCCGCGGTCCTTCTCGATCGCGCGGACGACCGCCGCGGCGACGTCCTCGGGGGTGTTCGTGCCGACGCCCTTGGGCAGCTCGACCTCGGTCTCGGCGAACATCCCGGCGTCGCGGATGAAGCCGGGGAAGACCACGCTGACACCGATGCCGAACGGCCGCAGCTCCGGACGCAGGCCCTGCGCGAAGCCGCGCAGCCCGAGCTTGGTCGCCGCGTAGAGCGACGCGTCGGCGGTCGGGACCTTCGCGCTCATCGAGCTGATCAGCACCACATGGCCGCAGCCGCGCTGCTTCCACCGCGGGACCATCTGGTTGGTCAGGACCAGCGGGGCGCGCAGGTTGACATCGATCACCCGGTCGATCTCGTCGACGCGGTAGTCGTCGAGCGGGCCGCTGCCCGGGATCGCCGCGTTGTGGATCACGACGTCGGCGTGCGCGTAGTCGTCCGCCAGGCGCTGGACGTCGTCGGCGTTCGACAGGTCCGCGGCGACCGCGGTGGCGCCGAGCTCGTCGGCAAGCGGCTGCAGGATCTCGGCCCGCCGCCCGGTCAGCACGAGCGACGCGCCGCGATCGGCGAGCGCGCGGGCGATCGCGTGCCCGAGGCCACCGGTCGCGCCGGTCAGGAGGACGGTGGTTCCGGCGAGCTGCATGCACCCAGGTTACGCTCCGTAGGAATCCGGCGTGCTTTGTGTGCCGGTGTACGCAGCGGTCGACATCGCGACCAGCGGCGGTCATCGCGTTCCGCCGACGAACCGCGACCGGGCGAGCGGCGCGCTCAGCTCAGGAAGACGGCGACCGTCGCGGTGAAGCTGTGGGCGAACGGGCGGCCGCCGACCGGGCCGATCTCGCCGGCCGAGACCATCCCCGCCAGCGGCACCGGGCCGAGCTCGTGCTGGATCGTGTCGGCGTCGTGGTCGTCGAAGCCGAACATCTCGCGACCCCGACCGTTGCAGGTGAAGGCCAGCGCCCCGGCGATCCGGGCCGATCCCGCCGCTTCCCGGCGCAGGCGCAGCGCGTCGACCAGGTCGCGCGACGCGCTCTCGGGATCGCGGACGTGCAGCCGCACCGTCTGACCGACCTCGACCGGGGCGCCGATCGCCACGGCACCGGTCTCGGTGTCCGCGGCGGCCAGCCCGCGCACGATGTAGTCGTCGGGCTCCTGCTCGTCGCTCGCGCCGCCGACGGCCACGCCGAGCAGCAGCCCGTGCTGGATCAGGCCGCGCTCGTCCTCGGGCAGCTCGTTGATCGTGTCGCGCAACACGTCGATCGCCGGTCGCCCGGCGAGCTGGTGGATCGCACCGGACCCGCCGACGGTGACGGTCAGCTCCGGACCGATCGGCCGCGCGCCCTGCGACACGCACGGCAGCACGTCGACCCCGCGGAACCGCAGGGCCAGGCCGGCGCCGCCACGCGTGCCCGGACGGCAGAGCAACGGCGGATCGGGACGGGGGATCAACGACGCCACGCCGCCGATCACCGGAACGGTCGGCAACCGCTGCTCGAAGGCGCGGAGCGTGACGTCGAGCGGCAGCTGGGCCGGATCGACCAGCAGGATCACCGCGGACGTCCGTTCGTCCTCGTCCGCGTCCGGCAGGCCGCGGACCTCGATGCCCGAGTCGACCTGCTCGGCCGTGAGCGCCGTGACCTCGACGCTCGCGCCGCCGGACAGCGCCATCGCCCAGACGACGACCGCCGGACCCGAGGTCAGCTCCTCGGCGCCGGCGAGGATGCCGCTCGCCGTGCAGGCGACGAGCTGCGTCGGAGCCAGTTCCTCGTCGACGACGTCGAGGACCGCGTCGGCGGCGGTCGCGAGGTCTCCCGCGACGAAGACGACGGCCAGGTCGCAGGGGCGACCGCCCAGTTCGGTGGCGGCGTCACGAGCCGCTTCGGCCACCCCACGGGCGGCCGACGAGGTGGCGGAAGACCCGCAGCCGACGACGACGCTCACTCGGTCACCATACTTACGACCGTTGTGAGCGTCGTGCCCGTCCCGACCGTCATCGCCCTGTTCGGCCCCACCGCCGTCGGCAAGACCGAGATCGCGCTCGCCGTCGGCCGTGCGCTCCGCGCCGCGGGTCGTGATCCGATCGCGGTATCGGCGGACGCGATGCAGCTCTACCAGGGGATCGAGACCCTGACCGGGGCCCGCGACGCGCTCGACCAGGACGACCTGGAGCACCGCCTGGTCAGCGTGCTGCCGATCAGCGAGACCTGCTCGGCCGGACGGTTCGCCGGACTGGCGCACCGCGAGATCGACGACGCGCTGACCGCCGGGCGGGTGCCGGTCGTGGTCGGGGGGACCGGGCTCTACCTCCGCGCGGCCCTGACCGACCTGGAGCTGCGCCCGCCCGCGCCGCCCGAGATCCGGGAACGGCTCGAAGCCGAGCTGGCGTCGGAAGGCGCCGAGGCGCTGCACGCGCGGCTGCTCGTGGTGGCGCCGTGGGCGGCCGAGCACGTCCAGCCGCGCGATCGCTCGCGAATCGTCCGTTGGCTGGAGCTGCACGAGCTCGGCGAGCTGCGCCCGGCGACCGGTCCGAACCGGCTGTGGACCGACGAGACGCGCCATCCGACCCGACTGGTCGGGCTGGTCCGTGACCGCGACCAGCTGCGCACGCGGATCGACCGGCGCGTCGACGCGATGCTCGAAGCGGGGGCCGCCGCCGAAGTGCACGCCGCGGCGGCCGCCGGGGTCTCGGCGACCGCGCGCAAGGCCCACGGGTTCGAGCCGCTGCTCGACGACGACGTCGACCGGATGCGCCGCGACACCCGCCGCTACGTCAAACGCCAGCTGACCTGGATGCGCAAGCTGCCGGACGTCGAGGTGATCGACCTCAGCGACGATCCCGACCCGGACGTCGTGGCCGCGCGGATCGTCGCGCCGGTGCTGGCCTAGACTCCCGCCGATGCGGTTCCCGTTCGAGAAGTGGCAGGCCCTCGGCAACGACTACCTGATCGTCGAACGCGATCGGGTCCCGTTCCCGTTGACGCCCGCCCGCGCGCAGCGACTCTGCGACCCCCATCTGGGTCCCGGGGGCGACGGCGTACTGGAGCTCTCGCCGCCGAGTGAGTCGGGCACGGTGGCCGACCTGCGGATCTGGAACCCCGACGGGTCGATCGCCGAACTGTCGGGCAACGGCGCCCGCGAGGCGATCATGTACCTGGTCCGGCGCGGCTGGACCGATCAGACCCAGTTCTCGATCAGCACGGTGGCGGGGGAGATCCGGCCGACGATCCTCTCCGAGACCGAGTGCCGGGTCGACATGGGCCGGGCGTTCACGCGCAGCGTCGATCACCTCGGGGCCGACGACGGGCGAGGCACGCTCGATACGGCCGAGACCGAGCCCCGACGGGGGAGCGCCGAGCCACGCCGCTGGAACTACCAGCACGTGAAGATCGGCAACCCGCAGTGCGCGATCCGGGTAGACGACCTGGCGACGCTCGAAGCCCTCGACCTGCCCGCCATCGGGCCGGACATCGAGCACCACCCGTCGTTCCCGCAGCGGACCAACGTCTCGTGGTTCTGCGAGCTCGAGCCCGGGGTGATCCGCGCCCGGATCTTCGAGCGCGGGGTCGGCGAGACGATGTCGTCCGGCACCGGAGCCTCCGGAGCGGCCGTGGCCTACGTGCTGGCGGGCGGCGGGCGTTCCGACGCCGACGACGGCAGCGAGCGCGTCACGGTGCGGCTCGACGGGGGAGAGCTGACCGTCGACGTCGGCGACGATCTCCACGTCGACCTGACCGGCTGGGCCGTCCCGGTCTACGCGGCGGAGGCGTCGGAAGAGCTGGTCGAGGGGCTGCGGTCGCTGGGCTGAGTAGGACAGCCCGCCGAGGCGCGGCCGGTCGAAAGGCGAGGACGGCCTGCGTGCTCACTCGCGACCGACCGGCCACCGACCGCCGGGCCGCCCGTCATCCGCCCAGGCGGACCAACCACTCGTCGAGCATCGCGGCCTCGGTCGCGCTGAGCGGACCGGGATCGTCGCCGAGCGCCGCTCGCAGGGCGATCGCGCTCGTCGCGGTCGACGTCCCGGCGGGCGAATCGGCGGATGCGTCTGACGAGCGCCGACCGTCGACCTCCGCGACGATCCGCGCCAGGACCGCGTCGCGCACCGCGTCGGAGAGGTCGCGGTCCGCGCCGCCGTCCGCCGAGCTGATCAGCGTCAGCACGACCCCGGTGCTCGCGGCCAGGATCTGACGAGCCGCGTGTTGCGGTGCGACCCGCAACCGACCCTGACGGGCGGCCGGCTCGAGCGTCTTCAGGATCATCGCCTCGACCTCGGCGACCACGCCGCACGGTTGGCCCGGTACGGCGCGACCGTAGACCCGCACGTAGAAGGCCGGGTTCTCGATCCCGAACCGCACGTGCAGGTCCCAGCCGCGCTGCACGTCGTCGATCGGATCGCCGTCATCTTCCGCGAGAGCCGTCCCCCGGTCGGCGAGGAACGCCTTGAAGCCGTGGGTGACCACGGCGTCGAGCAGCTCCTGCTTGCTCCCGAAGTGGTGGTAGAGCGTCGGGGCCTGCACGCCCGCCGCGTCGCAGATCGCCCGGGTCGAGACCTCGCCGCCCTGGGCCGCCTCGAGCAGGTCGGCAGCCGCCAGCAGCAGGCGGTCTCGGGTGCTCGCAAGGTCGGTCGAAGCCA
>JBAZOW010000234.1:0-5574 GCA_041648495.1 Patulibacter sp.
TCGAGCGGCGCTCGCGGATCAACGGCGTCGAGATCGAGCGGGTCGACGGCGAGCGGCTGCGCGAGATCGAGCCGCACTGCGCCGGCGTCGCCGCGCTGCACTCGCCGAACACCGGGATCGTCGACTTCGCGGCGGTCACCCGCGCGCTCGCCGACGACGTGCGCGCCGCCGGCGGGGAGCTCCTGCTCGGTCGCCGCGTGAGCGGGGTCGAGCAGCGGGCCGGGCGCCGCGTGCTGCGGACCTCCGCAGGGGAGATCGCCACGCGCGGACTGATCGGCTGCGCGGGCGGCTGGGCCGACCGCCTGGCGGTCGCCGACGGCGGCTCCCCGGACCCGCGGATCGTGCCGTTCCGCGGGGCGTACCTGCGGCTGCGCCCCGAGGCCACCGACCTGGTGCGCGGTCTGATCTACCCGGTGCCGAACCCCGAGCTGCCGTTCCTCGGCGTCCACCTGACCAAGCACATCTCCGGCGACGTGCTGCTCGGCCCGACGGCGCTGCTGGTGGGTGCTCGCGACGCCTACGCGCTCGGGCGGATCAGCCGCCGCGACGTCGGCGCGACGCTCCGCTGGCCGGGGACCTGGCGGATCGCGCGCCGGTTCTGGCGGACCGGCGCGACCGAGCTGGCGACGGCGGTCAGCCGGCGGGCGTTCGTCCGTGCGTTCTCGCGCTACGTCCCCGAGCTGACCGCGAGGGACGTGACCGCCGGATGGGCCGGGGTGCGGGCCCAGGCGATCTCGCGCGACGGCCAGCTGGTCGACGACTTCGTCTTCGACGAGCGGCCCGGGGCCCTGCACGTCCGCAACGCGCCGTCGCCCGCCGCGACGTCCTCGCTCGCGATCGCGGCGATGATCGCCGACCGCGCGGTCGAGGTGCTCGACCTGACGGCGACCCCCGCGCGCTGAGGCCGCTACTCCGGTCGGTCGTCGCCGGCGTCCGCGCTGCTCGCCCGGCCGAGCAGCTCGTCGGCGACCAGCGCCAGCTGGACGTTGGTGATCGCGCGCGGCGACGAGAGCGTCAGGGCGAGCAGCTCCTCGATGCGGTTGAGCCGGTACCGCAG
Organism: Patulibacter sp.; assembly: GCA_041648495.1. Classification (GTDB taxonomy): domain Bacteria; phylum Actinomycetota; class Thermoleophilia; order Solirubrobacterales; family Solirubrobacteraceae; genus Patulibacter. The sequence continues at coordinate 1,058 of JBAZOW010000234.1, forward strand.
CGTGTTGCGGTGCAGGTGCAGCTCGAGCGCCGTCGCACCGTTGTTGGCGTCCGCCACGATCCAGCTGCGCAACGTCGTCAGCAGGTGGTCGTGCCCGCGGAGCGGGTCGAGCAGCGACGCGGCGCGGCGCAGCTCGACCGGATCGCGGACCTGGCCGATCAGCGTCCCGAGGTTGTCGAGATCGCTGAAGTGGACGATCCGGCCGCCGTCGGCGGTGAGCGGGCGCAGCTGCTCGAACGCCAGGCAGGCGTCGTCGAGCGCGCGCGGGGCGTCGGCCAGGGAGGTCAGCGTCCGGCTGACGCCGATCCGGGTGACCCAGGCCGGCAGCTCGTCGTCGGCCGGCAGACGCCCGGACGGCTGCAGCGTCGCGAACGCGGTCTCGAGCTCGGCCGCGAGGTGCGGCACGGAGTGCTGGATCAGCAGGTCGCGGATCCGGTCGAGGCCCGCCTCGCCGGTCGTCCCGATAGCGGTGTCGGCATGGTCGGCGAGGCGCCACAGCGCCAACTCGACGCCCTCGGCCGGCGGGACCTGCAGCGACCCGGCTTCGGCGTCGAGCGCGCGCGCCTGCTGGACGCCGGTCGGCCGCAGCGACCGGCGCAGGATCTCGGTGCCCTGCGCCTTGGCCACCTGGGCGTTGCGGCGGTAGCTGCCGGCGACCAACCCGAGCAGATGCACGGCTCGCCGCAGCACCGCGCGGGCCAGCGGATCGGTCACGCCGCCGCCGGAGCTGCCGTGCCGACTCGCGGCGACCAGCAGCTGGGGGTGCTTGCCCTCGTGCGGGATCGGCAGCACGCAAGCCTCGCGGTCGATCGTCGCCTCGAGCACGGCGATGTCGCGGGCGACGATCGCGGGGGAGACGGCCCGGGGAAGCTCGAGTCCGGCGTGCTGGGCGGGGACCCCGCCGGCGTCGGTGATCGCCACGCCGAGGTCGAGCGTCTGCGCCAGCCGGTCGACGATCGCCTGCTCGGGGTGGCGCATCGAGAGCGCCTCCATCAGGTAGTCCTCGATCGCCATCAGCCGGCGCATGACGTACATGTCGTCGTCGGCGCGGCCGTGGTGGACCAGCGAGATGATCTCGTGGAAGGCCGTCTGGATCGGCACCAGCACCACCGGGAAGTCGCGACGCTCGGCTTCGTCGAGCACCGCCCGCGGGACGCGCTGGAGCACGAGACCGACCGCCCAGCCGAGCCCCGCCTGGCCGCCCTCGGCCAACTCGGCGACCAACCGCCGCTGCTCGTCGGCCCGGCCCCGCAGCCGCAGGCCGTTGGTCAGCATCAGCCACTCGTGGGGGATCCAGCGCGTCGGGGTGTCGACCTCGATCGCGTGCGCCCCGCGCACGGTTCGCCCGCGCGCGGAGTCGCGTGCAGTCAGCAGCTCGAGGCCGAGGTGCGGTTGGTCCAGCAGCTCACCGAGGGTCAGGGACATCGCGCCGGTAGTCGACCTTCCGAAGGGGGATGTCAGCAATCGTGCGCGTGCACAACAGTGACCAGCGAAGTCTGGCAGGACGCATGGTGCCCGTGGGAGCGATGCGGTGGGAGGGTCATCGGCCATGTCGACCACTTCCCATCGCACCGACGGCGACTCGCGTCTCTGGCATCCGTTCGCCGACATGGCGAGCGTCCCGGGCAGCGAGCTCGTCTTCGACCGCGCCGAGGATTGCTGGATCTGGGACGAGGACGGCAACCGCTACCTCGACGCCACCGCAAGCCTCTGGTGCTGCAACCTCGGCCACGGCGAGCCGCGGATCCAGGCGGCGATCCGCGAGCAGCTGGAGCGGCTCGACTCCTACTCGATCTTCGGCGACTACGCCAACCGTCCCGCTATGGACCTGGCCGACCGGCTCGCGGCCGTCGCGCCGATGGACGATGCCCGGGTCTTCCTGACCAGCGGCGGCGGCGATTCGATCGACACCGCGGCGAAGATCGCCCGCGCCCACTGGATCGGCCAGGGCGTCCAGGAGCGGACGCACATCATCGGCCGCACCCAGGGCTACCACGGCACCCACGCCTTCGGCACCAGCATCGGCGGGATCGAGAGCAACACCAGCGGCTGGGGCCAGCTGGTCCCCGAGACGTCCTCGGTCCCGTGGGACTCGCTCGAGGCGCTGGAGGCCGAGATCCTCCGCATCGGTCCCGAGCGCGTCGCCGCGTTCTTCTGCGAGCCGGTGATCGGCGCCGGCGGCGTCCTGCTGCCGCCCGAGGGCTACCTCGAGGGCGTCTCGGCGCTCTGCGAGGAGCACGGGATCCTGCTGGTGATCGACGCGGTGATCTGCGGGTTCGGGCGGCTCGGCAACTGGTTCGGGATCGAGCGCTGGGGCGTGCGGCCCGACATGGTGGTCTTCGCCAAGGGCGTCAGCGCCGGGGTGCTGCCGGTCGGCGGCGTCGCCGTCGCTGGGCACGTCGCGGAGCCGTTCTTCGGCTCGCGCGCCGGATCGATGCTGCGCCACGGTCCGACCTACGCCGGCCACCCGGTCTGCTGCGCCGCCGCGCTCGCCGCGCTCGACGTCTACGAGACCGGGCTGCTGGAGCGCGGGAAGCAGCTGGAGGCGCCGTTGGCGGCCCAGCTCGACCCGTTGGCCTCGCATTCCGCCGTCGGGGCCGTGCGCTCCGGGATCGGCCTGCTCGGCGCCGTCGACCTGCACGACGACGTGCTCGCCGCGGTGCCGGGAGCGGTCGGGGTGCTCCAGCGGGCGGCCCGCGAGCACGGGGTGCTGGTCCGCGGACTGCCGAAGGGCGTCGCGGTCTCGCCGCCGCTGACGATCGATGACGAGCAACTGCAGATGATCGGTACGGGGCTGCGGGCGGCCCTCGACACGATCACGGCCGGCGTGCGCTGAGCCGGCCGACGACTACGACGAACGACAGAGGAGCACGAGATATGGGCATTCGGGTGGGAATCGACACCGGTGGCACGTTCACCGATCTGGTCGCCTTCGACGACCGGACCAACCAGTGGTACGTGGCGAAGGTGCCGTCGAACCCGAAGCAGCCGGTTCGGGCGATCGCCGGCGCGCTGGAGCAGGCCGAGTTCGACGCGCACGACGTGGACTTCATCGTCGTCGGCACGACGATCGGGATCAACGCGGTACTGACCCGCAGCGGGTCGCGGGTGGTCTACCTGACCACCGACGGGTTCACCGACATCCCGCAGATCCAGCGGATCAACCGCAAGCACCACTACGACTTCGCCTGGCGCAAGCCGCAGGCGCTCGCCGCGCGGGCCGACTCGTACGGAATTCCCGAGCGGGTCGACAGCAGCGGCGACGTGCTGACGCCGATCGACCTCGACGCCGTGCGCGACGTGGCGCGGCAGTTCGCCGGCGACGACGCCGACCCGGTCGCGATCGCGGTCTGCTTCCTCTTCTCGTACCTCAACCCCGAGCACGAGCAGGCGGCGCGCGACGCGATCGCCGAGGTCGCCCCGAACGTCCCGGTGTCGCTCTCCCACGAGATCGCCCCGATCTGGCGCGAGTACGAGCGCGGCACCGCCGCGATGCTCGACGCCTACGTCAAGCCGGCGGTCGACCGCTACATCGAGGGCGTCTCGCAGGCGTTCCGCGATCAGGGGGCCGGCGAGCGCTGGTCGATCCTCAAGTCCAACGGCGGCCACGCGGTGGCCGAGGAGGCCGGTCGCAAGCCGTCGCACATCCTGCTCTCCGGCATCGCCGGCGGCGCGATCGGCGGCGCCCAGGTCGCTCGCTCGGCGGGCGCCCCGAACGCGCTGGTCGTCGACATGGGCGGCACCAGCTGCGACATCTGCCTGATCGTCGACGGTCAGCCGCTGTTCTCGTCCGAGTACGAGATCGAGTTCGGCCTGCCGGTCAGCGTGCCGACGGTCAACACCCACACGATCGGCGCCGGCGGCGGCTCGATCGGCTGGGTCGACCCGGGCGGCCTGCTCCAGGTCGGCCCGCAGAGCGCCGGGGCCGACCCCGGACCCGTCTGTTACGACGCCGGCGGCAGCGAGCCGACGATCACCGACGCCAACCTGATCCTCGGTCGACTCGACCCGGACTTCTTCCTCGGCGGCAAGCTCAAGCTCAAGCCCGAGCTGGCCGGCGACGCGATCCGCTCGGTCGCCGACCGGATCGGCCAGGACGAGGTCGAGACGGCTTCCGCGATGCTGCGGATCGCCAACGAGTCGATGGCCAACGCGATCCGGATCGTCACCGTCGAGCAGGGGATCGACCCGCGCGACTTCGCGATCATCGCGATGGGCGGCGCCGGCCCGACCCACGCCTGCGGGATCGCCGAGGCGATCGGGATCGACCGCGTCGTCGTGCCGCCCAACCCCGGCGTGACCTCGGCCTTCGGCACGCTCGTCGCGCCGGTCCGGGTCGACGAGGTGACGTCCGTCTCGCTCAAGAGCACGTCGCTGGACATCGACAGCCTGGCCCGCCGGTTCGCCGAGCTGGAGCAGCGGGCGTCGGAGAGCTACGCCGCGCAGTCGGCGGAAGGCGAGGCGCCGGCCCCGGAGCGCGTGCTGGCGCTGCGCTACGAGGGACAGAACTACGAGCA
>JBAZOW010000235.1:0-5548 GCA_041648495.1 Patulibacter sp.
CAACGCCGGCATCGCCGACGTCTACGTGATCTTCGCCGTCACCGACCCCGAGAAGCACCGCATCACCGCGTTCCTCGTCGAATCCGACCGACCGGGATTCTCGATTGGCGGCTACGAGCACAAGCTCGGCATCCACGGGTCGCCCACCGGATCCCCGGTCCTGCAGGACGTCCGCGTACCGCACGAGAACGTGATCGGCGAGGTCGGCCGTGGCATGGCGGTCGCGCTCTCCACCCTCGAGCGCACCCGCCTGGGCGCCGCCGCCCAGGCCGTCGGCATCGCGCAAGGCGCCACCGACTACGCCAACCAGTACGCCTCCGAGCGCATGGCGTTCGGGAAGCCGATCAACGAGCTGCAGGGCCTGCAGTTCAAGCTCGCGGACATGGAGACCACCACCGCGGCCGCCCGCGAGCTCCTCTACAAGGCGTGCGCGATGGCCGACCGTCCCGACCGTCCCGACGACCTCGGCAAGTGGACGTCGATGGCCAAGCTCTTCGCCTCCGACAACGCGATGCGCGTAACGGTCGAAGCCGTCCAGGTCCTCGGCGGCTACGGCTACGTCCGGGATCACCCCGTCGAGCGGATGATGCGCGACGCGAAGATCACCCAGATCTACGAAGGCACCAACGAGATCCAGCGCGTCGTGGTCGCGCGGCACATGCGGCCCTGACCGGCGCGATCAGACGGCCACCGAGCGCCCCGGTCGGGTGCCGGTGGGCCTCGAGCCCCGTGAGCTACTCCGCTTCCTCGTAGTCACCGGCCCCGCGCCGCAGGTCCCGGAGCGCGACGATCACGTCGTCCAGGGCACCCTCGGTGAGCGGGGTGGTGCCGAAGTCGATCGCGTTGACGGCGTGGGTCGCCGCCGCCGCGACTTCCCGTCCGCGGTCGGTGATCGTCGCCAGGGTGGTGCGGCGGTCCTCCGGATGCGGGGTGCGGACGGCGAGGCCCCGCGCTTCGAGCGCGTCGACCAGCTTCGTCACGTTCGTCAGATGGACCTGGAGGCGAACGCCCATCTTGCCCAACGGCAGCGAACCCGCCCGGCTGTAGAGCAGCAGCATCAGCGTCTCGTAGCGCGAGTACGTCAGGTCGAACTCCTGCAGCACCGCGTTCAGCCGGGCGACGAGGATCTGCTGCGCCCGCACGATCGAGATCACTGCCTCCATCGGCGCCGCCGTCTCCCGCCCCCAGTGCTTCTCCCACTGGCGGGATGCCTCGCGGATCGGGTCGAACGGCAACGGCGGCACGCCGCGGAGCGTGCCACACCGAGCGCGCGGTGCGCCGACATCTCGCGTGGCCCAGGGAGATCGACCACCCCACGCCGATGGCGCGGCGCGGATGGATCACCGGCCCGCCGTCGTGCTCTGCCGGATCCCTGCGACCGTGACCACGCAGCCACGGCGTCGGACCCGGAGCTGCGACGCCAAAGCGACACCCGTGCCCCGGCCGCGGGCGGGACACACCCGGCGAACCGCGGAGGAACGCATGAAGCCTCCCACCGACGACGAACGGCCACCGCCCCGACTCGAACTCGGAGCACCACGATTTTCAGCTCCGGGAATCGAGGCCCCGGAGTGGCGGATTTGCAGGGACTTCTTGAGGCCTGCGGTCCGCTGGTGCGCGTCGTTCTGCGTCGATATGCGCGGGTTTGGGCCACGGGCGGGGTGGTCGTGGCCTAAACGAGCCAGCAGCGACACCCACGCGCCTAACTACCCGAGCAGAAGCCGCGTGAAGTCCAGTTCGGTGAGCACCTCGATCTCCTGGCCTCCAGAGGCGTAGAGCGCCGCCTTTGCCGCCTTGCCGCTCATAGGCTTGCCGCGAAGCTTGACCGGGTCTTGGTCACCGGTGACGAGGTAGTTAGTCTGCTTCGTAACGCCCTCGCTGGCGATGCCTCCTCGTGCAGCAACCAACGACGCAGCTTCGGCGCGTGTCCATTGGAGGAGCGCACCGGTGAAGCTCACGCAGCGGCCGAAGAACGGGTGGTCGGGGTCAGCGTCGACGTTTGGTTGGGGCATCGGGGCCCGGATGTCGGCCGAGAGGCACCGGATGTCCTTCGCACCTACCTGGCCGAGTGACACGCGCAGTTCGGCAGCCGCTTCCTCAATCGACGAAACGCCGAGTTCGTCAAGGAGACGCGAAGCCAAGCCAGAACACGCGCGCGCATCGGAAAGCGCGTCGTGATGGTCGACGAGACTCACTCCCACCGCGTCGCACAGCAGCGGAAGGCTGTAGGACGGCAAGCCCTTCCAGTGACGCCGGCCGAGAACCAGGGTGCACCCGTAGTTGATCGTGCACTCCGCGACCGTCAACTCCTCGATGCGTGACGCAGCACGCTGAGATCGAACCCGGCGTTGTGGGCCAACACGAGGCGCCCGTCGATAGCTCTCTCGATCTCCGGCCAAACCTCGGCAAACGTCGGGGCATAGGCGGTGTCCTCGGGCGTGATCCCGTGGATGGCGATGTTGAACCCGTCGTACTCGTTCCCCGGCGGCTGAATCAGGATCTCGCGTTCAGCGACGACGACACCGTCCTCGACGGTCACGATGCCTATCGCGCACGCGCTTGCGCGCGATTGCGTAGCCGTTTCGAAGTCAATGGCAACCCAACTCGCGGTCATGGCAACGAGATGAGTTCGACGGCGATCTGGGCCTCCAGCTGGCCGGAGTACCGACGAACAGAGCGCGAGCCGTCGGGCGTCTCGGAGACGACCAGATGACGGTATGCGGAGGTGACCGTGCCGTCACCAGCTGTCACGGTCTTGTTCGGCGCGTGGCGAGACCAGAGTTCGAGCTCTGCCAGCTCAGCGTCGTGACTTTCGCTACCGGCCTTGAGCGTCACACCTCGCTTGAGGTGTAGCCAGTAGAGGGGGTTCGGCTTCGGCGGGTCGTCCGTCTCCTTGCCCAGAACGGTCGGCTGGGGCAGATGCTCGTCCGCGATCCGGTCCCTCGTACGGATCGGCTCGATCCGTACGCTGCCCTGGGCGTCTCGCCGCTGGCGGGAGATGAACAGACCGTCGCGGTCCGGCGTTAGCGCCTCGGCGACGCTGAGTTCCTTCTTGAGGATCCCGCGCCACACGTCGGAATCGAGCGGCGTCAGCACCGTTTTGTCCCACGAGTAGTTGTCGCCCTGCGTCTTGTCGTCCTCGTCGTTGCCGGCGACACGCCAGGCAAGCAAACGCTCTCCCGACCCGCCTGCAACGACGAATGCGCGCTCCATATTCTTGCCCCGGTGCGGCTGAAACAGAATGTCCGCGAATAGACCCATCGGCATCCAGCTTCGAACCTGGACGCCGCCATCCTCTGGACGTCGCAGTACGACATCGACGAAGCTACGCATGTCGGGAACCTACACCGATGCCACTGAGCGCTGCCCAATGCCCGTCGCAGCCGCGAATCTCGACGCTACCGAGAGAACGCCACAAGCGCGCCAAAAGCCTCCCTCTTGCATTATGCATGCTAACGCCGTTCTGAACACATGCAATAGATTTACACCCATGTCTAATCACTACACCGTTATCCGCGACGCCATCGTCGCTAAACAACAGATCCACGCGACCTATCAGGGGCTCCGACGCGAAATGTGCCCCCATGCGATCGGAACCAAAGGCGGGAGCCCACAGGCGCTCTTCGTCCAGTTCGCAGGCGAAAGCAGCTCCGGTCTGCCGGCCGAAGGCGCTTGGCGCTGCCTCAAGGTCAGCGAGCTTTCAGACGTAGAAGCGCGGGACGGTGAGTGGCACACGCTCGCCAATCACAGCCAGCGTTCGACGTGCATCGATGTGATCGACACCGAAGTCGCCCACTGAGCTAGCCCGCGTTCCATGCACATCGCCACGGTCCGCATCAGGAACTATCGGTGCGTTCGAGACCTCACCATCCCGATCGACGACTACACCGCGCTAATCGGACCGAATGGCACCGGCAAGTCGACGGTACTTCGGGCTCTCGACTGGTTCTTCTCAGGCAAGAACCTGCAATCTGAAGATTTCCACGGACACGCGCTGGCACTCTCGACAGAGCGCGATACTTCGCAGGATGCACCAGGCAGCGACCGAGCATCCAATCCCGTTAGCGTCGAGGTCACGTTCCGTGACCTAACCGAGCATGACAGGCGCGAACTTGGGGTCTATGCAATCGGGCAAACCGCGCGGCTCGCGAGAAGTGCCCACCAGCCGGGTCCCGGGAAACTGGTGGGGTTCGCGCGTCAAGGGCCGGGTTTCGGCCGCTTGCGCGCACCGCAACCGGTGAACGAACGTCGCGCCGAGTTCGCGGCGCTCCTCGAATCTGTCGACGGCCTACGGGCCATCGCGGATGCCGTGCGCCCACCAGGAACCCGGGGGGCGTGGCCCGACGACAAGATCACCGCCGTCCTCAGCCGCTGGGAGGACGACCCAAAGAATGAAGCTCAGCTTGAGCAACCCGCAGAGCTCGATGCCAGTCACCTGAAGGGCTTCGACGGTACCAACGCTCTGCGTCGCCGCATCAGGTTCGTGATGGTGCCCGCCGGAACCGATCTCGCCTCAGACTTGGCAGGAGTCTCGGCGGGTTCAGCAGTTCGAGAACTGCTTGGGGCGGTAGTCCGTGCTTCCGCAGAGCAAGCCCACTCCGAATGGCTTACTGAGCATCGCGACGCTTTCGAAGCCTACGACGCGGCCGTCGGGAAGAGCATTCGGTCGACGGTTAAGCATCACCAGGATCGTGTCAACGATCGCCTGGGACAGCTCGTCCGCGATGCAACAGTCTCGTTTGAACCCGATGTCCCGGAGCCAAAGTTCTCCGCCTCTCCAGGCATCTCGACATCGGTAAGTCTCGACAACGGAGCCCGCAAGGTCGAACATCAAGGTCACGGCGTTCAGCGGGCGGTCGTAATGGCAATTCTCCAAGCATTGGCCACCGACAGCAAAGAAGACGCCCAGCCTGAGGCTTCCCCCTCGCTGGTCATCGCAATCGAAGAACCGGAGATCTACCAACACCCGGTACGGGCGCGGCATTTTGCGCGGGCGCTTTCGTCGCTTACCGAGACGTCGCGTACCCAGATGCTCCTCGCAACGCACAGCCCGTACTTCGTCTTGCCGCAACAGTTCGCCAGCCTCCGGCGCTTCTCACTCGATGGAGCCGCGTCTCAGTTCCACAGTGCTTCAGAGGAAACGGTCGCACGCGCTGCCGCAACCGAGCCCGAGAAGGTCAAGAAGAGACTCGAGCTTCAGCTGCCTCGCACCTTCTCAGAAGGGTTCTTCTCAGATGCAACCGTTTTGGTTGAGGGCGAAACCGATCGCGTGATCATCAACGCAATGGCGGACCTTCTCGGCAGGCCGCTCGATGCCGCCGGGATCAGCGTGATCAGCGTCGAGGGAAAGAACAACCTGCGGCTGGCTCGTGCCCTTCTCCAAGCACTAGGCACCCCGACCTACGTCGTTGTCGACGGTGATCATGACCCGTCGCATAGCGTCGAGAGGCAGCGCGGGCACGGAGTCGAAATGAACACGTTGCTCGATTGGCTGCCGCGCGCCAAACCACTGCATGGAGCCTGCCCGACCGAGTTTGGCAGTGCAACG
>JBAZOW010000236.1:0-5537 GCA_041648495.1 Patulibacter sp.
CCCTGCGCAAGCACCTGCCGTCCGCGACGTTCGTGCAGCCCGAGGGCGGCTACTTCCTCTGGGTCTCGCTGCCCGAGGGCGAGGGCCACAACTGCGCCAAGATCGCGAAGGAGGCCGCCGACCGCGGCGTCCAGATCGTCAAGGGCACGGACTTCCTGCTCGAGGGGGGCGAGAACGCGTTCCGCCTGGCCTACTCGGCGGTCAAGTCCGACGTGATCGACGAGGGCGTCCGGCGGCTCGCCGAGGCCGTCGAGGCCGCCCGCTCCTAGCGTCCCGCGTCCGGAGCTCCGTGGCCGTTCGCCACGGAGCTCCAGACGCACGAAACGAGCCCGCAGTACCCACGTGTCGTGGGGGCGTTCTCCCTCACGACACGTCCCGGGGCGGCCCGAGCGATCTCCGCCCGGAACCGACTGGCAGCACGACATTCGATGACCGTTCGGCTGCACGGATTGACCCGGGGTAGGGGCCTGCCCTAGGGTCGGCTCATGCTCCGGGACGCGCCACCACTGACCAGTGTGATCGGTCGACTTTCGGTCCTCGGTATCGGTGCCGGCGTCCTCGTCTGCGCGGTCGCTCCCGCATCAGCGCTCGGGCAGACCTCGTGCCCAGGCGCCGACGTCGCCTTCAACGCGATGACCCCCGCCCAATCCGAGGTCTCGGTCGTCTGCCTGAGCAACGCCGCGCGCGCCGCCGTGGGACTCGAGACGTTGCGCACCAACGCGCAGCTGCGGACCGCCGCGCGACGCCACGCCGAGGACATGCAGGCCCGGAACTACTTCGATCACGTCGCTCCGGCGCCCGCTCCCAACGGCGCCACGCTGCTCGCCCGGGTCAACGCCAGCGGCTACCCGCTGCGCACCGCGGGCGAGAACCTCGCCGGGGGCCACACCACGCCGCGTCGGGCGACGGACGCGTGGCTGACCAGCCCGGGACACTGCCGCAACCTGCTCGACCCCGCCTTCGACGAGGTCGGCGTCGGCCGTGCCGCCGCCGGACCGATCTGGGTGCAGGTGCTCGGCACGCGCGAGACCCCCTCGAACGCCGGCTCGTTCCCGGGTTGCGACACGGGCAACCCGCCGAGCATCTCCGCGGTCGTCGGTGGGCCGCCGAGCGATGCCGACGATGCTGGGGCGTCCCAGGCCGAGAGCGCCGGGTCGAGCGGGGTCAAGTTCGGCAGCGTCAGCCGCTCCCGGAACCGCTGGACGATCCGCGTGAAGGGCTCGGACGCGGTCGGCCGGACCGCGACCGTCCGCACCTACGGCGCGCTGCGCCGCTGCGTCACCCAACCCGGCCAGCGCGAACGCTGCTCGACCGTGCCGGGAGCCCGCCTGGCGAGCGTCAAGGTGAAGCTGAAGTCCACCACCGCCGTGCCGATCAGGCGCCGCGCCTCCGACGTCTTCGTCCGCGTCACCCTCGGCGCGTTCGAGCGCGACGGCGAGCGCTTCGCCGCCACCTCGGTCACGCGCAAGCTGCCGAAGTAGCCCGCGACGGCCGACGACGCGGCCCCGCGAGCACCCCGGCGACCGGCCTCAGCGACCGAAGGCGGCCTGCTCGAGCACCACCGACGCCGGCAGCCCGACGCGCTCCGGCGGCGACGGGTCGGCGCGCACCGAGACCGTCTCGGCGGCGCTGATCGTCAGCGTGTGGTCGGTGCCGTCCTCGCTCGTCACGATGACCCGCTCGTCGTCACGGGACGCGACCTTGCCCTTGAGACCCGGCTGGACCCCCGCGCCGTAGAGGTAGTGGAGGACCTGCTCGGCCTCGTTCTCGAAGCGCAGGATCTGCACGCTCGCGCCGACCTCGACGTCCGCCAGCGGGGCGCCGGGGATCCGCTTGCCGACCTCGATCGGGTGACCGTGCGGACAGGTCGTGGCGTCGCCGATCGCCAGCCGCATCCCGGCCTCGATCGCCGGCGACATCGCGTGCTCCATCCGCTCGGCCTCCTCGTGGACCTCGTGCCACGGGATGTCGAGCACGTCGGTCAGGAAGCGCTCGACCAGCCGGTGCCGGCTGACCACGTTCTCGGCGACCGACAGGCCGCGTTCGGTGAACGAGATCCGCTTGCGCTCGTCGCGGGTGATCAGACCGTCCGCCTCCAGCCGCTTGACCATCTCGTGGACCGTCGGCGCGGACAGCAGCATCGCCCGCGAGACGTTGGCGGCGGTCAGGGGGAGCTCGACCTCGTGCAGCCAGTAGAGCGTCTCGAGGTATTCCTCTTCACCTGCGGTCGGATGAGCCATGACTCCATCGTAGCCGGGTCCCCCCGGAGAAATGGCGAATGCCCCAGGGGATATCGGTAGGATGCAGGTATGAGCACGCGCCAGAGCGATACCTCGGGTGGCCTGACCGCCTTCGACATCCTCAAGATCGTCGGCGTGATCATCGTGGCGTTGGTCGCGATCCGCCTCGTCGGCGCCGTGATCGGCGCGGTCATGTCGGTGATCTGGACGGTGCTGATCGCCGCGGTGGTGATCGGCGGTCTGTGGATCGCCTGGAGCATGCGCTCCAAGGGCAAGCGCGCAGGCTGACCGCCGGGCCGTTCGCGGCCGACTGCGTTCTTCGCGTACCCGACGGACGATCGTCGGGTACTTGGTACCTAGACCATGACCGAGCGTCCACGCCCGCTCGTCGCGCCCCTGCGCGGCGTCAACCTGCCCAACCCCCGCGGACGCCGTGCTGTCGTGATCGGCGCGGGATCCTTCGGAACCGCCGTCGCGGTCCTGCTGGCCCGTGGCGGGTTCCGTACGACGCTGCAGACCCGGACCGCGGATCAGGCCGACCTGCTGCGGACGGACGGCGAGAACGCCCGCTACCTGGCGGGGGTCGAGCTGCCGCCGAACCTGAAGATCGACGCGATCGATACCGGCCCCGGGCGGGCGGAGTTCATCTTCCTCGGCGTGCCGTCGGCGCAGATCGGCGAGGCGGTCGCTCGGCTGGAAGCGCAGGGGATCGACCGACGGACGAAGATCATCTCGCTGAGCAAGGGCCTGGTGCCGCCGCTCGGCGTCCCGCCGACGGTGCTGCTGGCCGAGCGCTTCGGTCCCGAGCGGGTCGCCTGCATCGGGGGTCCCGCCCACGCCCGCGAGATGGTGACCCAGGGAGCCGGGCTGGTCGCCGCGTCGGTCAACCAGGAGCTGGCCGAGACGATCGCGGCGGTCTTCCTGCAGGCGGGCGTCGTCTGCGAGCACACCGACGACCCGACCGGGGTCGAGCTGGCCGGAGCGGCGAAGAACGCCGCGGCGTTGGCCGCCGGCGCGACCGAGGCCCAGGGCCTGAACGCGGCCGGTGCCGCCGCCGGGCACATCTTCGCCGAGGTCTGGCGGCTGGCCGCGGGGATGGGGGCCCAGCCCGAGACGTTCATCGGCCTGGCCGGAACCGGCGATCTGGTCGCCACCGCGCTCGCCCCGCAGAGCCGCAACCGCCGCGCGGGCGAGCTGCTCGCCGCCGGCGTGCCGAGCCACGAGATCCCCGACCGCGTCGGCCAGGCCGTCGAGGCGTTCGAGTCGGTACCGCTGCTGGCCGCCGCGCTGCAACGCGCCGGGATCAACGCGCCGGTCACCGAGGGTCTGGTCAAGCTGATCCAGGGCACCGTGCCGTTGGACGAGTGGGTCGCGCTGGTCCGTACGACCGTCCCGCCGCCGGCGAAGTGGCGGGCCGCGGGCGAGCCCGGCAGGTTCCGTCAGTGGTGGGACCGGACCCGGGCGAAGTTCGGGTCGTCGGCGCAGCGTCACGGCTAGCCGCGGGACGGTCGCCCCCGACCGTCCCGGTTTCACACCAAACCCATAGGGATCCGAGCGCCGGACCCTTAGAGTGGAGCTGTGCCCGTGCTTGCTCGCCGTACGAAGATCGTCGCCACGCTCGGCCCCGCCAGCCGGGACCCGGAGATCCTCGCGCGGATGATCGAGGCGGGAATGGACGTCGCGCGGCTGAACTTCAGTCATGGCAGCCACGAGGACCACGCCGACATGGTCGACCGCGTGCGCGCGGCGTCCAACCGCGCCGGCCGCCCGGTGGCGATCCTCCAGGATCTGCCGGGTCCGAAGATCCGCCTGGCCCAGGTCGCGGACGAGCCGGTGCTGTTGCGCGCCGGCGAGTCGATCACGCTGGCGTCCGGGTCGGTCGACGACGTCGGCGACCACACGCGGCTGGTCGTCGCCTGGGACCGCTTCGCCGAGGCCGTCGAGCCCGGCGAGGAGGTCCACCTGGCCGACGGCACGGTCCGGCTGCGGGTCGAGGCCGTCCGCAAGGGCGACGGCGAGGCCGACTGCGTCGTCGAGCTGGGCGGTCCGGTGTCGAGCCGCAAGGGCGTCAACCTGTCCGGCCCCGCCGACCTGCTGCCCGCGGTCCCCGAGGAGGACCTGCTGCACCTGGCGGCCGGCAAGCAGATGGGCGTCGACCTGGTCGCCGTCTCGTTCGTCCGCCGGGCGGAGGACCTCGCCGCACTGCGCAGCCGGACCCGTTGTCCGCTGATCGCGAAGTTCGAGAAGCCGCAGGCGATCGCCGACGCCGAGTCGATCATCCGGGCGTCCGACTGCGTGATGGTCGCCCGTGGCGACCTCGGGATCGAGTTGCCGATCGCCCAGGTCCCGCGCGTCCAGAAGCAGCTGATCGCGATGGCCGGGGCCTACGCGCGGCCGACGATCACCGCGACCCAGATGCTGGAGTCGATGGTCAACAGCGCGCGTCCGACGCGCGCCGAGGTGACCGACGTCGCCAACGCGATCCTCGACGGCACCGACGCCGTGATGCTGTCCCAGGAGAGCGCAGTCGGTGCGTTCCCGGTCGAGGCGATCCAGACGCTGGCCGACGTCGCCCGCGAGACCGAGACGATCGCGCCGACGGCCGACTGGAACGCCCGCCGCGTGCGCCGCGATTCGCAGGACCCCGCGTGGGGGATCGCCCGCAGCGCGGTCCACACCGCGCAGGAGCTCAACGCCGCCGCGATCATCGTGCCGACGCTGTCGGGCCGGACCGCGCGCCTGGTCTCGGCCCACCGTCCCGACCGCCGCGTGATCGCGCTGTCGCCGAGCCGCGCCACCGTCGCCCGCTGCAACCTGATGTGGGGCGTCGACGGCGTGATGATGAACCACCACGGCGTGACCGAGGAACTGATCAAGGACTCCGCGGCCAAGGTCCGCGAGCTGGGCTGGTGCAAGCCGGGCGACCGCGTCGTGATCACCGCCGGCCTGCCGAGCGGCACCCCCGGGACCACCAGCCTGCTGCAGGTCCAGACGGTCTGACGGCAGGCGGCCGCGCGGGGCGGACGGATCAGCCGGCGGGGATCGAGTGAGCCCGCGGCGCGCGTGGATCGGGCGGCGGGGGCGGACGTTTCCCACACCTCGATCCGGGCCGAATACGATGCGGTCGTCCGTGTCCATTCGCCAACCAGACGGGTCCCGTGGCCTACCTCACGATCCGTAACCTCGACACCGATCTGATCGACGAGCTGGCCGTTCGCGCGTCGTACAACGGCCGGACCCCGTCCGAGGAGGCACGGGCGATCCTGCGTCATGCGCTGACGCGACCGCTGCACGATC
>JBAZOW010000237.1:0-5492 GCA_041648495.1 Patulibacter sp.
TCGACTGCCGGCGAGTGCGCAGAAATCGGGCTGAGAGCTACGTCACTGCGCACGCGCCTCCGGGAGGGCGGCGAGTGCGCAGCGGGCTCTAGGCTGGCTGCGGGGCAGACGTGTCGCCGCCCGACGACGACGGTCCCCCGTCGTCCCCGTCCGCCTCGTCGACCGCATGGGCGACCAGGCCGCGCTGCTCGGTCCGCCACTCCCACCAGGCCTGGATCCCGATCTGGATCGAGGCCGCAACCGGGACCGCCAGCAGCGCGCCGGGAACCCCGAGCAGGGTCCCACCGCAGAGCACGGAGACCATCACCAGGAACGGGTGCACCCCCACCGCCCGCTTCTGGATCCGCGGCTGGATCACGGTGTTCTCGACCTGCTGGTAGATGATCGACCAGATCACCCAGATGATCGTCGCCGTCGGGAAGTCGTAGAACAGCGTGACGATGCCGACGATCACCGCGGCGATCGTCGCGCCGACCATCGGGATCAGGTCGAACAGGCCGACCAGCACAGCCAGAGGCGCGGCGAACGGCACGTCGAGGATCGTCAGCACGATCCAGGTCAGGATCCCGGCGACCACGCCCTGGAACAGCGCGCCGGCGATGTACGAACCGACGGCCTGCCCCATCCGGTCGAGCACGGCCCGCAGCCGATCCGCGTGCTCGACCGGGCTGAGCACCAGCATGCCGTCGAGCCAGCGGCGGCCGTTGGCGACCAGGAAGACGCTGAAGATCAGGATCGTGACCGCCGCGAACGCCGAGTTGACGATTCCCAGGCCCAGGTCGCCGAGCCAGTTGGCGGCGTCGCCGAGCCGGGCGGGCAGCTGGTCGGCCTGCTTCTGGATCTGGTCGACGATCCCGAAGTCGTCGTCGAGCTTCTGCAGCGTCTCGCTCTCGTTGACCGTCTTCTCCAGGCTCGTCGCGTACTCGGGCGCCTGGTCGATCAGGTCCGCCGCCGCGTTGACGATCGGCGGCAGGATCACAAGCATGATCAGCGCCGGGAACAGCAGCACGCCGATGTAGACGATCAGGATCGCCAGCGGCCGCGGCAAGCGCCGCGACAGGAACGTGACCGGGCCGGACACCGCGATCGCCAGGAAGCCGGCCAGGATGATCCACGAGATCGGTCCGCGCAGCAGGTAGAGCAGCCCTATCGAGGCGAGCACCGCGAGGATCGTCAACGTGGTCTGGAAGACCGTGCGCGGAATGCTGTTGCGCCCGCGGACGCCGGTCAGGACGATCGGCAGTGGTTCGGCCGCTGGGTTGGGCGCCGACGGGTCCGGGGCAGACGCGTCCGCGGGGTTCGGCGCCGATGGGCCCGGGGCGGACCCGCGCGAAGGCGGCGGCGGGGACGACTCGGGCGACTCGCTCACGCGCTCACGGTAGACGACGCCCCGGTCATCGCCGCCCTCCCCGGCTAGCGGGAATGATTGATGGGGTCACACCCGTCGAAGGTCTCCCGCTAGCCCCGGCCGTCGCCACGCTCGGCAAGCGGGAGAGGTTGATGGCGCCACACCCGTCGAAGGTCTCCCGCTAGCCCCGGCCGTCGCGACCCTCGGCAAGCGGGAGAGGTTGGCCGGGCGACACCCGTCGAAGGTCTCCCGCTAGCCCCGAGCCCCGACCCCGGCTAGCGAGAGTCCTCGGGGTAGGTGACCTGCCCGAGCACCTTGGCCGGCGATCCGGCGGCGATCGAGAACGCGGGGATGTCGCGGGTGACCACCGAGTTGGCGCCGATCACGCAGCGCTCGCCGATCGTCACGCCGCTGGTGACCACGACGTTGGCTCCGAGCCAGACGTTGTCGCCGATCCGCGTCGGCCCCTTGGTCGTGAAGCCCTGCCACGGTACGGGCTTGTCGGGGTCGTCGAAGCGGTGGCTGCCGTCGGTGATCAGGCAGCCGTTGGCCGCCATGCAGTGCTCGCCGATCTCGACCAGCTGCTCGGCCGCGACCATCACGCCCTGGTTGAGGAAGGTCCCGCCACCGAGCACGATCCGGCCGTGGTCGCCCGCGGTCAGCCAGACCCCGGGCTCGAGGAAGACCTGCGGGCCGATGCGCAACCGGCCGTCGCGCAGCATCCTCAGGACGTCGCCGTTGAGCCGTCCACGGGCGAACGCCTCGCGGCGGGCCAGCTCGACGTGCAACATCGCGCGGTTCCACGGCCGTTGCGGCCGCGTGTACCAGCGCCACTTGGTCAGCCACTGGACCGCGCGGGCGCGGTCGAGGGCGGGAACCGGGTCGCTTCGGCCGGTGGAATCGGGATGCGCGTCGTGGGCCACGTGGTCAGCCTACGCCGACGAGCCGATGCCGCGGCCGGGCGGCGCACTGCACGCCGTCGTCGAACCCGGACCGTGCAGCGTGTGACTCGCCAGGCGGGTCGGGTACTGCACGCACCCTCGCCGTTCGCAGCCGTGCGGCGTGCTACCCGCATAGCGAGTCAGATACTGCATGCATCCTCGGGATCCGCAGCCGTGCAGCGCGCTACCCGCATAGCGAGTCAGACGCTGCACGCACCCTCGCCGTTCGCACCCGTGCAGCGTGCTACCCGCCAGGCCGGCCTGCAGGGCCAGCGGGTCGCCAGTTCGCTGCTAGCGGATGATCTTCTTGATCCCGCCGATCGCGACGGTGTTGCCCGGGGCCAGCAGCGGGGCGAGGAAGCCGAGCGGCAGGCTCTTGCCGCGGCGCGGGGTGAGCGCCATCGTCCAGGTCAGGCGGGTCCCCTTGTCGGACGGCTCGAGCACGAAGTCCTCGATCAGGCCGTCGAGCACGTTGCGGTTCTGCGCCGTGACGCGGAAGGTCGCCCGCTTCTCGACCTCCCAGCGGTAGAACTCCTCGTCGACCGTCAGGAACTTGCCGAGCCGCAGGCGGCGGACGCAGCCCTCGACGTGCGGGCGCTCGGTCAGCCACTCGACCCGGTCGATCACCGGCAGCCACGACCACATCTCGTCGCTGCCCAGCGCCTCCCAGACCTGGGCCGGGGTCGCCGCCAGGTCGACGGTGCTGCGGATCACGATCTTGGCCTCGTCGAGGAAGCTGTCGTCGACCGGCCGGAGTGCGTAGGTGCCCATGCACGCAAGCCTACCTACGCACCAGTAGGTCAGCAAATCCTACCGGCGGTTGACGTGCCCGAGACGCGCGGACCCACCCGGTCCGGTCCCCCCGCGGCTACCCCGAAGGGCTGGCCAGGATCCCGCTCTGCCGCCCGCCCTCCCGCGGGCCGACACGCTCGGCTCTCCTCGGCGGGGCCCCGTGTCGGGCTACAACCACCCCGCGCGCCGCAACCGGCGGTAGAGCAGTCCGCAGATCGTCAGCGTGACGGCGAGCACCAGGGGGTAGCCGAAGCCCAGGCCGAGCTCGGGCATGTACTCGAAGTTCATCCCGTAGAGCCCGAAGATCATCGTCGGGACGACGGCGATCGCCGCCCAGGCCGAGATCCGCCGGGCGTCCTCGCTCTGCCGGACCGAGATCTGCGCCAGGTTGGCCTGGAGCGCGCCGCTCAGCACGTCGTCGAGCGCGGCCACGGCCTCGGCGTCGCGGACCAGGTGGTCGAGCACGTCCCGCAGGTACGGACGAGCGTGCCCCGCGACCGGCAGCCGCTCGTCCTCGACCAGCCGCTCGACCGGGACCACCAGCGGCGAGACCGCGCGCTTGAACGCGATCACCTCGCGCTTGAGCCGGTAGATCCGCTCCGTCGGGTTCTCGCGGGTGTCCGAGAAGACCGACGCCTCGACCTCGTCGACGTCGTTGCTCAGACCGTCGAGCACCTCGCCGTACTCGTCGACCACGTAGTCGACGATCGCGTGGAAGACCGCTCCCGGTCCGCGCTCCATCCGCGTCGTGTCGGTCTCCAGCGCGCGCCGCAGCTCGTAGAGCGGGGCCGCGGAACCGTGGCGGATCGAGACGATGAACCGTTCGCCGACGACCAGCATCAGCTCGCCGATCTCGACGTGTTCCTCGGCGTCGCGGTAGGTCGCGGTCTTGAGCACCAGGAACAGCAGGCCGTCGTGCTGCTCGAGCTTCGGCCGCTGGTGGGCGTGGATCGCGTCCTCGACGACCAGCGGGTGCAGGCCGAACTCCTCCCCGACCGCCTCGACCGCCGCCGTCGACGGGTCGTGCAGGCCGATCCAGGCGAACCCGTCGCCGAGCGACCGCGCCCGTTCGAGCGCCTCGGTCAGCGGCACCCGGCCGCCCTGGCGCGTTCCGCCATCGTCGTAGACGGCGCAGTCGGTCAGGGCGCTCTCGACGTCGTGGCCGTCGGGTCGCGGTTGGCGGGGGACGTGCATCGCCCGGACACCGTCTCAGACCGCGCGGCGGCCCGCCAACCGGGATGCTCGCGCCCAGCGACCGGCCCCGGGATCAGCCCATCAGTCACCCCGAGACGGAGCAGGCGCGCGACGGTTGGCCACGCGCCGCGGCCGGCTCAGCCGCCGGCCGCGACCTTGCCGGCGGGGCGCTTCTTCGCCGCGTCGATCGTCGCCTTGGCGGCCTTCGCCTCGGCCGCCTTCTGGGCCTTGGACTTCTTCTCGGGCTTCGGCGCGGCGCCGTTGCGGCGCGTGGTTCCCCCGTCGGCCACCGCGGAGGCGTCGGGCGTGACCAGATCGCGCAGGAAGCGCCCGGTGTGCGACGCGTCGACCGCCGCGACCTGCTCGGGGGTGCCCTCGGCGACCAGCGTGCCACCACCGTCGCCGCCCTCGGGACCGAGGTCGATCAGATGGTCCGCGGCCTTGATCACGTCCATGTCGTGCTCGATCACGACCACCGAGTTGCCGGCCGAGACCAGCCGCTGGAGGACCTCGAGCAAACGCTCGACGTCGGCGAAGTGCAGACCGGTCGTCGGCTCGTCGAGGATGTAGAGCGTGCGACCGGTCGCCTGGCGCGCCAGCTCGTGCGCGAGCTTGACCCGCTGCGCCTCGCCGCCGGAGAGCGTCGTCGCCGGCTGACCGAGCCGCACGTAGCCGAGTCCAACGTCCTGGATCGTCTCGAGCCGGCGGCGGATCTTCGGCACGTTCTCGAAGTACTCGACGGCCTCGTCGACCGGCATGTGCAGCACGTCGGCGATCGACTTGCCCTTGAAGCGGATCTCGAGCGTCTCGCGGTTGTAGCGCTTGCCGTCGCACTGCTCGCACGGGACGTAGACGTCCGGCAGGAAGTGCATCTCGATCTTGATCTGCCCGTCGCCCTTGCAGACCTCGCAGCGGCCGCCCTTGACGTTGAACGAGAAGCGCCCCGGCTTGTAGCCGCGGGCCCGGGCCTCGGCGGTCTGCGAGAACAGCGTGCGGATGTGGTCGAAGATCCCGGTGTAGGTCGCCGGGTTGGAGCGCGGCGTGCGGCCGATCGGCGCCTGGTTGACCTGGATCACCTTGTCCAGGGCCTCCATCCCGTCGATCCCGGCGTGCGCGCCCGGCCGGACCCGCGCCCGGTTGAGCTGCTGAGCGGCGGCCTTGTGCAGGATCCCGTTGATCAGCGTGGACTTGCCCGAGCCACTGACCCCGGTGACCCC
>JBAZOW010000238.1:0-5476 GCA_041648495.1 Patulibacter sp.
CGCCCGCAGCACCGCGTCGTTCACCGCGGTGCTGGCCCAGGCGATCCCGCAGCTGGCGGGGATCGAGCACGCACCGGTCGGCACCGCGCTGACCTGGGATTGAGCTCCCGGACCGGCACGGGTCCTGGAGCGGTTCCGCGTGACGCACCCGGATAGACCGTCCGTAGTACCCACGCGCTCTGCGGGCATTCCGCCTCGGACAAGGGGCGCAGCGTCGGTCGGCTTCGTGTAAGTGTTGGGGGGACACCGTCGTCGGGTATCGATGACGGAGACGAGATCCCCACCCCCGGAGCACTCCCCATGCACCGATCCGCCGACGGACGATGTGACCGCCGAGACCGACCGGTCCTACGACGCTGGGCACCAGCGCTCGCGGGGACAACGCTCGCCCTCGTGATGCTTCCGGCCTCCGCCGCGCAGGCCGTGGTCAGCGGTGGGCTCGACTTCCCGGCGAACCCGGAACTGGCCGAGGGCCGCGACATCGTGCGGGCCGACGTCAGCTACGACCCGGCGACGGGAGCGGTGACCAGCCGGATCGGGCTGCGGGGCGCGCCCACGCCGGGCGGGATCGTCAGCACGGTCCTGGCTCGACGGAACGCCGGCGGGACCTGCGGGTTTCCGACCCTGACGTTGATCGGCGCGTCGGCCGGGAACACCGCCACGGGGACCTGGACCCGGCGGTCGTCGGTCGACCAGACGATCGGCTCGGGGGGCGGGGTGGCCACCGTGGAGTCGGCGAACGCGGTCACGCTGGCGATCACCAACGGCGGGTTCGCCAACCTCGGGTACGACTGCGCGCTGGTCGAGACCGGCGACCAGCCGGCTCCCGGCGAGGTCGTGGTCCGCGATCAGGTGCTGGTCCCGGTGCTCGCCGGTCCGGCCCTGCCGCCGGAGCCGCCGGCCCCGCCCGTTCCGCCCACGCCTCCCGTCCCGCCGGCCCCGCCCGCGCCCCCGGCGCCCAAGGCCCCGAAGCTCGCGGTCTCGGTGTCCGGCGTTCCCTCGCGAGCGGTCCGCAACCGCAGCTACCGCGTGCGGATCCGCGTTCGCAACGGCGGCACCGCGACGGCGAGCAACGTCCGCCTGTCGGTGCCGCGGGTCAGCGGTCTCCGGGTCAGCCCGACCGCGGCGTCGTGGAAGCGCCTGGCCGCGGGGAAGACCGGCACGCGCACGGTGACGGTCCGGCTGACCGGCACCCGGACCCGGACGGCGACGGCCCGCGCGACCGCCACCGGTGGCCTGCGGGCCACGGCCCGGCTGCGGATGGTGTCGCGGACCGCCCGGAAGCCGGCTCGCAAGCCTTCGACCCCCAAGGGGCCGCTGGTCGGCCAGTACTTCTGGGGCTTCAAGACCCAGCCCGACCGGGCGTGGGACAACTACGGGGTCTACTTCGTCGACGACCGCTGGGCCTACTACGGGCTGCCGCCCGCGGGGTTGCCGACCTGCCGCGCCGTCACCCAGGTCCAGGACCAGAACGGCAAGCCGACCGGCGAGGGCTGCCGTCGCTACACGCTGAACGCGAAGACGGGGACGCTGCGGGTCGGCGATCTGGCGGGCAGCTACCAGGGCGGACAGCTGACCCTCGACAAGGTCGACATGCGCCGGTTGACGATCCCGTCGGCGCGGGCCCGCTACACGGTGGACCTGGAGCACAAGGGCTTCAGCGGCTTCTGCGGGTACAGCACCGGCTGCACGACCTTCGCCGAGTACCTGGCGCTCAGCGCCGACGGCAAGTTCGTCCGCAGCAGCCGGCTGACCGGATCGGTCGGCGGGGTCGGCGCCCCGTTCGTCTGGGGCTCGGTGTTCCCGGCGGACGAGACCGGGACCTACGAGATCCTCGCCAACGGGCGGATCCGCTTCAGCTACGCCAACGGGACCGTCAAGGTCGAGACGATCGGGATCGAGCAGGACCGCGCCGGGAAGCCCGCCGCAGCCACCGAGGGGCTCGTGATCGGGGACACCAACTTCTACCGTCCGTCGGTCTAGGAGCACGCGCGGCGGTCCGGGAGCAGGCGTGGTGGGCGGGTCGCCGGCCGGTCCGGCGCGCTCGTCCCGGTCGCCGCGGACCGAGGGCCACGACGGTCCCGGCGCGACGACGTCCGGCAGGCGCATCCGCCAAACTGTCGGGGTCGGCTGGTGGGGAGTGGTGTAACGGCAGCACGTCAGCCTTTGGAGCTGTTCAGTCCCGGTTCGAATCCGGGCTCCCCAGTCGACAGGACGCGCCGCCGAGCGTCTGACGTAGGCTCCCGGGCGTGAGCGTCAAGGACCAGGCCCCGACCGTGATCATCCTCGCCGCGGGCCGCGGCACGCGGATGCGATCGGCGACCCCCAAGGTCCTCCACGACCTCTGCGGCGCGCCGCTGGTCGACTGGGTCGTGGGCGCCGCCCTCGGCGCCGGAGCGCACCGGGTCGTCGTCGTCGATCAGCCGGCCCGCAACCTCGACGGCCACCTGCGCGCAGGCGTCGACGTCGTCGAGCAGCACGGCGACCGGCACGGCGAGGGCACCGCCGGGGCCGTCGTCGCCGCCGTCGAGCTGATCGACCCGCAGCGTCCGGTCGTCGTCCTGGCCGGTGACGTGCCGCTCGTCTCGTCGGCGTCGATCGCCGCGCTCGCCGACGCGCACCGCGAGTCCGGAGCCGCGGCGACACTGCTGACCACCGAGCTCGACGACCCGTCCGGCTACGGCCGGGTGGTGCGCGACGAGCGGGGCACCGTGGCCAAGGTCGTCGAGACCAAGGAGCCCGGCGACGCGACGGCCGACGAACTGCTGATCCGCGAGGTCAACACCGGGATCTACGCCTTCGACGGCGGTCTGCTGATCGACGCGCTCGGGCGGGTCGGCAGCGACAACGCCCAGGGCGAGCGCTACCTGCCCGACGTGCTGGCGATCCTGCGCGGCGACGGCCACGACGTCGGCGGCTTCCGCTCCGACGATCCCAACCTGGTCCGCGGGGTCAACGACCGCGTGCAGCTGGGGGAGATCCGCGAGATCGCCCAGCTGCGGATCATCGCCGCCCACCAGCGCGCCGGCGTGACCGTGGTCAACCCGGCCTCGACGGTGATCGACCGCGACGTCGAGATCGGCGGCGACACCGTGATCGAGCCGGGCTGCGTGCTGCGCGGCACGACCCGGATCGGCAGCGGCGCCACCGTCGGCCCGCACACGACGGTCGTCGACGGCGTGCTCGGCGACGAGGTCAGCGCCGTCCACAGCCACATCCTCGGCGCCGTGGCGGAGCAGGGCGCGACGATCGGTCCGTTCTCCTACCTGCGGCCGGGCGCGGTGCTGCGCGCCAAGGCCAAGGCCGGCGCGTTCGTCGAGATCAAGAACAGCGACATCGGGCCCGGCAGCAAGGTCCCGCACCTGTCCTACATCGGCGATGCCGACGTCGGACCGGGAACCAACCTCGGCGCGGCGACGATCACCGCCAACTACGACGGTCGCAACAAGCACCGCACCACGATCGGCGCGGGGGTCAAGACCGGCGTGGACACCACCCTGGTCGCCCCGGTCACGGTCGGGGACGGCGCCTACACGGGCGCCGGCAGCGTGATCACCAAGGACGTCCCGGCCGACGGCCTCGGGATCGCCCGCAACCGCCAGCGGACGCTCGAGGGCTACGCCCAGCTGGTCGAGCAGCGCGCCGCCGACGAGGACGCCTAGGCGTTTGGGCGCCCGGCGCCGCCGGGCTTAAGCCCGAATCAAGCGGGCCTCAGTGCGCGCTTGGCGTGCACGATCGCGGGCGGATCTCCGCCGGGCCGCTCGGCCAGTTACCCTGGACCCGGTCGCGGCTCCGCCGAGTCGTCGGCCTCCGCTCCCGCTCCCCGTTTCAGGACTGCTTAAACCGTGAGTGCACTTCTGCCGTCCGTGGACACCGCAACGAGCCTGTCGTTGGGCTACGACAAGCGGCTGATGCTGTTCAGTGGGCGTGCCAACCCCGGGTTGGCCGACGCGATCGGCAGCCGGCTCGGCGTCGGGCCGGGACCGGTCACGCTGAAGACGTTCCAGAACGGCGAGGTCTACTGCCGCTTCGAGGAGTCGGTCCGCGGCGCGGACGTGTTCATCGTCCAGCCGACCTGCGGCAACCCCGAGACGGGGATCAGCGCCAACGACGCGCTGATGGAGCTGCTGGTGATGATCGACGCCGCCGTCGGCGCCAGCGCCCACCGCGTGATCGCCGTGACCCCGTGGTACGGCTACTCGCGCCAGGACAAGAAGAGCGCGCCGCGTGAGCCGATCTCGGCCCGCCTGGTCGCCCGGATGCTCGAGTCCGCGGGCGCCGACCGCGTGCTGACGATGGACCTCCACGCCGGTCAGGTCCAGGGCTTCTTCCAGATCCCCGTCGACCACATGACGGCGATGATGATGCTCACGCAGTACTTCATGGACCTCAACCTCGACGACGAGCTCGTCGTCGTGGCCCCCGACGCCGGCCGCGTCAAGCTGAACAAGAAGTTCGCCAACCGGATGGGCGCCGACCTGGCGATCCTCGACAAGGAGCGGCCGCAGCAGCAGGTCGCCGAGATCGGTCACGTGATCGGCGACGTCAAGGGCAAGACTGCGATCATCGTCGACGACATGATCGACACCGCCGGCACCCTGCGGGCCGCCGGCGAGGTCGTCAAGGCCGCGGGCGCGTCGCGGGTCTACGCCGCCGCCACCCACGGCGTCTTCAGCGGCAAGGCGTTCGAGAACCTCGCCGCCGCCCCGTTCGAGCAGATCGTCGTCACCGACACGATCCCCGAGCGCCCCGGCGCCCCGAGCAACCTGCGCACGATCTCCTGCGCCAACCTGCTGACCGACTCGATCCGCCGGATCTTCACCGACGACTCGGTCTCCGAGGTTTTCGAAGGCGAGAACCAGCTCTTCTAGGCGCGGTCCGTGGCGGCCGCTGACCGGCGGATCTCGCGGGGTGGGTCGGGCCCCACCTGGATCAGTTAGGAAACCAGCCTGACTTTCGGACCCCGTCGACGACGGGTGGGCGGGGCCACGGTGGATCGACCACCACGACTCCACGCCTTCGACGGCAAGTCATAAATACTTGCCTTATGAATACAGTTTGACGGGATGACCGCCGAACCGCAACGCCAGCACCCCACGATCACGCTGGCGGCGCTGGCGCTGGCGGGGATGGCGTTCTCGCTGCTGCAGTCGATGGTCTCGCCGGCGCTGCACGAGATCCAGACCGAGCTGGGCACGACCGAGACCGCCGTCGCCTGGCTGCTGACCGGCTACCTGCTGAGCGCCGCGGTCTGCACGCCGATCGTCGGCCGGCTCGGCGACATGTTCGGCAAGGCGCGGGTGCTGCGGATCGTGCTGGTGATCCTCTGCGTCGGAACCGTGCTGGCCGGGGTGGCGTCGTCGATCGGGGTGCTGATCGCGGCTCGGCTGATCCAGGGTGTCGCCGGTGGCGTCTTCCCGCTGGCCTTCGGGATCATCCGCGACGAGTTCCCGCGGGAGAAGGTCGCCGGCAGCAT
>JBAZOW010000239.1:0-5433 GCA_041648495.1 Patulibacter sp.
CGTCGACACCGTCGAACCTGCAATCCTGGAGGTTCCGCGGTTTCGGCGCATTGGTCGTCGTGGCGGTACGCACGACACGAGATGGCCGTATGAGACAAGTCGCAATCGTCGGATTTCCCAACGTGGGGAAGTCCTCCCTCGTCAACCGGCTGACCGGCCGCCGGGAAGCCGTCGTCCACGAGCGTCCCGGGATCACCCGCGACCGCAAGCACATGGACGCGGAGTGGAACGGCCGGAAGTTCGAGCTGGTCGACACCGGCGGCGTCGATGCGCTCGACCCCGACCCGATGGCTTCGGCGATCCTCGACCAGGTCCGCGCCGCGCTGCAGACCGCCGACATCGCGGTCTTCGTGGTCGACGCCAAGGCCGGCGTGCGCCCGGGTGACGAGGAGCTGGCCGACATCCTCCGCCGCTGGGGCAAGCCGGTGATCGTCGCCGCCAACAAGATCGACGTCGGCAAGAACATCCCCGAAGCGGCCGAGTTCTACCGGCTCGGGCTCGGCGAGCCGATGCCCGTGTCCGCCGCCCAGGGCCTGGGCACCGGCGACCTGCTCGACCGGGTCGTCGAGCTGCTGCCCGAGGACGACGACGAGCCCGGACGCGACGACATCCTGCGCCTGGCGATCATCGGCCGGCCGAACGTCGGCAAGTCGACGCTGTTCAACCAGCTGATCGGCAGCCCGCGGACGATCGTCTCGAACGAGGCGGGCACCACCCGCGACGCGATCGACCTGGAGATCGAGGTCGAGGGTCGCAAGATCGTGATCGTCGACACCGCCGGAATGCGCCGGCAGTCGAAGGTCAGCGAGTCGGTCGAGTACTACACGACGCTGCGCTCGCAGCGGGCCGTCGACCGGGCCGACGTCGCGATCGTCGTCTGCGACGCCGCCGACGGCGTGACCAGCCAGGACTTCCGGATCGCCGAGCTGGCGATGCAGTCCGGCTGCGCCACGCTGATCGTCCTCAACAAGTGGGACGAGCACAACCTCAGCGACGACGAGCTCGCCCACGAGCGCGCCAAGGTCCAGCAGAAGCTGCGGCTGCGCCCGCGCGTGCTGACCGCCGCGGCGATGACCGGCCGCAACGTCCAGCGCGTGATCCGCGAGGCGATCGCGCTCGGCGACAAGCGCAAGGGCCGCGTGCCGACGTCGCAGCTCAACCGGTTCCTCGGCGAGGTGATCGAGGCCAAGCAGCCGCCCGCCGTCCGCGGCAACCGGCTCAAGATGCTCTACATCACGCAGGTCGGCGAGGAGCCGCCGCGGTTCTCGATCTCGGTCAACGACCGCACCCGCGTCGTGCGCTCGTACGCCTACTTCGTCGAGAACCGCCTGCGCGCGCGGTTCAATCTGGACGGCGTGCCGGTGATCATCGACTTCAACGAGCGCAAGTCGCGCCGCAGCGAGGTCAACATGATGCCGTCGAAGCTGCGCCGCGAAGCACTCGCCGCCGAAAACGGCGAGGATCTCTTCTCCGATACGGACGGAACGGAGACCGACGAGTTCTAGGACTCGTCGCACGGTCCAATTCCGCCTATCCCGATAGGCTTTACGCCATTCTCTCCGCCCCTCGGGCGGCAGAGCTCTTCTGACGTCGACCCCAGGAACGCATGAGCCAGTACGCCGACAACGAATACCTCTTCACCTCGGAGTCCGTTTCCGAGGGGCACCCCGACAAGGTCGCGGATCAGATCTCCGACGGTGTGCTCGACGCGGTCCTCGCGGCCGACTCCAACGTCGAGAAGGCCCGCGTGGCCTGCGAGGTGCTCGTCAACACCGGTCTCGTCGTCGTCTCCGGCGAGATCCGCACCGACGCCTACATCGACGTGCAGCAGGTCGCCCGCGACGCGATCAAGAAGATCGGCTACACGCACGGCGACCTCGGCTTCTCGTACGACTCGTGCGCGGTGCTGAACGCGATCGACCCGCAGTCCGCGGACATCGCCCAGGGCGTCGACGACGCGACCGAGCACAAGGGCGGCTCGGCCGACGAGTTCGACCTCGAGGGTGCCGGCGACCAGGGCATCATCTTCGGCTACGCCACCAACGAGACGCCGGAGTACATGCCGGTCGCGATCCAGAACGCGCACCGCCTGGCCGAGCGCCTCGCCAAGGTCCGCAAGAACGGCGACCTGGACTACCTGCGCCCCGACGCCAAGACCCAGGTCTCGGTCCGCTACCGCGACGGCAAGCCGGTCTCGATCGACAAGCTGCTGATCTCGACCCAGCACTCCGAGGCCGTGCTGGACCAGAAGCAGATCAAGTCGGACCTCTGGGAGCACGTCGTCAAGCACGTCCTGCCCGGCGAGCTCTACGACGAGAACACGCTGCTCGACGAGTTCCTGGTCAACCCGACCGGGCGCTTCGTCATCGGCGGCCCCGTCGGCGACACCGGCCTGACCGGCCGCAAGATCATCGTCGACACCTACGGCGGCTCCGCCCGTCACGGTGGCGGTGCCTTCTCCGGCAAGGACAGCTCCAAGGTCGACCGCTCGGCCGCCTACGCCACCCGCTGGGTCGCGAAGAACGTCGTCGCCGCCGGTCTGGCCGACCGCGCCGAGATCCAGGTCTCGTACGCGATCGGCGTCGCGCAGCCGATCTCGATCCTGGTCGAGACCTTCGGCACCGAGAAGATCGACCGCGCCAAGATCGAGAAGGCCGTCCGCGAGGTCTTCGACCTTCGCCCGCTGGCCTACCGCCGGCACCTCAACCTGTTCCGCCCGATCTTCCAGAAGACGGCGGCCTACGGGCACTTCGGCCGCGAGGACCCGGACTTCACGTGGGAGAAGCTCGACAAGGTCGACGAGCTGAAGGCTGCTGCAGGGGTGTAACGCGCGCACGTATGCGCTTCGCATCTCGCCACCGATGAGGATCGGCAGTACGTCCGTACTGCTCTCACCTCACCGTCGGCGACCTGCTCGGCCTACGTGCACGTAACGGGTTAAGACCTAAAACGAAGGGCCCGGAGCGTCTGCTCCGGGCCCTTCGTCGTTCCGGGGGTGGTTGTTGGTCGGCGCCGCTAGATCGCGGGGGCCGGCGGGTCCTGGGGCTCGACGCGGGTCGGGGCCTCGCGCGAGCGGACCGCGGCGTCCGCCTCGGCCTCGGCGCGCGCCGCCTGCTCACGCTCGGAGTCGAAGACCCGCCGCTGCGCGGTGTCGACCAGCCGGATCAGCGCGTCCGGGTTGGGCACGCCCTCCATCCGGAAGCGCCCGCCGTCGTCGTCCCCGGCCGTGTCGTAGTCGACCGTGCCGACCCGCAGGATCCGCTGCGGCACCGACTGGTTGATCGTCACGTTCTGGATCCGCCGCAGCCGGGTCTCCTGGACGTGCTTGGAGAGGAAGCCCTCGCGCACGTGGAGCCGGTGGGTGGTGATCACGTACTTGGTCCGGGACCGTTCGATCCACAGGTAGCCGGTGCCGAGCAGCGCGATCACGATGCCGGTGACGATCCCGATCCAGTCGGGATCGACCGCGAGCAGCACCACGGCGCCGATCAGGATCGCGACGACCAGCACCAGGCCGTGGGCCCCGAACTGGTTGCGCCACGATGGGCTCTTCGAATACAGGATCTGTTCGTCGGGGTGGAGCTCCATGCTGCGACCATACTCCGTCAGCGCGGAGGATCTGTTTCAGAATCAGTGGTTGACCAGGGTGGCCGGTGACCGAGCAGGGCGCGGTCCGAGGCCCGAGAGTCAGACTGGTTGTCTGACTGAGGGTTCGGATCGTGATCCTGCGACGTGTCAGCGGCCGCTCTGGGCGGCCGATCATTGTGAAACAGGTCCTGAGACCTGACACCATGGGCCGTCGTGGCGGGTCCGGGCTCCATGCAGGTGATTCAGGTCGAACCGCTCGTGACCGCCCGTGGGCTGCGCGGCCCGTTCGACTACGCCCGTCCCGACGGCTGTGAGGTCGGCAGCGTTGTCGACGTGCCGTTCGGGCGCCAGAAGCTGCGCGGCGTCGTCACCGGCCTGGTCGAGGGCTCTGAGCACCAGCTCAAGGCCCCGACCGCGGTCAGCGACGTCTCGCTGCCGCCCGAGCTGGTTCGCCTGGCACTGTGGATGGCCGACGACATCGTCTCGACCCGCGCCCGCTGCCTGGAGCTGCTGCTGCCGCCCGAGGGCGTCGGCGAGCGCACGCGGTTCTGGGCCGACCCGGTGCTGCCGGTGCCCGAGGGCGAGCGCAAGGGCACCGATCCCGACCCTGAGGATCCCTACGCGGGCGTCCGCCTGACCGCCAACCAGCGCGCCGCGCTCGACCGGCTGCCGGGGTGGGCGGGGGACGACCTGTCGACACTGCGCCGGCTCGAGGCCCGCGGTCTGGTCGTGATCGAGGCCCGTGCGCACGCCCGCCGGCCCGACCACGCCGACGTCGGCGCCCTGCACGGCGACGGACGCCAGGCCCCGCCGCTCAACCCCGACCAGGCGCTCGCGGTCGAGCGCCTGGCCGCCGCCGAGCCCGGCGACCGGCTGCTGCTGCACGGCGTCACCGGGTCGGGCAAGACCGAGGTCTACCTGCAGGCCGCCGAGCGGGTGATCGCGTCGGGCAAGGCGGTGCTGGTGCTCGTGCCCGAGATCGCCTTGACCCCGCAGACGGTGGCACGCTTCCGGCGACGGTTGGGGGAGACCGTCGCGGTCCTGCACTCCGGGCTGTCGAAGGGCGAGCGCCGCGACGAGTGGTGGCGGCTGCGCAACGGCGAGGCGCGGATCTGCGTCGGACCGATGTCGACGGTCTTCGCGCCCGTCGCTGACGTCGGCCTGATCATCGTCGACGAGGAGCACGACCCCGCCTACAAGCACGACGGCGACCCGCGCTACGACGCCCGACGCGTGGCCGCCTGGCGCGCGCGAGAGGCCGGAGCGGTACTGCTGGTCGGCTCGGCCACGCCGCGTCCCGAGTCGTGGGCCGCGTTGAAGCGGATCGGGCTGCCGTCGCGGGCCGACGGGGGAGAGATGCCCCACGTCCGGTTGATCGACGTCCGCGGCACCCGCGACGCGCTGCACGCCGACGTCCACCGGGCGCTCGCCGACGCCCGCAAGGCGATCGTCCTGCTCAACCGGCGCGGCTGGGCGACCTGGGTCGAGTGCGCCGACTGCGGCCACAGCTGGGAGTGCCCCAACTGCGACGTCTCGCTGGTGCTGCACGGCGGTCGGCGCGGTGACGTCCACGACTTCGATCCCGGCAGCGCCGCGCAGGGACGGCTGCGCTGCCACCACTGCGGCCACCAGGAGGCGCCGCCGACCCGCTGCGGCAGCTGCGGATCGGTCTCGGTCGGGCAGCACGGGCTCGGCACCGAGCAGCTGGCCGACGACCTGCCCGGTCACGTCTTCCGCCTGGACGCCGACGTCCGCGACCGCGCCGGGGTGCTGGAGCGGTTCGGCGCGGCCGACCACGGGATCCTCGTCGGCACCCAGATGATCGCCAAGGGGCACGACTTCCCC
>JBAZOW010000240.1:0-5424 GCA_041648495.1 Patulibacter sp.
CCGGGATCGCGGTCGCCGCGTCCGCCAGCTCGACG
This sequence comes from Patulibacter sp., assembly GCA_041648495.1. Taxonomy (GTDB): domain Bacteria; phylum Actinomycetota; class Thermoleophilia; order Solirubrobacterales; family Solirubrobacteraceae; genus Patulibacter. The sequence continues at coordinate 36 of JBAZOW010000240.1, forward strand.
CAGTTCCGACACGATTCGAGGAACGCGCTGCGCTGGGCACGGTCGTTGGCCGCGAGCTGGCGCATCCCCGCGTCGAGGATCACGCACGGCTTGTGGCTCAGCTCGCCGGCCAGCGTGCAGATCTGCTCCAGCTCGGGGCCCGCCAGCGCGAGCTTCGCGAAGCGGTCCTCGACGGCGCTGCTCTGGCGCAGCAGCCGGTTCTGGCGGCCGAGCGCCGAGAGGTCGCCGCGCAGGGCGGTCACCGCGTCCACCTGGGCGACCGCGACGCCGGCGAAGCGGCCGATCGCGGCTGCCGTCTCGAGCCGTTCGCTGTCGACCTCGCCGGCGTCCGTCAGCTCGTCGAGGAACAGCAGCCCCGTCACCCGGTCGCCGACCAGCATCGGCACGCCGATGATCGTGTCGATGTCCCAGGCACGCATCGTCGAGTGGATCGGACGTCGGTCGGTCTGCGCGTGGGAGATCAGCACCGGCGCACGGCTGGCGACGATCTCCTGGGTGAACCGGTCGGCGGCGCCCCCGCAGACGAGTCGCTGGACGCGCGCGTCGTCCGCGGTGCCGGACCCCGCGAACTCGGTGAGCCGTCCGCGGAACCGCTCGGTCGAGCCCTCGCGGAGGTACATGCTCCCGCGTTCGCTGGACGCCATCCGCCGGGCGAGAGCGGTGATCAGGCGTAGGACCCGTTCGCTCTCCCAGCCCTCGGCGATCGCCAGGCCGACGCGGCCGAATGCCTCGACGGTGTCGACCACGGGCACCCCGGCCCCCGCGCGTGCGGGCGCCGGGATGTCGGAGGCCATGGCCGTCGCTCCCGATTGCGTGTTGATCATGCGGCGACTGTGCCGCGGGGTCGGGGGCCCAACGGGGCGATCTCGCTCCGCCCTTGGGAGATCGCACAACCCTGACCATCGGTCGAGCGACGGTTGGGTCGTCACGCGGAGGCGTCGTCGTCGGTCCGCGGGGCGGGAGGCGGTCCGCGTGCCCCGCACACGCGCCGCGTAGCGCCGCGTCAGCGGTAGTGCACGATCGTGCACCGAGGGTGAATGGGGTTTGGAAGAACGCACCACGCGGCGATCGATACGGCTCCAGAGCGGCGTTGGGCCGAGCCTAAGCTCGGCCCAAGCACAGCAGTCCGAGTGGGGTGTTGCATGCGAACCCAATTGAGGAGGCAGTCGATGTGGAGTCCTGAGTCGTTGCGGTTCGGCGCGTTCCTGGCGCCGTTCCATCCGCTGAGCGGGAACCCGACGTTGCAGTTGCGGCGCAATCTCGACCTGATGGAGTTCCTCGATCACATCGGGTACGACGAGGCGTGGATGGGCGAGCACCACTCGACCGGCTCGGAGATCGTGGCGGATCCCACCCTGTTCATCGCCGCGGCCGCCGAGCGCACGAAGCGGATCCGCTTCGGCACGGGCGTGGTCTCGCTGCCGTACCACCACCCGCTGATCACGGCCGACAAGGTCCTCCAGCTCGACCACCAGTCGAACGGTCGCCTGATCCTCGGCACCGGTCCCGGCAAGCTGCCGCTCGACGCCTACATGCAGGGCATCGACACCGACCAGCAGCGCCGGATGCAGGGCGAGGCGCTCGACGCGATCGTCCGCCTGCTGCGCGGCGAGACCGTGAGCATGGAGACCGACTGGTTCACCCTGCGCGACGCGCGGCTGCAGCTGCGGCCCTACTCCCACCAGGGGATCGAGGTCTCGGCGGCGTCGACGATCTCGCCGTCGGGCTCGGTGCTGGCGGGCACCAACGGCCTCTCGCTGCTGTCGCTGGCCGCGGCCTCGGACGCCGGCTTCGAGGCGCTGGACCGCAACTGGGAGATCTACGAGAAGGTCTCGGCCGAGAACGGCCACATCGCGGACCGCGCGAACTGGCGCGTGCTCACGCCGATCTTCCTGGCGGAGACCCGCGAGGAGGCCGAGCGCGCCGTCAGCCACCGGCTCCCCGAGCTGGTCCGCTACGTGCTCGGGCTCGAGGGCCAGACCGCGAACCCGCCCGAGTGGGCGCGCAGCGTCGACGGCATCCTCGAGCAGTGGCGCACGGACACCCTCGGTGAGTGGGGCAAGGTCGTGATCGGCACGCCCGAGGACGCGATCCAGCAGATCGAGGCGCTGATCGAGAAGACCGGCGGCTTCGGCACGCTGCTGCTGATCCACTACGACATGGCCGGCTGGGACGAGACCAAGCGCAGCTACGAGCTGTTCGCCAACGAGGTGATTCCGCACTTCCGGCGCAGCAACGTCCAGCGCGAGGCGAGCCTGCAGTACCACCAGGACAACGCCGAGATGCTGATGGGCAACTGGGTCCGCGGGATCGAGAACGCGCAGAAGGACTACGACGCGCGCGGCGCGGTCGGCAAGGCCTGAAGACCCGGGGCGATGAGCCACCCCGCCTCGCCCCGCACGATCACCGGGATCGCCGAGCTCCGCCGCCTGGTCGGCGAGGAGCTCGGCGTCGCCGGTTGGATCGACGTGACCCAGCCGGAGATCGACCGGTTCGCCGACGCGACCGGGGACCAGGCGTGGATGCACGTCGACCCGCGGCGCGCGGCCGCGAGCGAGCTCGGGACGACGATCGCCCACGGGCTCTACACGTTGTCGCTGGGCCCGCGCTGCAGCTACGAGATCTACGCGATCGAGGGCGTCGACGTCGTCCTCAACTACGGCTTCGAGCGGGTGCGCTTCCCCGCCCCGCTACCGGTCGGGTCGCGCGTGCGGATGCACGCGCGGCTCGAGGCGGTCGAGCCGGCCCGGCAGGGCGTGCTCTGCCGGATCGAGCAGCGCTTCGAGCGCGAGGGCCACGAGCGTCCCGTCTGCGTGGCGACGTCGGTGCTGGCGGTGATCGGCGACGGCGACTGACCGTCGCCGCGCCGCAGCCCCGCGGCCGGTCGCTCAGCCGGCGTCGACCAGCTGCGCCCGCAGCTCGCGACGCAGCAGCTTGCCCATCGCGTTGCGGGGCAGGGCGTCGACGAACCGGAAGTCCCGCGGGCACTTGTAGTCCGCGACCTGGGCCGCGCAGGTCGCGCGCAGCTGCTCGGCGGTGACCTCGGCGCCCTCGCGGACGACCACCCAGGCCACCAGGTCCTCGCCCAGCACCGGGTGGGGACGGCCGGTGACCGCGACCTCCGCGACGGCGTCGTGCCGCAGCACGGCGGACTCGACCTCGGCCGGGTAGATGTTGAACCCGCCCCGGACGACCATGTCGTTGGTCCGGTCGACCACGCTGAGGAACCCCTCGGCGTCGAGCACGCCGACGTCGCCGGTCCGGAACCACCCGTCGGCGTCGATCACCCGCTCGGTCGCCGCCGGATCGTCCAGGTAGCCCTCCATCAGGCCGGCCGTGCGCAACGTGATCTCGCCGGCCGTGCCGGCGGCGACGTCGTTCCCCTCGGGGTCGAGCACCCGGACCTCGACCCCCGGCATCGGCCGGCCGACGGTCGCCAGCTTGCGGATCGCGTCGGCCGGGTCGAGCGTCGCGCCGGACGGTCCCGACTCGGTCATCCCGTAGATGTTCCGCAGGCCGGCCCCCGGGAACGTGGCGAGCAGCCGCTCGGCGAGCGGCAGCATCATCTGCGACCCGCCGAACATGATCTCGCGGATGCCGGAGGTCGCCGCCGCCTCGCCGCCGCGGTCGAGCAGCAGCGCGAGCATCGCCGGAACGCCGAAGTACGCGGTCGGACCGGTGCGCGTCACCCGGGCGCTCCAGGCGGCGGGGTCGAACGCGGTCTCGAAGAGCAGGGTGCCGCCGGCCGCCAGGTACGGCAGCGGGAAGGTGTGCGTGCCGGTACTGGTGAAGACCGGTACCGACATCATCAGCCGCGACGCGGACGTCGTCCCGAAGGCGGACCGCAGGATCTCGGCGTTGGCGACCGCCGACCCGTGGCGGAAGACCGCGCCCTTCGGCCGGCCGGTGGTCCCGGAGGTGTAGAGGATCGCGCAGCGATCGTCCGGACCCGGAGCGGGGTGCGTCAGCGGCAGCCCCGCGGCGATCGCCTCGGCGACGGTCGTGTCGTCCGTCTCCGCGGTGGCCCGGTCGACGAGCACCCGGTCCAGCCGGGCGCCCGACGCGGTCAGGCGCTCGCGCAGCCGCGACTCGGCGACCACGACCTGGGCGTCCGCGTGCTCCAGGATGAAGGCGATCTCGGGTGGGGCGTTGCGGGCGTTGACCGGCACCGCGACGTAGCCGCCGAGCCAGCACGCGGCGAGGGTCGCGAAGAACTCCAGGACCGCGCCGTTGTCGACCAGCAGCGCGACCCGGTCGCCCGGTCGCAGGCCGGCCGTCTGCTGCAGCCAGCCGGCGAGCGCCCGGCCGTCGGCGACCGCGTCGGCGTAGCTCAGCGAGGCGTCCCCGCGCTCGTCGTCGACGCGCGTGATCCACGCCGTCGCACCGCGCTCGGCGGCGTGGCGCGCGAGCAGCTCGCCGAGGGTCGTGGCGTTGGCGGGCAGGAGGTTGGCGTCGATCATGCGGTGACCTCGGTCGGGGTGGAGAGGCGGCCGAGTCGCGCGATCGACGCGGAGGCCTCGCGGACCATCCGCTCGACCAGCTCGGCGACCGTCGGGACGTCGTGGATCAGGCCCTGGGTCATGCCCGCCCACCAGACGCCGGCGTCGGTGTCGCCGGTGCGGTAGACCTCGCGGCCCCGGGCTCCGGCGACCAGGTGGCGGATCTCGTCGAACGTTCCGCCTCCGGCTTCGATCGCGAGCGCCTCTTCGGAGATCCGGTTGCGCGCGACCCGGGCGGTGTTGCCCATCGTGCGGAAGAGCAGGGTCGTGTCGCGCTCGGTGTGGCGGACGATCCGCTGCTTGACGTCGTCGTGGATCGCGGCCTCGCGGGTAGCCATGAACCGGGTGCCCATGTTGATCCCGTCGGCGCCGAGCGCGAGCGCGGCGACCAGGCCGCGGGCGTCGGCGATCCCGCCGGACGCGATCACCGGGATCTCCAGCTCGTCGACCGCGGCGGGGATCAGGATCAGCCCGGGGATGTCGTCCTCGCCGGGGTGCCCGGCGCACTCGAAGCCGTCGATCGAGATCCCGTCGACGCCGAGCGCCTGCGCCTTGACGGCGTGACGCACGGCCGTGCACTTGTGGAGCACCTTGATCCCGTGGCTCTTGAGGTCCTCGACGTGCTCGCGCGGGTTGGATCCGGCGGTCTCGACGACGGTGATGCCCTCCTCGACGATCGCGCGGCGGTACTCCTCGTAGGGCGGCGGGGTGATCGTCGGCAGGATCGTCAGGTTGACGCCGAACGGCTTGTCGGTCAGCCGGCGGGTGCGCTCGATCTCGCGGCGCAGCTCGTCGGGCGACGGCTGGGTCAGGGCCGAGAGGAAGGCCAGGCAGCCGGCGTCCGCCGCCGCGGCGACGAGCTCGGCGCGGCCGACGGCCTGCATGCCGCC
>JBAZOW010000241.1:0-5408 GCA_041648495.1 Patulibacter sp.
ACGGCGACGGCACCGAGATGTGGGTGCTCGAGCGGGCGGGCATCCAGCGCGCCGAGCTGGTCGTCGCCGTCACCGGCGACGACGAGGACAACATCCTGATCTGCCAGATGGCGCGCGAGAAGTACGCGATCCAGCGCACCATCGCCCGGGTCAACAACCCGCGCAACCGGCCGTTGTTCGACCTGCTGAAGGTCGCGCCGGTGGTCTCGGCGACGGATCTGATCCTGCGCCTGATCGAGCACGAGGTGCCGAGCTTCGGCCTCGTTCACCTGCTCGACCTGCACGCCGAGCGGCTGGAGATCGTCGAGGTCGAGGTCGCCGAGGGCTCGGTCGCCGCCGGTCGCCGGGTCGCGGAGATCGCGATGCCCGAGGGCTCGTTGATCATCTCGGTGCTGCGCGCGGGGGCGGGCTTCGTCCCCAAGGGCGACACCCTGATCGAGGCCGGCGACGAGGTCCTGGTCGTGCTCGACCCGGGCCTCGAGGCGGGCATCACCGGGATCTTCGCGGCGGGCTAGACCAGGGTCCACTGCGCACTCGCCGACGGACACGCGGCGAGTGCGCAACCAAGCCGCCTGGGCCGTACGGATTGCGCACGCGCCAACGAGGCCCGGCGAGTGCGCAGCGCTGTCGATTGCCCGAGGAGCGGCCACTCGACGGGTCGTCTTCGCGGCGGGGCATCGCGGACGAAAGATCGCTAACATTCCCGCCGTTGCCGCGCTGCATGCAGCGCCTTTGCGGGATGGTGTAATTGGCAACACACCGGTTTCTGGTACCGGCATTCAAGGTTCGAGTCCTTGTCCCGCAGCTTCTGAGAACGCCGCCCTCCGGGGCGGCGTTTCTCGTTGGGGCGTTCGTCTGCCTCCCGGTTTCCCGATCCCTTGCCGGGGTACGACGAAGCACGTGACCTCGGTTCCTCCCGACGCCCTGCCGAACGCGGCGAGCCGCCCGTTCGTGCCGATCCTCACGCCCCGGCTGCGACGATCGGCACGACCGATCCGTCCGCTGGTCTCAAGCGGCTTTTCGGCCTAGGCTCGACGTATGGCTTGGAACGTCGTGATCGCGGGTGGGGGCTTCGGCGGATTCGAGGCCGCCCGGAAGCTCGAGCGGCTGCTGCCGCGCCACAGCGCGCAGGTGACGTTGGTCAGTGACCAGAACTACCTGCTCTACACGCCGCTGCTGCCGGGCGCCGCCGCCGGGACGCTCGAGCCCCGCCACACCGTGGTGCCGCTGCGCGACCAGCTGAACGACACCAACCTGCGACTGGGCACGATCACCGGCGCGGACCCCGCCCGCAAGGTCGTCCGCCTGACGACGGGCGACGGGCGCGAGGAGGAACTGCGCTACGACCACCTGATCGTGTCGGTCGGCTCGGTCTCACGGACGCTGCCGATCCCCGGCCTGGCCGAGCACGCGTTCGGGATGAAGACCCTGCCCGAGGCGATCGCCCTGCGCAACCGGCTGCTGCAGAGCCTGGAGATCGCCGAGGGGATCGACAACCCCAAGGACCGCGAGCCGTGGTTGACCTACGTCTTCGTCGGCGCGGGCTACGCCGGGCTCGAGGGCTTGGCCGAGCTGCAGGACTTCGCGACCGACCTGCTCGACGTCTATCCGCGCTGCCGCCTGCAGGGCGTGCGGTTCATCCTCGTCGAGGCGCAGGCCCGCGTCATGCCCGAGATCCCCGAGTCGCTGGCCGACTTCGCGATCGACGAGCTGCGCGCCCGCGGGATCGAGGTCCGCACGAGCACGACGATCGACAGCCTGACCGAGCAGTCGGCCACGCTCTCGTCGCGGGTGAGCGACGGGGAGGGCACGGTCGAGGAGCTGGTGCCGACCCGCACCGTCGTCTGGACCGCGGGCGTCAAGCCGAGTCCGGTGGTCAAGCGGCTCGGACTGCCGCTTGACGAGCGCAGCGGACGGATCGTCGTCGACCGCCAGCTGCGGGTCGAGGGCGTGGAGGGCGTCTGGGCGATCGGCGACGCGGCCCACGTGCCCGACCCGCGCGACCTGACGCGTCCGGCGCCGCCGACGGCGCAGCACGCGATCCGGCAGGGCCGGACCGTCGCGCACAACGTGGCCGCGGCGCTCTCGGGCGGCCGGCCGCGGACGTTCGCCTACAAGACGCTCGGCGTGTTCGTCGACCTCGGCCACGGCAAGGCCGTCGCCTCGACGCTTGGCCTGCGCTGGCGCGGGGTCCCGGCGTGGTTCCTGGCCCGGACCTACCACCTGGCCTCGATGCCGGGCCTGACGCGCAAGATCCGGCTGATCGCGGACTGGACCGTGGGCCTGTTCTTCGGTCGCGACGGCGCCGAGCTCGGTCGCCTGGGCCACCCGGGCAAGCTCGATACGCCGGACCAGCTCGCCGCGGCGCAGCACGAGCCGGACCGGCTCATCGGCTCCCCGGACAGCGGGGGCGCCGAAGCGGCTCCCGGCACCGACGACGACCGGCCCAAGGACGTTCCGTAGAGCTGCTCATCGTCGCCCTCTCCGTGGTCCACCGGATCACGGAGAACCAAAAAAGAGGCCTCCGGGACATCACCCCGGAGGCCTCTGGTGTCTCCAGGAGACGGTAGTGCGGGCTACTGTACCGCGCGCCCTACCGGTCGTAGGGCGTCAGCGGGAGCGCCTTGTTGTTGATCAGGCGGATCAGCAGGTTGGCGTAGCTCGGGTCGGTCGCGTAGCCCGCCTTGGCGATCGCGCGGGCGAAGTTGGCCGGGTCGTCCGAGTACTTGAACGCGGGGGCGTAGCGGCTGTTCTCGCGCAGGAACATGCCGTGGTCGTAGAACGAGTCCTGCATTCCGCGGTACATCCGGAACTGGCCGATCTGGCGGACCAGGCGCTTGCCCTCCGACTCGTAGGTCGGCTTGTGGACGCAGCCGACCGCGGTCGACTCCCAGCGGAAGATCCCGGTCTTGAGGTCGACCGAGCGGGCCTTGATCCCGAAGTAGTTGTTGGCCCCCGCGGTCAGCGTGCCGGACGCGGACTCGAGGATCGCCTGGGCGAGCGTCACCGACGCGGGCACGCCGGTCCGAGCGGACGACGAGCGGGCGAGCGGGCCGGCGGTCTTGACGAACGTCGGGCGGTTGGCCGGGGAGCTGTCCAGCGACACGGTCGCGGACGACGAGCAGCGACCCTGCTGCGGGTTCTCGGCCGCAGGAGCGCCCGGGTTGGGCCAGCCGCAGTAGGGGGCGACGAGCGCGGTCTTGACGACCTCGACCGAGGCGTCGGCGACGTAGCCGATCTTGCCGTTGGGCAGGCGGATCCGGTTCCAGATTCGCGAGTGTCCGTACTGGCCGGACGCGACGCCGGAGTTGACCTGGCAGATGATCTTGATCGCCTGGTTGCGGCGGACGGAGCCGACGTAGCTGGCGCGCTCGGGCGTCCGGCGGACCTTCAGCGCGCTGCCGGACTTCAGCCGGATGTAGCCGGTGGCCGACGATGACGAGCTGGACGCGGCGACGGTCGTGGTCGCCGGGGCCTCCGCGGCGGGCGCCTCGGTTGGCGCGGTCACGGTGCTGGTCGGCGCCGCGCCACCCGAGGACTGGGCCTGCGCCGCGCTCGGCACCGCCACCGCGCCGGCGGCGAGCACCGCCAGGGTCGCCAGGGGAGCGGTGGCGTGACGAAGAAGCATCATGAAGGGAAACCCGTGGTCATCGGCATGGTTGCGGTCGGCGGGACGTTTCCGTGCTTCGCCCCGCCCCGCCGCCCGTCACCGCGCGGGGCGGTCCGGACGCAGAACCTGATTCAGGTTCAGGGTACGACGGTCGCTTCGGTTCCGTGCTGCCAGTCCCGATGCAGCTTGCCGTACATCCCGTCCCGGGCCAGCAACTCTTCGTGCGTGCCCTGCTCGGCGATCCGCCCGTCGGCGACCACGACGATCAGGTCGGCGGCCCGGATCGTCGACAGCCGGTGGGCGATCACGATCGCCGTCCGGCCCTCCAGCAGGGTGTGCAGCGCCTGCTCGATCCGCCGCTCGGTCCGCAGGTCGACGTTGGCCGTCGCCTCGTCCAGGACCAGGATGGCGGGCCCGCCCGTCGGTCCGGGCCGCCCGTCGACCGTCTGCCCCTCGCCTGCCCCGGCGGCCCTGCCGCCGGTCCCGTCCCCGCCCGCCCGAGCGTCGGCCGGGTCTCCGGCGATCAAGGCCCGCGCGAAGGCCACCAGCTGCCGCTGACCGGCCGAGAGGCTGGAGCCGCGCTCGCCGACCTCGGTGTCGAGTCCGTGGGGCAGGGCCTCGATCGCGTCGCGAGCCCCGATCTGGTCGAGCGCCCGCACGACGTCCTCACGCGTGGAGTCGGCCCGCCCGAAGGCGATGTTGTCGGCGACGCTGCCGCTGAACAGGAAGCTCTCCTGCGGCACGATCCCCATCCGGTTGCGCAGGTCGTTCTGGCGCAGCTCGCGCAGGTCGACCCCGTCGAGCAGCACGCGACCCTGGACCGGGTCGATGAAGCGGATCGCCAGCTTGGCCAGCGTCGACTTGCCCGCGCCGGTGGTGCCGACCAGCGCGACGGTCGCGCCGGCGGGGATCGTCAGATCGATGTCGCTCAGGACCTCGGTCGGCTGCCGCTCCCCGTCCTTGACCGCCGGGCCGTAGGAGAACGACACGTGGTCGAACCGCAGCTCGCCGCGCAGCGGGTCCGGCATCGGCTGCGGGTGCTCGGGGTCGATCAGCGTCGAGCGCTGCTCGAGCAGCCCGCCGATCTTGTCGAGTGCTGCCATCCCCGACTGGAACGTGGTGTAGACGTTGGAGAGCTCGGTGATCGGCCCGAAGAAGTTGTCCAGCGCGGTCACGAAGCCGACGAGCACGCCGATCGTCACCGCGCCGGTCAGGGCCTCGTTGCCGCCGACGATCAGCACGATCACGATCGCCGCCGTCGACAGGTACTCGACCGCGGGGAAGTAGGCCGCGTTCAGGTAGACCGTCTTCATGTTGGCGGCCCGGTTGTCGTCGTTGAGCGCGTTGAAGCGGGCGATGTGCCCGGCCTCGCGCCCGTACGAGCGGACGATCCGCACCCCCGACAGGGTCTCCTGGAGCTGAGCGGTGATCGCACCGATCGTCTCGCGGGTGCGGGCGAACGCGTCGACCGACGCCAGCCGGAAGGCGAGCGAGCCGAGCAGCAGGATCGGGATCGTGGTGAAGGTGATCAGCGCCAGCTTGACGTCGAGCGACAGCAGCACCGCGATCGAGCCGACCAGCAGCAGCAGCGAGCGGACGAGCGTGACCAGGCTCGACGAGATCATCTGCTGCAGCGCCTCGACGTCGTTGGTCATCCGCGAGACCAGCACGCCGGCTCGCTGCCGTTCGTGGAACGCGACCGGCATCGTCAGCAGGTGCCGGAAGATCCGCTCGCGTAGGTCGCTGAGCAGCCGCGCGCCGAGCCAGCCGACGGTGCGATCGAGCACCAGGCTCGCGC
>JBAZOW010000242.1:0-5340 GCA_041648495.1 Patulibacter sp.
ATCTGCGGCGACGTCGGCTTCGGCAAGACCGAGGTCGCCCTGCGCGCGGCGGTCAAGGCGGCGGCCGACGGCAAGCAGGTGCTGATCCTGGCGCCGACGACGATCCTCGCCCAGCAGCACTTCGGCAACTTCGCCGAGCGGATGCGCGACCTGCCGCTGACCGTCGACCACGTCTCGCGGTTCCGCTCGGCGGCCGAGCAGCGCGAGGTCGTCAAGGCCTTCAACGCCGGCCAGGTCGACGTGCTGATCGGGACCCACCGGATCCTCGGTCGCGACGTCGCCGGTCGCGACCTGGGCCTGATTGTGGTCGACGAGGAGCAGCGCTTCGGCGTCAAGCAGAAGGAGCTGCTGCGTCAGCTCAAGCTCAAGGTCGACGTGATCGCGATGTCCGCGACCCCGATCCCGCGCACGCTGCAGATGTCGCTGGCCGGTCTGCGGGACATCTCGACGATCGAGACCGCGCCGGAGGGCCGACGCCCGGTCAAGACCTACGTCGGGGAGTACGACGAGCAGCTGGTCCGCCAGGCGCTGCGCCGCGAGAAGGATCGCGGGGGCCAGTCGTTCTTCCTGCACAACCGCGTCGAGACGATCGACGAGACCGCCGCTCGCCTGCGCGGGCTCTGTCCCGACATGAGCTTCGAGGTCGCGCACGGGCAGATGACCGACCAGCAGCTCGAGGACCACATGATGCGGTTCCTCCGCGGCGAGGCCGACGTGCTGGTCTCGACGTCGATCATCGAGTCGGGGATCGACATTCCGCAGGCCAACACGCTGATCGTCGACCGTTCGGACCTCTTCGGCCTGAGCCAGCTCTACCAGATCCGCGGGCGCGTCGGCCGGGGTCGCGAGCGCGGCTACGCGTACCTGCTGTACCCCTCGGCGGCGGCGCTGACCGAGGACGCGATGCACCGGCTGACGGCGCTCGCCGACTACACCGAGCTCGGCTCGGGCTTCCAGATCGCGATGCGCGACCTGGAGCTGCGCGGCGCGGGCAACCTGCTCGGCGACGAGCAGTCCGGGCACGTCGCGGCGCTCGGCTTCGAGCTGTACATGTCGATGCTCGAGGAGGCGGTGGCCGAGCGTGAGGCGGCGAACGACGACGGTTCCGGAGCGGACGCCCGGCCCGAGCCGGTCCGGATGGACGCCCAGGTCTCCGCCTACGTGCCGGCGGACTACGTGCCGTACGAGCAGGCCAAGGTCGACGTCCACCGGCGGATCGCCGGGGCCGCCGACGTGGCCGAGCTGGAGGAGCTGCGGGGCGAGCTCGAGGACCGCTTCGGGGCGATGCCCGAGCCGCTGCTCAACCTCGTCGAGCTGCAACGCGCGCGGATTCGCTTCGGTGAGGCCGGCTGTCGCGTGGTCTCGCTGCGCGGGGCCAAGCTGACCGTCAGTCCGATCGAGTTGGACGCCGAGGGCCGCGAGCGGCTGCAGGCCGAGCTGGGGCGCGACGGGATGAACCCGAAGTACGAGGGCGGCCACTCGCGGGTGACGGTGACGGTGCCCAAGGAGGGCCCGGAACGGCTCGAAATCCTGGTCACGGCGGCCGAAGGTATACGGGCTGCAACACTCAGTGTCCTAACTGTGTAGATGCTAGGGAAGCGCTCAGCAGACGCTTAGGTCGGGCCGTTAGGGTCCACCCGATGCTTCGCGCTTCTCGAAACTCCCGAAACCTGCTCATGACCTGCGCGGTCGCGATTCCTTTGACCCTCGGGCTAGCCGCCTGCGGGGGCGACGACGACAAGATCTCGTCGGATTCCGTCGCCAACGTCGACGGCACGCAGATCTCGAAGGCCGAGTACGACCAGAACCTCAAGTTCCAGACGGTCCTCGCGAGCCAGCAGTTCACCAACGGCGAGCTGTTCAAGTCCAAGGACCCCAAGCTGGTGTCGTTCGCCGCGCCGTACACCGAGTGCATCAAGCTCGTGAAGAAGCAGGTTCCGAAGGGCCAGAAGGTCACGGACACGCAGCTCAAGGAGTACTGCGAGAGCATCGAGAAGCAGCTCAAGGACGGCGCGATCGGCCAGCTGCTGACGTCGAAGTTCCTCAGCGGCGAGGCCAAGGACGACAAGATCGAGATCTCCGACGCGGAGATCACGAAGGCGCTTCCGGCCAAGTACACGCAGACGATCGGCGGCAAGGAGAACCTTCCCAAGTTCACCAAGCTGACCGGCCTCGACGAGGCGGCCTTCCGGGATCAGGTCAAGACCGAGCTGATCGGTCAGAAGATCCAGGAGAAGATCACCAAGAGCGCCGGCAAGGTGACCGACGCCGAGGTCCAGGAGTACTACAACAAGAACAAGGCGCAGTACACGCAGCCCGAGATGCGTGACCTGCGGGTCGTCCTGACGAAGACCAAGGCGCAGGCCGACGAGGCCAAGAAGGAGCTCGACGGCGGCAAGGACTTCGCGGCGGTCGTCAAGGAGTTCTCGATCGACACGATCACGAAGAAGGACGGCGGCAAGCTTGCGAACGTCGCCAAGGGCCAGCAGGAGAAGGCCCTCGCCGATGCGTCCTTCAGCGCCAAGAAGGGCGAGATCGTCGGTCCGATCAAGACCGAGACCGGCTTCTACGTCGTCCGCGTCGACAAGGTCACCGCTTCCAAGCTCGTCCCGTTCAAGGACGTCAAGGAGCAGATCAAGCAGCAGCTGACGCAGACGAAGCCGCAGGAAGCGCTGACGAAGTGGCAGACGGACACGCTCGACACGTGGAAGGACAAGACGAACTGCCGCGAGGGCTACATCGTCGACTTCTGCAAGAACGCCCCGAAGCCGAAGACGAACACGGCCACGACGGCCGCACCGGCGCAGTAATCACCTCCTGATCCCGCCGCCGGCGATCGGCGGCGCGAAGGACGTCCGGCCGGTGCTCTGCACCGGCCGGTTCTCGTTCCGGGGCGGGAAACCGGTACCGTCGCGGACGTGGCCCGCGACGAGATCACCGCAGCTCTCGGCGCGCTGGACGACATCACCCGTCGCCTGCGCGTCGAATGCCCTTGGGACCGCGATCAGGACGAGCGTTCGATCGTGCCCCACACCCTCGAAGAGGCCTACGAGCTGGCCGACGCCGCCAACTCCGGTGACGACGCCAAGCTCGCCGACGAGCTCGGCGACGTGCTCTTCCAGGTCCACTTCCTGGCGATGCTGCTCGAGGAGCGCGGCGCGGGAGACCTGGCCGCCGTCGCGACGCACTGCCGGCGCAAGCTGATCCGTCGTCACCCGCACATCTTCGCGGCGGACAGCCCCGAGATGGCCGAGGTCCTGGCCGCCGACGCGGAGGCACAGGCCGGCGATCCCACGCGCCCGGAGGTCCCGGCGGCCGAGCTGCAGGACGTCGTGGCGACCGCCGACGACGTGCTCGCCAACTGGGACCGGATCAAGCAGACCGAGCCCGACCGCGAGCGGGGGATCTTCGCCGAGGTCCCGACCAACCTGCCGTCGTTGCTGTTCGCCCGCAAGGTCCAGCGCCGCGCCGCCAGCAGCGGCTTCGACCCGATCGACGTGTCCGCGGCGATCGAGGCCTCGCGCGCCGAGCTGGACCGTCTGGAGGCCGCGATCGCCGCCGGCCACGCCCCCGAGACGTTCGCCGCGCTCGGCGACACGCTGTTCGCGGTCACCAACGTCGCCCGCAAGGCCAAGGCCGATCCCGAGATCGCGTTGCGCTCGGCCAGCTCGCGGTTCCGCGACCGGGTGCTGCTCGCCGAGCGGCTCGCCGGGGAGGACGGACGGTCGTGGAAGGGCCTCGACGAGAACGCGCGCCTGACGTACTACGCGCGCGCCGCCTACGTCGCCCAGGGCGTCGATCCGGACGCCCAGCCGGACGGCTGATCGGGGCGACGGCGGGGGCTTCCCGCGCCGCATCGAACCATCCCCGGGCGGCTCGTCGGGCCCCACACGGCGGGCCGCGGCACGGTCCGTCAAACTTCCGGGCTCATGAGCCAGATCGAGTCCGTATTCGGCCGCCAGATCCTCGACTCGCGGGGCAACCCCACGGTCGAGGTCGACGTGACGCTGTCGTCCGGGGCCACCGCCCGCGCGGCCGTCCCGTCCGGCGCGTCCACCGGTGAGTTCGAAGCCACCGAGCTGCGCGACGGCGGCGACGCCTACCTGGGCAAGGGCGTCCTCAACGCCGTCGCCAACGTCAACGGCGAGATCGCCGCGGCGATCAAGGGCCGCGACGCCGACGACCAGGCCGGTCTCGACCAGGCGCTGATCGACCTCGACGGCACGCCCAACAAGTCGCGCCTCGGTGCCAACGCGATCCTCGGCGTCTCGCTCGCCGTCGCCCGCGCTGCCGCGGCCGACGCCGGCGTCCCGCTCTGGAAGCACCTGAAGGTCGAGGCCAACGGCGCCAACCAGCCCGGCGTCACGCTGCCCGTGCCGATGATGAACGTGCTCAACGGCGGGTCGCACGCGGACAACTCGGTGGACTTCCAGGAGTTCATGATCGTCCCGTTCGGGTTCGAGACGTTCTCCGAGGGCCTGCGCGTCGGTACCGAGGTCTTCCACGCGCTCAAGGCGCTGCTGCACGAGCGCAAGCTGGCCACCTCGGTCGGCGACGAGGGCGGCTTCGCGCCGGACCTCTCGTCCAACGAGGAAGCCCTCCAGGTGCTCGTCGACGGCATCGAGAAGGCCGGCTACAAGCCCGGTGAGCAGGTCGGCATCGCGCTCGATCCCGCGACCTCCGAGATCTTCGAGGGTGGGGTCTACAACCTCGCCCACGAGGGCCGCACGCTCTCCGCCGCCGAGCTCGCCGCCTACTGGGCCGACAAGGCCGGCAAGTACCCGATCCTCTCGATCGAGGACGGCATGGACGAAGAGGACTGGGACGGCTGGAAGGCCCTGACCGACGAGATCGGTGACCGCGTCCAGCTGGTCGGCGACGACCTCTTCGTCACCAACCCCGCTCGGCTCAAGCGCGGGATCGACACCGGCACCGCCAACTCGATCCTGATCAAGGTCAACCAGATCGGCACCCTGACCGAGACGCTCGAGGCGATCCGGATGGCCCAGGCCGCCGGCTACACCGCCGTGATGTCGCACCGCTCCGGGGAGACCGAGGACACGACGATCGCCGACCTGGCGGTCGCCACCGGCTGCGGCCAGATCAAGACCGGCGCCCCGTCGCGCTCGGATCGCGTCGCCAAGTACAACCAGCTGCTGCGGATCGAGCAGGAGCTCGGCAGCAGCGCGGTCTACCCGGGTCGCTCGGTCTTCCGCGCCTAGTCGGTTGCGGTGGAACGCCTGTTGCGAACAGGCGTTCTGGTGGTCTGCAAGGGATCTTGCGTGCCGTCCGCGCGGATCGCCTGCAAGACCTGAATCACGGCGAGGAACTCGCGCTGGG
>JBAZOW010000243.1:0-5300 GCA_041648495.1 Patulibacter sp.
TTCGTCTACCGACTCGCGTTCCTATCACGGACGGGAAGCTCGACCTGCTCGTTCCTCGTCATCAAGAACAACGTCAGCCACGCCGGCCAGACCGTGCTCCAGAGCCCGCGTCCGTGGTGCCCCGGCGCCGGACGGATCTCGCTGCACCAGGCCGTCGAGGGCTCTCCGCTGCCCCGCCTCGGGGCGTTGGCCGGGGCGATCGACGTCGCGGTCGTCGCGCAGTAGGGCAGCGTTGGCCCCGGCGCTCGGAGGCGCCGGGTACCGTGACGCGATGAGCGCTCAGCCTGACCGGACCGCGTCCGTTCCCCCGCTCACGCTCGATGCCGCGCGCGGCGTGCTCGACGCTCAGCCGTTCAGTCGGCTGGTCGGCGCCGAGCTCGCGGCGTTCGAGCCGGGCCGCGCTGAGCTACGGGTGCCGTTGCGGGCCGAGCTGCTGCAACAGTTCGGCTTCGTCCACGGGGGCCTGTTCGGCTACGCGGTGGACAACGCGCTGACGTTCGCCGGCGGATCGGTGCTCGGCCCGTCGGTGGTGACCCGGGGCTTCGCCGTCGAGTACCTGCGGCCGGGACAGGGCGCGCTGTTGATCGCGCGCGCCGAGGCGGTCAGCCACAGCCGCCGCCAGGCGCTCTGCCGCTGCGACGTGTTCGTCCAGGACGAGCAGGGCGACGAGACGCACTGCGCGGCGGCTCAGGGCACGATCGCCGTGATCGACCTGGCCGGTCGGGAGCCGGTCTGAGCCACGAGCCGGCGCCGGAACCGGCCTCGTGGCACGATTCGGGTACCCGAACCTGGAGGATCCTGTGTCCGTCGTGAAGATCAACGCGATCGAAGTCGACCCCGAGCGTGGGCCGGAGCTGGAGGAGCGGTTCGCCAAGCGTGCCGCCGAGGTCGAGAAGATGCCCGGCTTCGAGGGCTTCGAGCTGCTGAGGCCGGTCGAGGGGGAGACGCGCTACTTCGTCTACACCCGCTGGGAGACCGAGGAGGCGTTCCAGGCCTGGGTCAGCAGCCAGGAGTTCAAGCGCGGCCACGCCCAGGCGGCCGGCGACCAGGCGCAGCGACCGGTCGCCCACGGCTCGTCGGTACTCGGCTTCGAGGTCGTCCAACGGGTCGAGAAGGCGGGCTGATCAGCCGTTCGGGGGCGACGGGGTAGCCGTTCGTCGGAGATTCGCGAAGTCCGTGATATCGGCCACGGATTCGGGGTAACCCTCGTGCATGACCGACAACGCCTTCTGCCCCCACTGTCGGAACCTCCTGCGCAAGGACGCGCCGCACCCCTACCCTTCACGCGCGATGCGCTGCCCCGCCTGCCTGATCCTGGTCGGCGCGGGACGATCAGCGACCGCGACGGGAGAACGCCGCATCGCCCCCGGCGTCGTCGCCACCCGGGGCACCGGGACCCGTAAGGCGAGCGTCGGGCCGGCCCGGACGGGACCACCCGTCGATCTGGTGCGCGCGGTGCTGCGCGAGGTCCACGACCACAGCGTCCTGCGGTAGGGCTCCCGCTCAGCCCACCGATATCCCCGCTCCGCGGTCGCTCCGGGTTGGAGCGGCCGATGCGGCCCGCTCAGCCCTCTTCCGGCTCGAGCGGGAAGCAGTTGGTGGCCGCGTCGAGGACGGCGTTGAAGCCCGAGACGCAGCCACGCACCCGGCGGCTGAGGATCTCCTCGATCGCCAGGGACATCTCCGGCGCCATCACCTGATGTAGACGACGGTGCCCGGCCTCGACGAGATCGTGATCGCCGAGGTCGACGAGCGTGCTCTGCGCGGGGATGTTGAGATCCTCGACGAGGACGGTGACCAGGTCGGGCAGCAGGTACGCGGTGATCTTCGTCGGACCGCGACCGTACGTGGTCTTGTAGATCTGGGCTATGCGGGTGGAGATCGCCTGCTGCGGCATGAGGTTCCTGGTCGGGGTGGCGTGAGCCGGCACATTGTGCCAGCGGGAGAGCGGGAAGGGGGAGCTACAGCTCGAGGTCGTCCGCGGCGACGATCTCGGCCCGCATGTTGCGCTCCATCATGGTCAGCGCGGCGTCGGCCAGCTCGCTGTCGATGTGCGCGACGGCGTCGCGGGGGACGGCCACGCGGAAGTGACGGATGTAGCCGTCGAGCGCGGAGTAGAGGATGCACTGCTCGGTCACCTGGCCGACCAGGACGAGCCGGCCGATCTCCTCGGTCTCCAGCAGGTACTCCAGGTGCGATCCGTAGAAGATCGAGTGCCGGGACTTGACGACGAACGGGGCGTCGTCGTTGGGCGCGACCGGATCGATCAGCGCGGCTCCGGCTCCCGCGCGTGCCGACTCGACCAGCTCGGGGCGACCGGCGGACCACTGGCCGTGGTTATCGTTGACCCAGATCACGGGGACGTCGGCGTCCCTCGCGCGCGCAAGCACGCGCTCGATCACGGGCACGACCTTCTCCGCGCTCTCACGGAGCCGTTCGCCGTCGGGGTGCTCGTAGTCGTTGAGCACGTCGACGACGACGACCGCGGTCCGATCGCCGCGGCGAATCCGCGGAGCCTGCGATCCCGTCGAGTCCATCTCGGGGTCTCTTGCCCGCGATCCGGATTCGTATTCGTCGAGTTTTCGTTCTCGCCGTGCGCGTCCTCGTCGAGCGCGCCCGGGGCGGGCATCAGAGCCGCGCCCGGCGCCGTCCCGCGTCTTGCAGCGTGAGCATCCGGGCGCCAGGTGGGTAAGACTGAAGGACCATGGACTTCCGCAACCTGTACCAGCACGGCTTCGCGCGGATCGCCGCCTGCACGGCGGGTGTGACGATCGCGGATCCGCCGCGCAACGCCGAGGCGGTGCTGCGCCTGGCGCGGGAGTGCGCGGACGAGGGCGTCGCCGTGGCGGTCTTCCCCGAGCTGACGCTCACGGGGTACTCGATCGAGGACCTGCTGCACCAGGACGCGGTGCTCGACGAGGTCGAGACGGCGCTCTCCACGGTCGTCGCCGGCTCGGCCGAGCTCTTGCCGGTGCTCGTGATCGGCGCGCCGCTGCGTCACCGCAACGGGATCTACAACTGCGCGGTCGTGGTCCACCGCGGCCGGGTGCTCGGCGTGGCGCCGAAGTCCTACCTGCCGACCTACCGCGAGTTCTACGAGGCACGGCAGATCACGCCGGGCGCCGACGAGCGGGGCACGATCCGGATCGCCGGCGACGACGTGCCGTTCGGGCCCGATCTGCTGTTCGCCGCCGACGACGTGCCGGGCCTGGTCATCCACGCCGAGGTCTGCGAGGACGTCTGGGTCCCGGTGCCTCCGAGCGCCGAAGCCGCACTGGCCGGGGCGACGGTGCTGCTCAACCTGTCGGGCAGCCCGATCACCGTCGGCCGGGCCGAGGATCGCCGGCTGCTCTGCAAGTCGCAGTCGTCGCGCTGCCTGGCGGCGTACGTCTACGCCGCCGCGGGGCAGGGCGAGTCGACGACCGACCTGTCGTGGGACGGCCAGACGATGATCCACGAGAACGGCGTGCTGCTCGACGAGACCGAGCGGTTCCCCGACGGTGACCGCCGTTCCGTGGCCGACGTCGATCTGGACCTGCTGCGGCAGGAGCGGATGCGGATGGGCACCTTCGACGACAACCGGCGCACCCACGCCACGCGCACCGACGGCTTCCGCCGCGTGCCGTTCACGCTCGACCCGCCGAGCGGCGACCTCGGCCTGCGCCGTCGGATCGAGCGCTTCCCGTTCGTGCCGGCCGACCCCGAGCGGCTCGAGCTGGACTGCTACGAGGCGTACAACATCCAGGTCGCGGGGCTGGTCCGGCGGCTGGAGGCGATCGGCCATCCGAAGATCGTGATCGGCGTATCCGGTGGGCTCGACTCGACCCACGCGCTGATCGTCGCCGCCAAGGCGATGGACCGTGCGAACCGCCCGCGAACCGACATCCTCGGCTTCACGCTGCCGGGCTTCGCCACCAGCTCGGGGACGAAGACCAACGCGCACGAGCTGATGGACGCGCTCGGGATCACCAAGGCCGAGATCGACATCACCGACACGGCGACGTTGATGCTCAAGGAGATGGAGCACCCCTTCGCGTCGGGCGAGCCGGTCTACGACGTGACCTTCGAGAACGTGCAGGCGGGGCTGCGCACCGACTACCTGTTCCGGATCGCCAACCAGCGCGACGGGATCGTGCTGGGCACCGGCGACCTGTCCGAGCTGGCGCTCGGCTGGGCGACCTACGGGGTCGGCGACCAGATGAGCCACTACAACGTCAACGCCGGCGTACCGAAGACGTTGATCCAGCACCTGATCCGTTGGGTGATCAGCACGAACCAGTTCGGCGACGACGTCGACCGGACGCTGGCCGCGATCCTCGACACCGAGATCAGCCCGGAGCTGGTGCCCGGCGAGGAGCTGCAGTCGACCGAGTCGAAGATCGGCCCGTACGCGCTGCAGGACTTCACGCTGTTCCACGTGCTGCGCTACGGCTTCCGGCCGACCAAGATCGGCTTCCTCGCGACCCACGCCTGGACCGACGCCGAAGCGGGGGAGTGGCCGCCGGGCTTCCCCGAGGACGACCGGGTGGCCTACTCGCCGGACCAGATCCGGCACTGGCTGGATGTGTTCTGCCGGCGGTTCTTCGCCTTCGCCCAGTTCAAGCGCTCCGCCCTGCCCAACGGCCCGAAGGTCTCGGCGGGCGGATCGCTGTCGCCCCGCGGCGACTGGCGCGCGCCGTCGGACGGCACGGCGGACGCCTGGCTGCGCGATCTGGAGCGCTGGCAGCTCGACGACTGAGCGTCACCGAAGCCGAGGCACCGCGGGGGATCATGCGGTGCTCCGGCTCAGGTGATCCAGGGGCTCAGGCGGCCTGCGGCAGCGCCTCGGCCTCGCTCAGGTGCTCGCGCATCTGCTCCATGCCGCGGCTGAGCAGGCGGGAGACCTGCATCTGCGACACGCCGACGTCGTCCGCGATCTCGCGCTGCAGGCGGTCCTCGAAGAACCGCTGGAACACCACGCGGCGCGTGCGGTCGTCGAGGGCGCTGCAGGCGTCGACGACGGCGGCGCGCTCCTCGACGCCGACGTAGCCGTGGTCGATCCGGCCCGTGCGATCGGGGACGGTCTCTCCGTCACGCGCAGGCTGATCGATCGAGAGCGCCTCGTAGGCGTCACCGGCGCACAGGGCGTCGTTGATCCGCTCGGCGGGCTCGCCGAGCTTCTCGGCGACCTCGGCGACGGACGGCTCGCGACCGGTCCGGTCGAGCAGCTCGCGCTGGCACTGCCGGACGCGCTGGCTCAGCTCCTGCATCGAGCGGGGGACGTGCACCGCCCAGGTGTGATCGCGGAAGTGACGCCGGAT
>JBAZOW010000244.1:0-5270 GCA_041648495.1 Patulibacter sp.
TCGCGTGCGGCTTCAGGAGCTGGTTGCCGAGTACGGGGTCGAGCAGACCCGGCGCTACGTCGACCACATCATCGACTACGCCGATCGGCGGATGGCCGAGGAGATCCGCGAGATCCCCGACGGCACCTACTCCGCCGAGTCGTGGGTCGACAGCGACGGCGCCGACGGGACCGACATCCCGATCAAGGTCACCGTGACGGTCGCCGACGACCAGGTCCGTGTCGACTACACCGGCAGCGGGCCGCAGTCGCCGACGGGCGTCAACGGGACCTTCGCGACCTCCCAGGGGGCCGGCGCGATCCCGTTCATGTACTACATCGACCCGGACATCCCGCACAACCACGGGTGCTTCAAGCACATCGAGTCGTACTCGCCGGAGGGCACGATCTGCAACGCGTCGTACCCGGCGGCGACGTCGAGCGCGACCACCTGTCCGTCGGACACGATGCACGACGTCGTCAACAAGGCGATGGCGGCCGCGGTCCCGGACAAGGTCGTGGCGGGCGGGGCCCGCGCGGCGAACATGCCCAACTGGGCGGGCGTCGACGAGCGCACGGGCGAGCCGTGGGCGGCGATGTTCTTCAACAACGGCGGCGGTGCCGGCGCCAGCAAGGGCACCGACGGCTGGCCGATCCTGGCGACGCTCGCCGCGATGGGCGGCCTCAAGTCGCTGGTGATCGAGCAGCTCGAGCTGCTCTACCCGCTGCTCGCCGAGCGGATGGAGGTGGAGCGGGACTCGATGGGCGTCGGCGAGTGGAACGGCGGGCCCGGGGTGCGCTGGTCGGTGCGCCCGACCGCCGGATCGGCCGAGGTCGTGACCTTCGGCGACGGCCAGCAGAACCCGCCGCACGGCGTGCTCGGCGGCACGATGGGGATCGGCGGCGGGCAGTACGTCGAGCAGGTCGACGGCGGTTCGCGGACCTACGTCTCGTCGACCGGCCACTACCTCGTCGACCGGGACCAGCGCCGGGTCGGCGTGTCGACCGGCGGCGGGGGCTACGGCAACCCGATCGAGCGTCCCGTCGAGCAGGTCCGCCAGGACGTGCGCGACGGCCTGATCTCGCGCGCGGTCGCGTTCGACGTCCACGGCGTCGCGGTCTCCGACGACTGGGACCCGACGGTGGACGAGGACGCCACCGTCGCGCGGCGCGCCGAGCTCGCCCAGGTCGAACGGCCGCTGGTCGAACCGACCGTGCCGTCCGCGTCGACCTGGCTGCGCGAGCAGATGCGCCCGGACGACGTCTACCTGCTCAACCCGACCGTCTAAGGAAGAACTCATGGGATACAGGCTGGGAATCGACATCGGCGGGACGTTCACCGACTTCGTGGTGATCGACGAGCAGGGCGAGGTCACGCTCTGGAAGGAGGACTCGACGCCGCAGGATCCGAAGGCGGCGATCGAGAAGGGACTGACCGCGGTCGCGGAGCAGCTCGGGCTGTCCGTCAGCGGGCTGCTCGGACAGGCCGACGCCTTCGTCCACGGCTCGACGATCGCGACCAACACGCTGATCACCCGCAACGGCGGCCCGGTCGGGCTGCTCTGCACCGAGGGCTTCCGGGACGTGCTGCTGTTCCGCGACGGCTTCAAGCCCGAGCGGTTCAACGTGCACATGCAGCGGCCGCGCGACTTCGTCGACCGCTACCTGCGGATCGGCGTGCCCGAGCGGATCAACGTCGATGGCGACGTGCTCCGCGAGCTCGACGAGGACGCGATCCGCGCGGCGGCGGGCCGCTTCCGCGAGGCCGGCGTCAAGGCGGTCGCGGTCGCGTTCCTGTGGTCGGTGGTCAACGGAGCGCACGAGGATCGCGCGGCCGAGGTGCTGCGCGAGGAGCTGCCCGGCGTGCCGATCTTCTGCTCGAAGGACGTGCTCAACGAGATCCGTGAGTGGGAGCGCACGTCGGCGACGGCACTGAGCGCGTACGTGCTGCCGAAGATCGGCGACTACCTGCAGCGGCTCGAGGCGTTCCTCGCCGAGCACGAGCTGGCGCACCCGGCGCAGTACATGCAGATCAACGGCGGCTGCGCCTCGGTCGCGGAGATCATGCAGCGCCCGATCAACACGCTGCACTCCGGGCCGGCCGCGGCTCCGGCCGCGGCGGCCTTCCACCTCGATACCGCCAGCCAGAACGGCGGCAACGTGATCACCGTCGACATGGGCGGCACGAGCTTCGACGTCTGCCTGATCCGCGAGGGCCGGCCCGCGATGTCGCGCTCGATCCAGGTCGAGTTCCAGCCGATCGGCGTCTCGGGCGTCGAGGTCCACTCGATCGGCGCCGGCGGCGGCAGCATCGCGTGGATCGACCCGGGCGGCGCGATGCGCGTCGGTCCGCAGAGCGCGGGCGCGACTCCGGGCCCTGCGTGCTACGGGGCCGGCGGCTCCGAGCCGACGGTGACCGACGCCAACGTCGTGCTCGGCTACCTGGCTCCGGCTGCGTTCCTCGGCGGCCGCCGGACCCTGCGCGACGACCTCTCCCAGCAGGCCGTCGCGCAGCGCGTCGGCGATCCGCTCGGGCTGTCGCCGCTGGAGGCCGCGGCCGGGATCATCGAGGTCGTCAACGCCAACATGGTCGGCGGCATCCGCTCGGTCTCGGTCGAGCGCGGCATCGACCCCCGCGGGTTCATGCTGGTCTCCGGCGGGGGCGCCGGTGGCCTGCACGCGGCCCGGCTCGCGCGCCAGCTGGGGATGAAGCAGGTGATGATCCCGCCGGAGGCGTCGACCTTCTGCGCGTTCGGCATGACGGTCACCGACGTCCGTCACGACTACACGATCTCGCACCACGCGCTGTCGCCGAGCATGGACATCGACGAGCTGAGCGCGCCGTTCGCCGAGCTCGAGCGCAAGGCGGTCGACCGCCTGATCGCCGACGGCTTCGACCGCAGCCAGATCCGGCTGGAGCGCTCGGTCGACGCGCGCTACCGCAACCAGGTCCACGAGCTGACGATCGCGATCCCGTCGGCGGAGGCGTACGCGCCCGAGCACCTCGACGAGATCCTCGAGCGGTTCCACGCCGAGCACGAGAGCCAGTTCACGTACTCGCTGTCGGAGGTGCCGGTCGAGTTCCTGCACTGGCGGCTGGCCGCGTTCGCCGAGACGGCGCACGTGCCGCGGCCCGAGAGCACGCCCGTCGACGACCCCGAGGCGGGCGGCGAGGCCGCGCGAATCGGCAGCCGCGAGGCGTACTTCCCCGAGCACGGCGGCAAGGTCGAGACCCCGGTCTACTCGACGACGAAGCTCGCGCCGCGGGCCGTGATCACGGGCCACGCGATCATCGAGTCGCCGACCACGACGCTGGTGATCAACCCGGGCGACCGGCTCGAGGTGCTCGACGGCGGGCGCCTGCTGGTGACCGTCGCGACCGCGTAGGTCCTGAGGCTCACCGGGGCTGTCTCGTTGGCCAACGGGGCAGCCCCGGTCTGTTGCCGCTCCCAATTGTTGGGCCGTGGGGAGCGGCAGATCATGCGGTTGCTGGGCCCGGCCGCCGCCACGGCGGCCGGTACCGAACGACGAGAGAGGGAGAGCAGCATGCGGGAAGGACGGAGAGGGGTCCGAGGTCGGCGGTGGGTCGCAGGAGGGATCGCGGCGGCGCTGACGCTCGGAATCGCGGGCTGCGGGGCCGATGACGGCGGCTCGGCCGGCGCGGGCGAGGGGGAGCGCGTACGGATCGCGTTCTTCGGCCTGGCGTCCGAGAACGCCTACACCCAGTACGCCTACAAGGGCGCGGAGGCGGAGGCGAAGATGCAGAACGCCGAGCTGTCGTTCTTCGACGGCAAGCTCGACGGGCCGACCCAGATCAAGCAGATCCAGGACGCGATCACGTCCGGTCGCTACGACGGGTTCGTGATCATGCCGAACGACCAGTCGGGCGTGGTCCCGGTGGTCGAGCAGGCGATCGGCCAGGGCATCGGCGTCACCGCGCTGCAGTTCCCGATCGGCTCGGATCCGACCACCGCGGAGCCGCAGGTCGAGGGCCTGGCCGGCTCGGTGATCGAGGACGTGATCGCCGGCGCCCGGATCACGGGCGAGGGCATCAACGCGATGTGCAAGGACCGCACCCCGTGCAAGGTCGGGGTCCTCTGGGGCTCCCGCAAGGTCACCTGGGACGGTCCGGCCAAGCGCGACACGCTGCGCAAGACGCTCGACCCCAACGTCGAGATCGTGGCCGAGAGCGACGGCGGGTTCCTCCAGGCTCCGGGCGAGAAGGCCACCGCCGACATGCTCCAGGCGCACCCCGACCTGGACGTCCTGGCGACCCCGTCGGGCGACCAGATGACCCTCGGTGGCGAGCGCGCGATCAAGGCGGCGAGCAAGCAGATCGGTCTGGCCGACCGACCGAAGGGCGCCGTGGCGATCATCGGCTACGGGGCCGCGGGCGCCGGGGTCGAGAAGGTCCGCAGCGGCGACTGGTACCAGAGCTACGCCCTGGTCCCGCAGACGATGGCGCGCCGTGCGGTCGAGATCGCCGTCGCCGTGGCGCGCGGCAGCGAGGAGAAGGGGATCGCGGTCGTGCAGACCGAGATCAGTCCGATCGGCGACAACGTCACCCGCGAGGCCCTCGAGAAGCACCCCGACTTCAAGGCCGAATGGGAAGGGTGAGCCGGCCGTGAGCATCGCCACGACGGGCGGCCCGGCCGACGGGCCGCCCCTGGTCGAGCTGCGCGAGGTCCACAAGCGGTTCGCGGGCGTGCACGCGCTGCGCGGGATCTCGATGCGGATCGAGGCCGGCTCGGTGCACGGGCTCGTGGGCGAGAACGGCGCCGGTAAGTCGACCCTCGGCAGGATCGTCGGGGGCGCGGTGCCGCCGTCGGACGGCGAGCTGCGGATCGCCGGTCAGCCCGTGCACTACCGGAGCCCGCGTGAGGCGCTCGGCGACGGGATCACGGTGATCCAGCAAGAGCTGGCCCTGATCCCGGACCTGACGGTGGAGCAGAACGTGCTGCTCGGCGTCGAGCCGCGGCGCCACGGCGCGATCGACCGCAAGGCGTGCCGGCGACGGTTCGCCGAGCTGGAGCGGCGCGCCGGCTTCGGACTGGACCCGGACGCGCCGGTCGGCGCGCTGCCGATCGCGCAGCAGCAGAAGGTCGAGATCCTGCGCGCGATCGCCCGCGACGCCCGGGTGATCGTGATGGACGAGCCGACGTCCTCACTGTCGCGGGAGGAGGCCGAGCAGCTGCACGCCCTGATCCGGGCCCTGCGCGACGACGGCATGGCGATCGTCTACGTGTCGCACTTCCTGCAGGAGGTGATCGACCTGGCCGACCGCGTGACCGT
>JBAZOW010000245.1:0-5262 GCA_041648495.1 Patulibacter sp.
CTGCTCTTCTGCCTGAGCTTCACGCTGGTCTTCGTGGTCCTCGGGCTGTTCGCCCGCGGGCTCGGGGCTCCGCTGTCGGGGTCGCGGCAGACGCTCGACGTGATCGCCGGGGTGCTGCTGATGACGATGGGCGTGATCTACCTGGTCACGCCGTTCGTGCCGCTGCTCAACCGCAATCTGCGCCCCGAGGTGCTGCTGCGCAAGGCGGGCAGCGGGACCGGCGGTCCGATGATCGCCGGGATGGCGTTCGCCGTCGCCTGGACCCCGTGCACCGGGCCGATCCTCGGCGCGATCCTGACCGCCGCGGCCACCCAGAGCGGCTTCGGCGGCGGGGCGTTCTTGCTGCTCGCCTACAGCCTCGGCCTGGCGGTGCCGTTCCTCGGGTCGGCCCTGGCCTTCGAGAAGGTCACCGGCGCAGCGAAGGTGCTGCGCGATCACTACCAGGCGATCACCGCGGTCGGCGGGGTGCTGCTGATCATCGTCGGCTACCTCGTGGCGACCCACGAGATGACGCGGTTGGCCAGCGAGCTCAGCGGCTGGGTCGACGACCTGGGCCTGCGCGGGATCGTGCGGTTCTTCGAGCGGTAGGGGCCTCGGGCGACGCCCGCAGCAGTGTTCCGTTCCGTCGGTCAGTTCGACGATCTCAGCGCGTGAGGCCGGCCTCGCGGGCCAGGCGGGCCACAAGGTCGCCCGCAGGCTCGGTGGTGGCGTGACGCCAGCCCTCGCCCGCCCACAGGTGCACGGCGTCGGGATCACCGGCCGCCGCGGCGGCGCTGCGCAGCGGGCGGGTCAGGTGGTGGACCTCGGGGTACGCCGACGGGGCATCGGGGAACGCTCGGGCCAACGGGTTCGCGAGGCCGCGCGCGGGACGTCCGGTGAACCCGCGCGTGACGACCGTGTCGGCGTAGCGCCGGTCGAGGATCGCCCGACGGTGGACGTCCGACGTTCCGGCCTCGGGGACCGTGAGGAACGCCGTGCCGAGTAGGACGGCGGCCGCACCCGCATCGATCGCCCGGCGGATCCCGGCTCCGTCGTGCAGGCCGCCCGCGGCGACCAGCGGCAGGTCCGTCTCGTTCCCGACGCCGGCCAGCAGGTCGATCAACGGGAGAAGCTCTCCCCCGCCCGGCTCCCGCGGATCGTCGACGTGGACGCCGCGGTGCCCGCCCGCCTCGCCGCCCTGGACGATCAGCCCGTCAACCCCGCTCGTCGCCGCCGCGACCGCCTCGGCCGGTGTCGTGACCGTGGTCAGGATCGCCGCGCCGGTCCGGCCGCCCAACTCGTCGACGAGCGCGGGATCAGGTGTGCCGAAGGTGAAGGTGATCGCCGCCGGCCGCTCGCGGAGCAGCACGTCGATCTTCGCGGCGAAGTCGTCGTCGTCCCACCGCGGCTCGCCGAGCGCCGCGCCGTGGCGGTCTGCCCACGGCTGCAGCGCCTCGGCGTGGGCGGCTACCGCGTCGGGGTCCGCAGCCGGCGGACCGGGCAGGAAGAGGTTGGCCGCCCAAGGAACGTCCGCCGCGGCTTGCAGATCGGCGATCCGGCGCGCGAACGCCTCGGCGGTCAGGTAGCCGGCGGGCAGCGTGCCGAGACCGCCGGCCCGGGCCACGGCCACGAGCAACTCGGTGCTCGACGGCCCACCGGCCATCGGCGCCGCCCAGATCGGCAGGCGCGGGGCGCGTCCGGGAGCGAAGGCGAGCGGTCGGGCCATGATCTACACGGTAGTCGTCGGCGACGCCGACCCAGCCGCGTCCTTGTCGAGTTCGTTCCGATTATCGGAGCGAACTCGACAAGCAGAAGCCCCTTACGCGGCCGGCTCCTCCGCGGTCCGCTCCATCCGGTCCGGCGCGCCGACGCCGAGCAGGCCCAGCGCGGACTTCAAGACCCCGGCGGTCGCGGCGCAGAGGTCCAGGCGACGCTGCCGGACCACGGGGTCCAGGTCCGCGGCCAGCACCGGGCAGTCCCGGTAGAACGCCGTGAAGTCGCGGGCCAGCGACAGCGCGTAGGTCGTCAGGCGGTGCGGGGCACGGCGGGCAGCGGCCTCGGCGACCTCGTCCGGCCAGTTGAGCAGCGCCAGCAGCAACTCGCGCTCGCTGGGCGTGATCGGTCCCTCGGTCTCGGCCGGGTTGTCGCGCGCGGCGGTCGTCTCACCGGCGGCGGCGCGCTCGAGGATCGAGCGGATCCGGGCGTGCGCGTACTGGACGTAGTAGACCGGGTTCTCGGCCGACTGCTCGCGGGCCTCGGTCAGCTCCAGGTCGATCGTCGTGTCGTGCGACCGCGCCAGCAGGTACCAACGGGCCGCGTCGACGCCGATCTCGCCGACCAGGTCGTCGAGCGCGACGAACTCGCCGGCGCGCTTGCTCATCTTCGCGCGCTCGCCGTTCTCGTAGAGGTTCACGAACTGCGTGATCAGCAGCTCGATCTGGTTGCGGTCGCCGCCGAGCTCCTCGAACGCCGCCTCGATCCGGGCGACGTAGCCGTGGTGGTCCGCACCGAGCACGTCGATCACGCGGTCGTACCCGCGGGTGCGCTTGTGGTGGTGGTAGGCGACGTCGGACGCGAAGTAGGTCGGACGGCCGTCCGAGCGGACCAGCACGCGGTCCTTGTCGTCTCCCGACGCGGTGGTGCGCAGGAACAACGCGCCGTCCTGCTCGTAGCTCTGTCCCCGCTCGGCCAGCACCTTGAACGCCGCGTCGACCGGACTGTCGCCGCCATCCGCGGCGACGTGCAGCGACTTCTCCGAGAACCACTCGTCGAACGCGGTACCGAACGCCTCCAGCGAGGCGCGCTGCTGGGCGACCATCAGGGCGATGCCCTCGGTCGCGACCTCGTCGAGCGGGCGCGTCGCGGCGTCGGGGATCTGCGCGGCGACCTCGGCGATGTACTCGCCCTGGTAGCCCTCCTCCGGCGGCTCCTCGCCCTTGGCGCGGGCCTGCAGCGACAGGCCGAACAGCTGGACCTGGTTGCCGAAGTCGTTGATGTAGTACTCGCGGTGGACCCGGTGACCGTGGAAGGTCAGCAGGTTGGCGAGCGCCGAGCCGAAGGCCGCACCGCGGGCCCCGCCGATGTGGACCGGCCCGGTCGGGTTGTTGGAGACGAACTCCAGGTGGATCGACTCGGCCGCGGCGTCGGAGCCGGCCGCGCCGTCGCGACCGTAGGCCTCGCCGGCCTCCAGGACGGTGCCGAGCGCACCGAGCAGCCAGGCGTCGGAGAGCCGCAGGTTGAGGAACCCCGGACCGGCGGTCTCGATCGCGGCCAGGTCGTCGCCCAGGTACTCCTGCAGGGCGACGGTCAGCCGCTCGGCGATCATCGGCGGCGCCGCACCGACGATCTTCGGCAGCAGCATCGCCGCGTTGGTCGCGTAGTCGCCGTGGGCGGCCTGCTTCGGGCGCTCCAGCGACGGCGCGGACTTCGGTCGCTCGCCGCCGGTGACGTTCAGGACGGCATCGTCGAGGACGGTGCGCAGGCGTTGCAACGGGGAAGCGGGAGACGCGGCGTTCACGGTCCTCCACACGATACGGCGAGGCGGACACGGACGATCCGCGGCCCGCCGGTCGAGCGACTAGTGGTGGTAGGGCTCGCCGCGCAGGATCCGGTGGGCGCGGTAGAGCTGCTCCAGCACGATCACGCGCGCGAGCTGGTGCGGCAGGGTGATCGGCCCGTAGGAGAGCCGCTCGTCGGCGCGGTCCAGGTCGAGTCCGTCGGCCCCGCCGATCACGAAGCAGAGGTCCCGCCCGCTGGCCCGGCGCTGCTCCAGCCAGGTCGCCTGAGCGACGCTGTCGCGGGTCGGCGCCTCGATCGCCAGCAGCACGCAGTGGGCACTCTCGGGGACGCGCCGGGTCACCTGCTCCTCGGTCGCGTCGTCGCGCAGCTCGATCGACTCGAGCTTGACGTAGCGGCCCAGCAGCTTCTCGTAGTGCGCCAGGTCGTCGAGGTACGGCGCACGAGCCTTGCCGACCGCGATCAGCGTGACCTTCACCGGTCGTCCCCGGCGGTCGCGCGGCACGCCAGCCCCTGGGGCCGAACGCTGAAGTACCCTAGGACACGGTCTCGCGCGAACGTGCCGCCTCCATCCGGGCGCGGACGCGCTTCCTCGGATCGGCTGCGGGCACGCCCCGTCGTCCGGCCCACCGGAAGTCCCACGTTCAGCGCCACCCCTCGAGTATGCACGTCGCCGTCATCTCCGACATCCACGGCAATCGCCACGCGCTGGACGCCGTCCTGGCGGACGTCGACGACCGTGGCTGCGACGAGATCTGGTGCCTCGGCGACGTCGTCGGCTACGGCGCCGACCCCAACGGCTGCTGCGCGACCGTCCGCCGCTTCGCCTCCGTCTGCCTGGCGGGCAACCACGACCTGGCCGCGGTCGGATCGCTCTCGACGGCCGAGTTCAGCCCCGACGCGCTCGCCGCGACGACCTGGACCGGTCAGGCCCTGACGCCCGACAACCGCGCCTGGCTGAAGCAGATGCGGCCCGACGCCCGGGTCCACGACGTCCGGCTGGCGCACGGCAGCCCGCTGCACCCGGTCTGGGAGTACCTGCTGACGGTCCAGCAGGCGACCGCGTCGCTGAAGGCCTTCGACGAGCAGGTCGCTGTCGTCGGACACAGCCACGTCGCGCTCTCGTTCTCCCGCGATGGTCGCTCGCCCGTCGTCCGCAGCGACCGCTCGCACGGCGACGAGGTCCGCTTCGGCGCCCAGCGCTGGGTCCTCAACCCCGGCAGCGTCGGCCAGCCGCGCGACGGCGATCCGCGCGCCGCCTGGATGGAGCTGGACATCGCCGCCGGACACGCGACCTGGCGCCGCGTGAAGTACGACATCGCCGGAGCGGCGACGGCGATCACCGACGCCGGGCTTCCGCCGTCACTGGCGGACCGCTTGCGCGACGGTCGGTAGCCTTGTGCGGATCAGGCGCTCCATGAGATTTCCCCCGCTCATCCCCGTGGTCCTGTGCTCGGCCGTCGCCCTCGTGGGCTGCGGCAGCTCGAACCTGCTCGACGGCAGCTCCGCCGAGGACCTGCAGGCGAGCCTCGAGCGCGTCAAGGGCGCGGTCGACGACGGTCGCTGCGAAGAGGCGCTGTCCGCGGCGACCGAGGGCCTGAGCCGGGTCGAGCAGCTGTCGACGTCGGTCGACCGGGCCCTCAAGTCCCGCCTGCGCCAGGGCTTCCGGGAGCTGGAACGGGAGATCCCGACCGACTGCACCCCGCGCGAGACGACGACCACCGAGCCGCCGCCGGTCACCACGACCGAGACGACGACCGAGGAGGA
>JBAZOW010000246.1:0-5201 GCA_041648495.1 Patulibacter sp.
CCGCGAGGGCACCGTCGGTCCCCAGGACCTCTCGTCGGGGACGTTCACCGTCTCCAACCTGGGGATGCTCGGGATCCGCGAGTTCACCGCCGTGCTCAACGCGCCGCAGGCCGCGATCCTCGCCGTCGGGCGGATGGAGACCCGACCGGTCTGGCGCGACGACGCGTTCGTACCGCGCTCGCTGATGACGATGACGCTGACCTGCGACCACCGGATCCTCTACGGCGCCGACGCGGCGGCGTTCCTCGGCGAGATCCGCGGGCTGCTCGAGCGGCCGCTGCGGCTGCTGCTCTGAGCACCCGACGGGGCGCCCTGTCTACCTGAGCTTCACAGACAGCGACGCGTCGATTGTTGACAGCGGAGCCCGAAGGGCGGAGGATGCCCGCACACCACCGCGGAAGACGACACGTCCACCCCAACTCGGCTGTACAGTCTCACGAAGTATTTCTTCCCTTTCTCAACTTTTGTGCAGTATGGTTTAACACGCACGAAGCCGAAGGGAGAGGAGCACGGCATGGTGGATGTCCTTACCCGGCCCGCAGAGACCGCGGTGACCGAGGAGCAGCAGACGCAGGACCCGGTGACGACGTCGCGCTCGGCGCGACGCCTCTCGGTGCTGGTGATCGACCACCATCCGGTCGTCCAGCAGGGCGTGCGCCTGTTCCTCGACGGCGGCGAGCGCGCGTTCCGGATCATCGGGGCGACGACCGGCGGCGAGGCGATCGACGTGGCCCGCGAGTCCCGTCCGGAGATTGCGCTGTTCGAGCCGTCGCTGCCCGACATGCTGCTCGGCGAGCTGGTCGAGCGCCTGCGGGCCTGTTCGCCGAACACCCGCCTGGTGGCGTTCGCCGCCCAGCTCTCGCCGACGCTCCGCGACCAGGTCGCGGCCCTCGAGATCGAGGGGTTCGTCAGCAAGAACGCCGACCCCGGCACGCTGATCGCGACGGTCGCTCGGGTGGCCGCCGGCGACGTGGTCCCGCCGCCGCCGGCGCAGCAGGTGCTGCGCGACGCCGCCGACAAGCTGCACTGCGCCGCGCTGACCGCCCGCGAGCACGAGATCCTGCGGCGCGCCGCCCGCGGCGCGAACAACGCCGAGATCGCGGCCGAGATCTTCCTCGCACCGACCACGGTCAAGTCCTACCTGCAGAGCGCGCTGGCCAAGCTCGGTGCCCGTAACCGCGTCGAGGCGGTCTTCAAGCTCGGCGACCTCGGACTGCTCTGAGAACCTGAGCGGCGGGCCCCGAAGGCCCGCCGCCCGGACCCCTACGGCTGCGGGCAGCTCGCGACCTGGGCGTAGACCGAGAAGCTGTCGAACTGCGTCGCGCTGACGGTCGGCGTGCCCCCGACGTTGTTGCGCGCCTGGAGGTAGCTGCTGACCGCGGACGGGTCGTTCGCGCCGCCGGTGTAGCCGGCCAGCCGGGCCGTCGAGACGGCCCCGGACGCTCCACCGGCCATCCGGAACCGGAGGTCCGGAGCGCCCAGCACGCCCGTCCCGATCACGCGGTTCTTCTGGGCGGCGTCGGTCGGGTGGCCGATGTCCAGGCACGACGTGCCGCCGTCGGCCGCGTCGCTGCCGATCACGATCCGCATCCCGTTGATGCCGAGCGTCGCGTCCGGCTCGGTCAGCGTGTTGCCGCGGACCGTCGCGTTGACCGCCCCGTCGCCATCGTTCTGCACGATGTCGATACCCCAGGCGTTCGTCCAGGCACGAATGCCGTTGTTCTCGATCAACGTGGTGATCGTGCTGTTGCCGTGGCCGTTGACGTAGATCCCGTCGCCCGTCGCCGACGCGGACCGGGCCTCGCCGGCGGTGCCGATCTGGTTGTTGCGGATCGTCGACTTCAGCGTCGCCGAGCTGCCCAGCGGGCTGTTGAGCACGATCGCGCTGTCCCGCGCCCGCTCGATGTCGTTCCCGTCGATCGTCACGGTCGAGTTCGCGTTGCCGGCCGGGTTGGCGGTGATCCCGCCGCCGAGCGTCTGGAATCCGGCCTGGTTGCCGTCACCCCGCAGCGTGTTGTTGAGCACCGTGACGTTCTGCGTGGTCGTGGTCGAGGCGTCCGTGGTGACCTGGACGTGGTCCCCGCGGTTCATCGTCAGCAGGGCGTTCTGGACCGTCGCGGTCAGGTTGCCGCTGCCGGTGTTGCGCAGCTGGATGCCGTCGTTGCCGTACGTCATGTTGCTGTTGCCGTAGGTGCCGCCGTCGACCGTCAGGTTGGACAGCGTGGCCGCGTCGTTGACGACCGCCAGCTGGTTGTCGGCGTTGCCGGTGACCGTCGCCGACGTCACGGTCGCGGTCCCGCCGAGCTCGGTCAGGTCGAGGCCGGACTCGTCGACCGCGTTGCCGTTGCCCGTGATCGCGTTGGCGGTCAGCACGAGACCGGTGACCCCCGCTCCACGGATGCCGTCGTCGCCGCCGTTGGTCACGTTCACGCGGGTCAACGTGACGCCCGTCGTGCTCGACAGGTCGACGCCCGCGCCCGTCGAGGCGTTGATCGTGCCGCCCGACCCGGCCGTCGTCCCGGACCCGCTGACCGTCAGCCCGCCGGCCGATCCGGTGCTCGCCAGGCGGATGCCGCTCGGCGCGCCGTTGGACGCGATCGACTGGAACGTCAGCCCGGCCGCCTCGATGTCCGGGCCGTTGACGTCGAGGGCCCGTCCGGAGGTGGACGCGATGCTGTTGCCCGTGCCGGTCACCGCGACCAGGCCGCTGGCGCTCCCCGTCGTGGCGCTGAACCCGGCCCCGGACGTGGTGTCGATGTCGAGCCCGCCGCCCGTGAAGCGCAGCGCGTGGTTGCCGGTGAAGGCGGCGCTGACGGCGTCCGAGGAGCCCGTGCTCAGCGTCTTGGTCGCGCCGCTGAACGTCGTCGAGCCGCCGCTGTTGCCGGACATCGAGATTCCGCCGCCGGCGTCACTGGTGTCACCGATCGTGCCGCTCAGCGTGATGGCGCCGGCCGTGCGGTTCTGGATCACCGCCGTGGTCCCGCTGCCGTTGCCGATCGTGCCGGCGTAGGTGACGTCGCCCGTGCCCGCCGTGACGGAGACCTCGGTGCTCGTGTGGCCGGAGACCGTGCCGGTCCCCAGGTCGAGCGAGCCGGTGACCGCGTTCAGCGCCCAGCCGTAGGAGCCGCCGGTCGACGTCGTGGTGTCGATCGCGCCGGAGACGGCGGTGCTCAGCAGCGAGACGGCCGGACCCGCCGCGTTCACCGAGATCGTGCCGGCGGACGTGAAGTTCACCGTGCCGGCGCTGCTGGCGAAGATGCCCTGCGCACCCGACGTGGACGTGATCGCCACGTTCGAGACGTTCCAGGTGCCGCTCGTGCCGTTCAGCGAGATGCCGCCGCCGGCCGCGCCGCTGGGCGTCAGCACCAGATCGTCGAGCGTGCCGGACGCGTCGCCGGCCCCGCCGTCGATCGCGTTCGCGCCGGAGCTGGTGATCGCGAGCCCCTCGACCGTGTTCCCGGCCCCGAGCGTGACGCCGCCCGAGATCGCCGGGCGGTTGGCGTCGAGTCCGCTCTCCAGTGCCGTCCCGCCGACCGTGAGGTCCTCGGCGGCGCCGACCAGCCGCTGGTTGGCCAGCAGCGACGCGCCGCCGGTCAGGCCGGTCGTCGCACCGTCGCCCTTGTAGACGTAGATGTAGGCGCCGGTCGTGGTCGCCGCGGTGTCGGCCTCGGCGAGCGTGTCGAACGGCGTGCCCGACCGTCCGTTGCCCCCGGCGGTGGCCTGGTTGTCGACGAACCAGACGCAGTCGGTGATCGCGATCGTCACCCGGCCCGTATCGGTGCCCGGCGTCGGAGACTGCCCGTCGGTGATCGTGTAGTCGAAGAAGTCGCTGGCGTCGCTGCAGCTCGTGCCCGTCGCCGGGGTGTAGGTGAAGTCGCCGTCGGCCTGCACCGTCACCGACCCACCGTCGTTGGTCGCGAACGTGCCGGG
The DNA here is from genome assembly GCA_041648495.1 of Patulibacter sp. Lineage (GTDB taxonomy): Bacteria > Actinomycetota > Thermoleophilia > Solirubrobacterales > Solirubrobacteraceae > Patulibacter. The sequence goes on from JBAZOW010000246.1 coordinate 3,931, forward strand.
CACCACGGAGACCGTGTCGCCCTCGACGTCGGTGTCGCCGTCGAGGATGTCCGCGGTGATCGTCTTCTGCGGGCCCGTGGGATCGGGCGCGCCGTCGGTCGGGTCGTTCCCGACGAACGACGTGTTGCCGATCGCGGAGTCGGTCCCGCTGAACGATTCGTTGTCGGCGACCGGGTCGTCGTTGACCGCGGTCACGTTGACCGTCGCCGTGGTGGTCCCGCTGAGCACCGGCGTTCCCGTATCGGACACCGTGTAGGTGACCGTCCGGGCCGCGGTCGAGGGGTCGTCCGACATGTTGTCGTAGGCGACCGTGCGCAGGACCGTCTGGTACTGGGCCTTGGTCGCGGTGCCCGACAGCGTGAGCACGCCGGTGCTCGTGCTGTACGAGCCGGTGATCCCGCCCGAGGCCGTGAAGCTCAGGCGGTCCTGGCCGTTGGCGAAGCCGCCGGTGATCGCCACCGACGCCCCGCTGAGGTTGGCGTTGTCGACGTCGGCGACCGTCAGGGCCGTCGAGATCGCCGTCGCGGCGTCGTTCTCGGTGTAGTTGAGGGTCCCGCCGACCGCCAGCGTCGGTGCGTCGTTGACCGGGACGATCGTGACCGTCCGGGTCGCGGCCGCGCTGGTCTCCGCCGTCTCGTCGGTCACGCGGAAGCGGACCGTCCGCGAGGTCGTCGGATCCTCGCTCGTGTTCGCGTAGGTCACCGAGCGGAGCACGGACTGGTACTCGGCCTTGGTGCCGCTGCCGGTGAGCGTCAGGACGCCGGTCGGCGCGTCGTAGGACCCGGTGATCGACCCGGTCGGCGTGAACGCCAGGACGTCGCCCTGGGCGGCCGAGAACCCGGTGGTGATGTCGACCGTCGCGCCCGACAGCGTGGTGCTGTCGACGTCGGCGACGTTGACCCCGTCGTCGACCACGACCGGGCTGCCGTTCTCGGTGAACGAGGCCGGGGCGTCGACGTCGGTGGTGACCGTCGGCGCGTCGGGGTTCTGGGCGATCGTGATCGTCGTCGTGACCGGATCGCTGTCCTCCTCGCCGTCGCCGGCGACGAAGCTGATCGTCCGGTCGGCGGACGAGGGCGCCGCGTGATCGTTGTTGACGTAGGTCACCGTCCGCAGCGCCGCCTCGTAGACGGCGATCGTCGCCGTGCCGCTGATCGTCAGCACGCCGCTCGTGGCGTCGTAGCTGCCGGACAGGCCGGGCGTCGACGGCAGCGCCAGCTCGTCCTCGGTCGCGTCGAAGCCGGCCGTGATCGCGACGGTCGCGCTCTCGA
>JBAZOW010000247.1:0-5180 GCA_041648495.1 Patulibacter sp.
CGAGCACCGCGTCGGGCACGTGCTGACCGGCGCCCGGGGCAACGAAGTCGTCCCACCGTTCGAACGCGGCGGCAGGCACCGCGTGCCCGCCGGAGGCGCCCCCGACGGCCGCGCCGCCGCCGGCCACCTCGATCGGCCCGTCGATCGCCACCCGCCAGTCGAGCGTCGGCGTGGCGGCCGAGATCGCCCGGGCCGCGTCGGCGCAGTCCGGCGCGGCGACCAGGCCGACCGGCTTGGCGCGCTGCGCCAGCGCGACCAGCTCGTCGTCGTGCAACCGCACGTTGAGCGGGACGAGCACGCCGCCGACCCGGGCCAGGCCGAGCGCCAGCACCAGGATCTCGGGCAGGTTCGGACCGAGCACGACCACCCGGTCGCCGAGGCCGAGGCCGCGCTCGCGGAGCGCGGCGGCGGCCGTATGGACCTCGGCGTCGAGCTCGGCGTAGGTCCAGGTCCGGCCCTCGAAGCGCAGCGCCTCGCGGTCGGGGAAGCGGCGGACCGCCCAGGTCAGGATCCGCGCCAGGTTGGCGGTCGGTGCGTCGGTGCTCACGAGAGCCACGTCTCCTCGGTCTCCGCGGCCTCGGCCGCGAGCTGGTGCTTGAGCACCTTGCCGGAATCGTTGCGGGGCAGGCGGTCGATGACCGCGACGGCCTTCGGCACCTTGAACCGGCCGAGCGACGCCGAGCAATGGTCGACGATCGCCTGCGGGGCGAGCGTGCGGCCCGGCCGCGCGACGACGTAGGCCTTCGGCACCTCCTCCCACCGCGGGTGCGCCACCCCGATCACGGCGACCTCGGCGACGTCCGGGTGCTCCGAGATCACCCGCTCGACCTGCGCGCTGGCGATGTTCTCGCCGCCGCTGCGGATCATGTGGCTCTTGCGGTCGGCGAACCACAGGTAGCCGTCCTCGTCGATCGAGGCCATGTCGCCGGTCCGGAACCAGCCGTCGGTCCAGGCCGCGGCCGTCGCGTCGGGGTCGTTCCAGTAGCCGGGCGAGACCTTCGGTCCGCGGACCGCGATCTCGCCGACCTCGCCGGCGGGCAGCGGCCGATCGTCGCGGCCGACGACCCGGACCTGCGTGAACGGCGACTCGCGCCCCTGCGACCCGACCTTGTCGACCTCGTGCGCCGCGTCCATCACGGTGGCGACGCTGGTCAGCTCGGTCATCGCGAACAGGTCGATCGTGCGGACGTGCGGCAGTCGCGCGCGGAACGCGGCGCGGACGGTCGGCGGGACCCCGGCGAAGACCGCGTAGCGCAGCGCCGAGAGGTCGAACGACTCCAGGTCGTCCATCGCGAGGATGTCGAGCAGGATCTGGGCGGCGAGCACCACGCCGGTGACGCGCTCGCGGGCGGCCAGCTCGATGATGTCGCGGCCCCCGTAGGAGCGGGTCAGGACCATCGTGCCCCCGAGCGCGAACGTGTGGTACCCGGGCGCCTCCAGCCCGCTGACGTGGAACAGCGGCGCCGAGATCATCGGCCGGTCGTCCGGCGTCAGCTCCAGCTCGAGGATCTGGGCGAGCAGGTTGTAGGCCGAGTTCTGGTGGGTGTGGATCACGCCCTTCGGCTTGGACGTCGTGCCGGACGTGAAGAGGATCCGCTGCGGCGCGTCCCCGTCGACGTCGACGTCCGCCAGCGGCTCGCGCCCGCGGGCGTCGGCCAGCAGGGTCGCCAGCGGGATCCCGTGTCCGGCTTCGCCGTCGACGATCACCGCGCGCACGCTCGGCACCGCGCCGATCGCCGCCGCGGCGTCGGGGAAGTCCTCGTCGATCAGCAGCGCGGTCACCCCGGCGCGCTCGGTCAGCTCGGCCAGCTCGCGCGGGTGCAGCCGCCAGTTCAGCGGCAGCGAGACCGCGCCGATCCGGGCGATCGCCAGCAGCGCGATCACGTAGGTCGCCGAGTTGCGTCCGACGATCGCGACCACGTCACCCGGCGTGACACCGACGTCGCGCAGCGCGTGGCCGTGCGCGTCGACGTCACGGTCCAGCTCGGCGTAGGTCCAGCGCCGGCCGTCGTCGACCAGCGCCTCGGCGTCCGCCCGACGCCAGGCGTTGCGCCGCAGCAGCGCCGCGACGTTGAACGGCCCGCTCACGCCGACTCCGCACCCGCCGCGTCGCCGGCCGCCCGGAACGCGACGATCTCGTCGCGGGTCGGCAGCGCGACCAGCTCGAGCAGCGCGCCGTCGGGGTCGCGGATCGCCACGGCATCGATCGGACCGTAGTTCTCCAGGACCGAACGGATCGGCTCGGAGAGCGGCGTGCCGCCGAGCGCGACCAGTCGGTCGAAGACCTCGCGCAGCTCGTCCTTGGGGACCTGGAAGCTGAGCAGGAACGGCCCGTAGACCGCGTGGTCCTGGGCGGGCGGACGCCCCTCGCCCGTCGACCACTGGATCAGCTCGAGCTGCCCGATCTGGCTCGGTCCCTGCAGGTACTGGACCTGACCGACGGTGCCCGGCGGCAACCCGAGCGAGCGCTCGATGTCGTCGCCCTTGACCTCGGCGCGCAACGTGCGCCGGTAGCCGAGTCCCTGCTCGTAGAACGTCGCCGACCGTTCCAGGTCGGACACGCTCATCGCCACGTGGTGAACCTCGCTGACGGGCATCTCTCGCTCTCCTTCTCCCTGTTGCGAACGCCCGCTCTCGGGCCCTCGGACAAATTCATACCGCACGGTTTGACACCGACGGTCATCTCAGTCACAATACCGGCCAGTCGGAATCTTAGCCAGGAGTTACGCGTGAAGTTCGGAATCATGAACCTGTTCCCGGGGGGTGAAGGCCTCGCCGATCAGGAGGTCCTGCACCAGACACTGGAGGAGATCGCGCTCGCCGATGAGCTCGGTTTCGACTCCGTCTGGCTTGCCGAGCACCACTTCTCCCGCTACGGAGTACTGGGCAACCCGCTGAGCTTCGGCATGGCCGTCGCCGAGCGCACCAAGCGGATCATCATCGGCACCGCCGTGCTGGTCCTCCCCTTCCACGACCCGATGCGCCTCGCCGAGGACATCGCCGCGCTCGACGTGCTCTCGGGCGGACGCGTGCGGATCGGCGTCGGCCGCGGCTACCAGCCGAAGGAGTTCGCGGGCTTCCGCGTCTCGCCGGCCGACTCGAAGAAGCGCTACCAGGAGACCCTCGACGTGCTGCGGTTGGCGCTGACCGAGGAGAACTGGTCGTACGACGGCGAGATCTTCCAGTACGAGAACATGACGACCTACCCGCGTCCGCTGACGCCGGGCGGGCCGCCGATCCTCGAGGGCACCGTCTCGCCGGAGAACTTCGTCGACCGCGGCACGCGCGGACAGTCGATCATCACCTCGCCGAACTTCACCCCGCTCGGCCTGATGAAGAAGAACTTCGACCTCTACCGCGACTCGATGCTGGCCAACGGCCACGATCTCTCCGCGCACGACCTGCCGTTCATGCAGCAGGTCTGGTGCGGCGACTCCGAGGAGGGCCTGCGCGCCGCGGCCCAGGCGACGCTCAACTACTACCAGTCGGTCGGCAAGGTGCTGCCCGGCTCGGAGCAGGCGATGGAGGCCGAGCGCGACTACTACGAGAAGGTCGCCAAGAACATCGAGCTGCTGACGCTGGAGCAGACGCTGACCCACGGCGGCAACTACGGTGACGCCGCCCGCGTGGCCGACACGATCTCGCAGCTGCGCGACCAGCTGGGCATCAACCACTACATCGGCTGGCTGCGGATCCCGAGCCTGGACCGCACCGAGGCGCTGCGCTCGATGGAGCAGTTCGCGACCGACGTGATCCCGCAGTTCAAGGAGAGCCCGGTCCCCTCGGCCTCGGTCTGAGGCACCCGCTCCGGGACCCCTTGGCGGAGGGGTCCTCGAGCGCCGGGCGAGCAAGCGGGGCCGAACGGCACCGCCGCCGGCCCGCCGCGTCAGCTCGCCGCCGGGGCGAGGCTGCGCAGCGCCATCGTCGCGAACTGGTCCGCGACGGTCTCGACCTCGATGCTGCCCGACTCGCGCAGCCACTGGTAGGTCCAGGCGGTCATGCCGACGATCCCGAAGACCGCCATCCGCGGCTCGATGTCCTTGGCGAAGACCCCGTCGGCCGCACCGCGCCGGATGATCTCGGCGATCGCCTCCTCGACGGCGTCGCGGCGACGGTGGATCTCGTCGCCCCGGTCGCCCTTCAGGTAGCGGCGCTCCTGGAAGTAGACCGCGACGTGCGAGCGGAACCGCGCGACCGAGAGCACCGACTCGCGAACGACCGCCCGCATCTGCTCGATCGGGTCCTCGGACGACGCGAGCGCCTTCTCCAGCCCCTCGATCGCGGAGTCGAGGTACTCGTCGTGGATCAGCGCGAGCACGTCCTCCTTGGTCTCGAAGTGGTGGTAGAACGCACCCTTCGTGACGCTGGCGTGGTCGACGATCGACTGCACGGACGTCGCGTGGAAGCCCTTCTCGCGGAACAGCGCCAGCGAGCTGTCGACCAGCGCCTTGCGGGTCAGGTCGGGGTCGTAGCTTCCGCGTGGACCGCCTGCGGCCCTGCCCCGTCGTCGACCGGCTGTCGTTGGCATGTCGAAAGCGTATAACACCCTCCGACCGGTCGGAACGGACTACGCCGTCAACGATCGCTTTCGACCGCGTCGACGGCCCGGATCACCGCCGGCCAAAGTCACAATCCAACCGGCCGGTATGGTAGCTTCGCGTCGCGCGCCCGCCGTACGAGACGCGGCGGGCGGACCATTCCGCAACGAGGAGTTCCGAGATGTCGAACCGTCGCACGATCGCCGGCGTCCCCGCCCTGAAGCAGCTCGTCGGCCAGGAGCTCGGCGTCAGCGCGTGGCGCGAGATCACGCAGCAGCAGGTCGACGCGTTCGCCGACGCCACCGGCGACCACCAGTGGATCCACGTCGACCCCGCCCGGGCCGCCGGCACGGCGTTCGGCGGCACGATCGCCCACGGGTTCCTGACCCTGTCCCTGGCCCCGTCGTTCCTCGCCGAGCTGATGGTCGTCACCGACGTCTCGCACGGCCTCAACTACGGGCTCGACCGGGTCCGCTTCCCTGCCCCCCTGCCCGTCGGCCAGCGGGTGCGGATGCGGGCGACGCTGACCGCGGCGGACGAGCTGCCCAACGGCGGGCTGCAGACCACCACGACCTTCACCTTCGAGGTCGAGGGCGGCGACAAGCCGGTCTGCGTCGCCGAGTCGCTGGGCCGCTACTACCC
>JBAZOW010000248.1:0-5172 GCA_041648495.1 Patulibacter sp.
GAAGAAGTCCGAGTGGTCGATCAACGCCCGCGAGATCACCGGGTGCATGTTCTGCAGCACTCCGGCCCGCTGGGCGAGCAGCAGCCCGCGGGCGTCACCGAACAGCCTCCAGGTCAGCGACTCGGGGCCAAGCGGAAGACCGAGCACTTCGACCTCGTCGCGGTCGAGACCGCGATCGGACGGCGAGGGGGTGGCGTCGAGCGTCATGCCATGACGCTAACGCGAATGATTACTCGCTTTCCACTCGCATTCTGCCATGCTCAATAGATGTCGCCCGATCGTCGCCGTGCGCCGCAACAAGAACGCTCCCGTCGCACCGTCGAGCGGATCATCGACGCCGCAGCTCGCGTTCTCGAGCGGGATGGTGACCGCGACGCGACAACCAACCGGATCGCCAAGGAGGCGGGCGTCAGCCCCGGCAGCCTCTACCAGTACTTCGCCGACCGGGACGAGCTGCTGCTCGAGGTCAGCCACCGCTTCGTCGCCCGCTTCGAGGCCGAGCTGCTGCCGGTCCTGCGCGCGGCCACCCGCGACGACCCGCTGACGGCGATCCACCGCGTGCTCAACGCGATCGTCGACGCGCTCGAGAGCCAGGCCCCGCTGCTGCGCGCGCTGGTCGCCCGCCAGTCCGGGACCCGCCAGGAGGAGGTGACGCGGGCGATCCGTGCCCGGGTCACCGACTTCGTCTTCCAGACGCTCGCCGTCCACCGGCCCGACCTGGTCGCCGAGGACCTGGAACGGGTGACCTGGACCTTCGTCGAACTGACCCAGCTGCTGCCGGTCCGCTACGTGCTGGACCGTCCGAACGTCCCCCGCGACGCGTTCGTCGCGGACCTCGTTCGTCTGCTCGCCGTCCACGCGGCCCAGGCCGGGCGCCCGGCCGATCCGGCCACGCCCGCGGTCCCCGCACCGGCCGACGCCGCCCCCGGTCGGGACGACGCCGCTCCCGCTCAGACCGACGTGGCGTAGAGCGCGTCGATCTCGCCCGCGTAGCGCTGCTCGATCGGCTTGCGCTTGAGCTTCATCGTCGGCGTCAGCTCCGTCCCGCCGGGAACCCAGTCGTCGCCGAGGATCCGGTACTGCTTGACCTGCTCGACGCGGGACAGCCGGGCGTTGCCGGCTTCGATCGCCCGCGCGATCTCCGCCCGGACTCCGTCGTCCTCGGCGGCGTCGCCCTCGACGCCCAGCGCGGCCGCGGCGTCGGGATCGACCACGATCAGCGCGACGTTGTAGGGCCGAGCGTCGCCGACCACGACGATCTGCCCGATCAGCGGACTCGCCGACTTGATCGTCGCCTCGATGTTCGCCGGCGACATGTTCTTGCCGGACGAGCTGATCATCAGCTCCTTCTTGCGGTCGAGGATCCAGACGTAGCCGTCGTCGTCGATCCGCCCGACGTCGCCGGTGCGGTAGAAGCCGTCCTCGGTGAAGGCCTCCGCGGTCGCCTCCGGCAGGTTGCGGTAGCCGCGCATCAGCACATCCCCGCGCAGCAGGATCTCGCCGTCGTCGGCGACCCGCAGCTCGATCCCCGGTAGCGCCGGGCCGGTCGATCCGATCCGCACCGCGTCCGTGGGGTTGAGCGTCGCCGCCGCACAGCTCTCCGACATCCCCCAGATCTCGGCCAGCGGGATCCCGATCCCGTGGAAGAACTCGATCACCTCGGGCGCGCAGGGCGCCGCGCCGACGTTCGTGGTCCGGGCCTGGTCGAGTCCGAGCGCGGCCCGCACGCCGGCGTGGGTCTTCGGGTCCTTCCGCGCCGCCTCCGGCAACGCGGACAGCGCGCGCTCCGCTCCCGCCTTGAGCTTCTCCCAGACCCGCGGCACCGCGAAGAACATCGTCGGCCGCACCTGCTGCAGCGCCTCGCCGATCCGCCGCGGGTCGGGACAGGTCGTGACCTGTGATCGGAACTGCACCGCCATGTAATAGGACACGTCGCGCTCGGCGATGTGCGCCATCGGCAACCAGCAGATCACGCGACCCCCCGGCTCCTGCTGTGCGACCTCGCCGATCGTCCGGGCCGCGGTGAGCAGGGCGCGGTGCGTCAGCTCGACCCCCTTCGACGGCCCGGTGGTCCCGGACGTGTAGATCACCGTCAGCAGGTCCTCGGGGTCGGCCGCGGCCACCGCCGCGTCCAGATCGACCGGATCGTGCGCCCGCAGCGCGTCGAGCGTCGTCCCGCCCGCCGGAGGATCGGTCCCGATCACGACCAGCGTGAACGGCTCGTCGACCAGGTCGCGCGCGGCGATCGCCGCCGGGAGGAACGGGGCTTCGCAGACCAGCACCTTCAGCCGTGAGTCGCGGGCGACGTGCGCGATCTGCTCGGGAGAAGACGTTGCGTAGATCGACATCGGCACCGCGCGCAGGAGTACCGCTCCGAAGTCCGCGCCGTAAAACTCGGGGCGGTTGGTCATCAGCAGCCCGACGCTGTCCCCCGCGTCGACGCCGAGCGACCGGTATCCCGCCGCTATCCGCCGAGCGTCGTCCGCGAACCGGCTCCAGGTCCACGTCTCGTCGCCGTCCAGGGCGCGCAGGAAGACGTCATCGGGGCGCTCCGCCACGACCTCGGCAACCAACTCGGTGAATGTCGATCCGCTCATGCCCCATGCTCGCCGTTGCCCCGTCCGCTCACCACCGGATGATTCCCACCCGCGGACGGCCGGAACTGTGGAAGGTCCACAGTCACGATCGATGGCGCTTCCGCAGCGAGCGGCGACCGCGACGCGCACGGGCCGTATCCTTCCCTCAGTGCCTGCGGAGTCCGTGTCACCCGATCCGGCCGTCGCAGGCGACGAGCTGCCGGTCAAGGCGCTCCGCCGCCGGCTCGCCGAGCTGCGGCTGCGCGACGAGCACCGTCTGGAGCGCAAGCTCGACCGGCTCCGCCACCAGCGCGATCCCCAGGTCCGCAGCCGGGATCTGACCCGCCTGGTCGAGGAGATCGAGCGCGCCGAGGCGGTCGTCGCCCGTCGGCGCGCGGCGGTCCCGACGGTCAGCTACCCCGAGCAGCTGCCGGTCTCGGCCCGCCGCGACGACCTGCTCGCCGCGATCCGCGACCACCAGGTGGTCGTCGTCGCCGGTGAGACCGGATCGGGCAAGACGACCCAGCTGCCGAAGATCTGCCTCGAGCTCGGGCGCGGGATCCGCGGCCAGATCGCCCACACGCAGCCGCGGCGGATCGCCGCGCGGACCGTCGCCGAGCGGATCGCCGACGAGCTGAGCGTCGACCTGGGCGACGCGATCGGCTACTCGGTCCGGTTCAACGACCACTCCGGCGACGACACCCTGGTCCGGCTGATGACCGACGGCCTGCTGCTCGCCGAGCTGCAGCGCGATCGGCTGCTGCGGCGCTACGACACGATCATCATCGACGAGGCGCACGAGCGGTCGCTGAACATCGACTTCCTGCTCGGGCAGCTCCAGCAGATCCTGCCGCGGCGGCCCGACCTGAAGCTGATCATCACCTCGGCGACGATCGATCCCGAGCGGTTCGCGACCCACTTCGCCGACCGGAACGGCGATCCGGCGCCGATCATCGAGGTCTCCGGCCGGACCTTCCCCGTCGAGGTCCGCTACCGCCCCGTGGTCGACCCGGACGATCCCGACGCCGATCAGGATCGCGATCAGACCGACGCGATCATCGACGCGGTCGACGAGCTGGCCCGCGAGGCCGAGGGCGACGTGCTGGTCTTCCTCAGCGGCGAGCGCGAGATCCGCGACACCGCCGAGGCACTCAACGGGCGGTTCGGAGGTGGCGGCAAGGGTCGCGGAGCGCGCAGCCTGCAGATCCTGCCGCTCTACGCCCGGCTGTCGACGACCGAGCAGCAGAAGGTCTTCCGGCGCAGCTCGGGCGATACGTCCCGTCGCGTGGTCCTCGCGACCAACGTCGCCGAGACCTCGCTGACCGTTCCCGGAATCAAGTACGTGATCGACCCGGGCAACGCCCGGATCAGCCGCTACAGCTCGCGACTCAAGGTCCAGCGGCTGCCGATCGAGCGGGTCTCGCAGGCGTCGGCCAACCAGCGCAAGGGCCGCTGCGGACGAACGTCGGACGGCATCTGCATCCGGCTCTACTCGGAGGACGACTTCGAGCAGCGCGACGAGTACACCGATCCCGAGATCCTGCGGACCAACCTGGCGTCGGTGATCCTGCAGATGGCCTCGCTCAGCCTGGGCGAGGTCGCGGAGTTCCCGTTCCTCGATCCGCCCGACAGCGCGCAGATCCGCGACGGCGTGATGCTGCTGCACGAGCTGGGCGCACTCAACCCCGAGGCGGAGGATCCGAAGAAGCGCCTGACCCCGCTCGGCCGCAAGCTCGCCCAGCTGCCGATCGACCCGCGGATGGGCCGGATGGTGCTCGAGGCCGACCGGCTCGGGGTGACCGAGGAGGTCGTGGTGATCGCCGCCGCGCTCTCGATCCAGGATCCGCGCGAGCGACCCACCGACAAGCAGGAAGCCGCGACCCAGTCGCACGTCCGGTTCAAGCACGAGCAGTCGGACTTCCTCGGCTTCCTCAACCTGTGGGAGTACCTCGGCCGCCAGCAGCGCGACCTGTCGGGCAGCCAGTTCCGCAAGACCTGCAAGCAGGAGTACCTGCACTACCTGCGGATCCGCGAGTGGCAGGACCTGGTCGCCCAGCTGCGGCAGGCCGCCAAGCAGGTCGGGATCACCGTGCCGCGGACCCACGGCCGCGGCACGTCCGCGCCCGAGACCGAGGAGACGGCCGACGTCCCCCGCGCCGAGCAGCAGATCCACGTCGCGCTGCTGTCCGGGTTGCTGTCGCATCTGGGGCTGAAGGACGAGACCCAGAAGAAGGACCAGCGCGGGCGCGACAAGCAGAAGGGCGGCGGGGGTGGGCGGGATCGGGGTCGGTCCGAGTACCTCGGCGCCCGCGGAGGACGGTTCCAGATCTTCCCCGGCTCGACCCTGGTCAAGAAGCAACCGACCTGGGTGATGGTCGCCGAGCTGGTCGAGACGACCCGGTTGTGGGGTCGGACCGCCGCGCAGATCCAGCCCGAGTGGGTGGAGCCGCTGGCCGAGCACCTGCTCAAGCGGACCTACGCCGAGCCGCGCTGGAGCCGCAAGCGCGCGTCGGTGATCGCCAACGAGCGCGCCACGCTCTACGGCCTGCCGATCGTCGCCGGGCGGACCGTCCAGTACGGCAAGCTCGACCCGATC
>JBAZOW010000249.1:0-5151 GCA_041648495.1 Patulibacter sp.
GCACCGTCCACGGCGAGCGGCTGCTGCAGCTGCTCGAGCTCCGTGTCGACAACGTGCTGGTCCGTCTGGGCTTCGCGTCGACCCGGGCCCAGGCCCGGCAGTTCGTCTCGCACGGCCACGTGCTGGTCAACGGCCAGCGCCACACGGTCGCGTCCGCCCGCATGAAGCCGGGCGACGTCGTGACGATCAAGGACAGCAGCACCGTCCGCACGATCGCCACCGAGTCGACCGAGCTGATCGCCGTCGTTCCGGCGTGGCTCGAAGCCGACCACGACGGCCTCTCCGGCCGCGTGCTGCGCCTGCCCGAGCGCCACGAGATCCAGGTGCCGATCACCGAGCACCTGATCATCGAGCTCGCGGGCCGCGGCTAGGGCTCACGCCCCCGCAGGACCGCTCGGCGCCTTCGGGCGCCGAACTCCGACGATCCCTCCCCCGCCTGCTCCCGTCCTCTCGGGGCAGGCGGAGGATCGGCGAACGTCAGACGAACCTCAGGGCCCAATCCCGGGCGCCACGCGCGCCGCGCTGCCGGATCGGGCCACCAAGAGCAAAGACGATGCGTGCTGCGTGCGCAGAGCCGTCGTACCCGCTGGTGCGATTCCCGCGTGGATCGCGTAGCGTTGGTCGGGCATGAGCAATCCCGATCCGACCCCGACCCACGAGCCCTCCGTGCCGCTGCATCTCGATCAGCTGCTGGAGCAGCGCTCGATCGCCGCCGGGCTCGAGGCCCTGGCGCGCCGCAACGCCCATCACCTGGCCGACATGGACGACACGGAGCGCGAGGACGCCCGTCGCCTGTGGGCCGAGATGGTGGCCGAGATCCTCGGGTCGGTCCGCGACGCCCTCGGCGGCGCGGTCCAGCAGGACGGTCCCGGCCGCGCGGTGATCATCCTCTCCGACCACCCGGAGCAGCCGGGCGAGGTCCAGGCCGAGGCGATCTTCTCGCCGCAGATCCAGGAGACCCCGGGTCCCGACGGTGACAATCAGGTCGTGGCGACGTTCGCCCAGGTGCTGGGGATGCAGGTCGCCGACCTGCTGCCGCAGCTGGCCGAGCAGATGGCCCAGAACGTCGAGAACGGCGAAGACGGCCCGGAGATCTCCGAGGAGAACTAGGGTCAGGCCGTTCCGGTCGCGCGCCCCGGCGTGCGACCAGCGTCACTTGCACGCGCAATTATCTTGTTGCGTGTGCAATTACTTGCTAGGATCGAGTCATGCCGATCCCCGCGTCCCCCAGCACCGCCCGCGTCGCGACCGCCCCGATCTCGGCCGGACCGGTCGCGCTGAACGCCGCGGACGCCCCGGCGCTCGCCGGCTTCTACCGCGACGCGCTCGGCCTCCACGAGCGGACCGACGACGGCAGCACGATCCGCCTCGGTACGACCGACCGCGACCTCGTCGTGCTGCACCACACGCCCGACGCGGTCCCCGCCCCGCAGGCCGCGGGCCTGTTCCACGTCGCGCTGCTCTACCCCACGCGCGCCGACCTGGCCGACGCGATCGTCCGGGCCGGGCAGGCCGGGGCCCGGCTCGACGGCGCCTCGGACCACCTGGTCAGCGAGGCCGTCTACCTGCGCGACCCGGAGGGCAACGGGATCGAGCTCTACCGCGACCGCGAGCGCGACGAGTGGCAGACCGACGAGCAGGGCGGGGTCGCGATGGCCACCCTGTCGCTCGACCTCGCCGACGTATTGCAGAGCGGATCAGGGCAGGCGAGTGCCGGCGTGCCGGCCGACACGATCGTCGGCCACGTCCACCTGCAGACGGCCGACATCGCGGCGAGCCGCGCGTTCTACACCGACGCGCTCGGCTTCGACGTGATGGTCGACAGCTACCCCGGGGCGCTGTTCGTCGCCACCGACGGTTACCACCACCACATCGGCCTCAACGTCTGGAACTCGCGCGGGCGGGTCGCCGTGGCGGGCGCTCGCGGCCTGCGCCACGCCACCCTGCTGCTCGCCGACGAGGACGTCCGCCGCCGCACGATCGAGCGCCTGCGGGCGGCCGAGGTGCCGTTCGACGAGGACGCCGACGGTGCGCTCGGGGTGACCGACCCGGCCGGCGTGACGCTGCGATTGGTCGTCGCGTAGCGTTGACGCGGTGCTGCTGATCGTCCCGCCGTCCGAGGGCAAGAACGCCCCCGCGGACGGCGCCCCCGTCGACCTCGCCGAGCTCAGCTTCCCGCAGCTGACCCGGCACCGCAAGAAGATGGCCAGCGGGCTGCGCAAGCTCTCGTCGGGGGCCCAGGCCACGGCGCTGAAGCAGCTCAAGCTCGGCCCGAAGAGCAAGGACGAGCTGGGCTGGAACCGCACGCTGCTGAAGGCCCCGGCCGCGCCCGCCTCGGAGGTCTACACCGGCGTGCTGTTCGAACGCCTCGACCTGGCCGGCCTGAGCGACGCCGCCCGGGCCCGCGCGGCCGAACGACTGCTGATCGCCAGCGCCCTGTGGGGCGTGCTCCGTCCCGACGACCGGATCCCCGCCTACCGCCACGCCGCCGGGGCGCGACTGCCCGGACTGCCCACCACGGCGACCCACTGGCAGGCGGCGCTCGACGCCGCCCTGCCCGCCGACGAGCTGCTCGTCGACTTCCGCTCCGGGCCGTACCGCGGGATGTGGCGTGGTCCGGCGGACGCGCCGACGGTGACCGTCAACGTCTTCCGCGACGGACCGAAGGGCCGCACCGTGGTCAGCCACTTCGCCAAGGCGACCCGCGGCGACGTCGCGCGCGTGCTGCTGGAGGACGCCGACGCGTGGACCGCCCCGGCGACGCCCGAATCGGTCGCCGAGCGCGTGACCGCCGCCGGCTGGACCGTCGAGCTGAGCGCCCCCGACGCCGCCGGGACCGTCGAGCTGGCCGTGATCGAGCGCGACTGAGCCTACGGCTGCAGCTGGGCGTCGAGGCCCTCGCCGGCCAGCGTCAGCAGCGCGTCCTCGGTCGCCGCGTCGCCGTCGGAGACCGTGCCGATCGAGACCGTGAGCGCCTGGGCCTGGAGCAGCACCAGCCGGGCCAGCAGCTCGGGATCGCCCGCCCGGATCGAGCCGTCGGCCTGGCCGTCGCGGACGCCCCCGATCAGCAGCCCGGCGACCAGCAGCTGGGCCTGGCCGGAGCGGGCCGTCATGTACGGCAGGAAGAACTCCGGGTCGACGTCGACGATCTTGCGGAAGAGCGGGTTGGCGCGGGTCCGGCGGCAGCCGTGGACCACCGTCCCGACCAGTCGCTCGCGCCCGTTGGCGTGGTCGCCCGCGGTCCGCTGGGCGTCGCGGATGATCGCGCCGAACTCGACCGTCATCAGGTCGCGCAGCACCGCGTCGGCGTCCGGGTAGTGCCGGTAGAGCGTGGTCCGGCTGACGTCGGCGCCACGGGCGACGTCGCTCATCGTGACCCGCGAGATCCCGCGGTCGAGCACGCAGGTCCGGGCGGCGGCCAGCAGCCGCAGCGCGACCGGTGAGCGGCCGCCAGCGGTCGTGGCGTCCGGGGCGCCCGTCGCGTCGTCGGCGGTCATCGCACGTCCTCCCCGCCGAACGCCTCCAGCACGCGCACCGCCGTCGGCTCGGCGGCGGCCCGCAGCGCCGGCTGCAGTCCGAGGCGGGTGCGGCGGTCGAGCACGTCCGACACGCTACGGGCCCCCTCGTGGCGTACGGCCCACGCCAGCTCGGCGGCCAGCACGTCGCTGCCGGGGACGACCGGGACGGCCAGCTCGGGATGCGCGGCGGCCAGCGCCAGCACCCGCAGCGCCTCGACGCCGTGCCGCTCGACGAGTCTCCGCGGGGCCATCACCTGCGCCAGGCTGCGCGGCGGGGCGGCACCGAGCAGCGGCGTGTCGCGGCTCCGGCAGGGACCGGCGGCCAAGCCGGTCAGCGCGACCGCGCGGTCGACGGCGTCCTCCGCCATCTGACGGTAGGTCGTCAGCTTGCCGCCGGTGATCGTGACCAGCCCGTCCGTCCCCTCGTGGACCAGGTGACTGCGCGAGAGGTCCGCGGTGGCGTCCTCCCCGCCGGCGACCAGCGGGCGCAGGCCGGCGTACGCGCCGAGGATCTGGTCCGTGCCGAGCGGACGACGGAAGACCTCGGAGCCGTGCTCCAGCAGGAACGCGATCTCGGCGGCGGAGGGCTCCGGGGCGTCGGGGATCGGACCGTCGACGGCCTCGTCGGTCAGGCCGAGGATCACCGTGCCGTCGGGTCGCGGGATCGCCAGTAGGAAGCGCCCGAACTGGCCCGCCAGCGGGATCGAGACCTGCGCCCGGACCGCCCCGCCGAAGGCCTCCGGCGCGAAGACCAGGTGCGATCCGCGACTCGGCCGCAGCTGCACGTCGCCGGCCAGCGTGCCGGCCCAGACGCCGGTCGCGTTGATCACGGCCCGCGGGGCCAGCCGGATCGTCTCCCCGGTCTCGCGGTCGGTCGCCCGAACGTCGCCGGGGACCGCGTGGGTGACCGAGAAGCCGGTCAGCACGTCGGCGCCGTGGGCGGCGGCGGTGCGGGCGATCCCGACGACCAGCCGCGCGTCGTCCTCGAGCTGCCCGTCCCAGCCGAGGATCGCCCCGCGCAGGCGCTGCGGGTCCAGGCCGGGGACCAGGTGCCGGGCCTCGACGGCGCCGATCCGGCGGCTGCGGGGCAGCGCCGCGCCGGGGGTCCGCGCGATCATCCGCATCGCGTCGCCGAGCGCGAGCCCGCCGCGCATCGCCGCGCCCTGCTTCGGGTCGAGGTGCTCGGCCAGCGGCAGCACGTAGGGCAGCGGGCGGACCAGGTGCGGCGCGGTCCGGGTCAGCAGCACGTGGCGCTCGCGCGCGCTCTCGAGCGCCAGGCCGAGCGCTCCCGACGCGAGGTAGCGCAGCCCGCCGTGGATCAGCTTGCTCGACCAGCGGCTGGTGCCGAAGGCCAGGTCGTGGGCCTCGAGCAGGACGACGCTGAGGCCGCGCGTGGCCGCGTCGAGCGCGACGCCGGCGCCGGTCGCGCCGCCGCCGATCACCACCAGATCGACGGGCTCGCCCGCCGCCAGGCGATCGAGCGCGTCACGACGACTCGAGGAGTTGAGGGACCCGGCGGCGGGCGACGTGCGGGACGTGGTCACCACTCCAGATTGACAAAGTTACAGTCGAAGTGCAACTGTTCACTTCATGGCCGCCACCCCGGACCCGCAGAACTCCGCCGCGACGACGG
>JBAZOW010000250.1:0-5140 GCA_041648495.1 Patulibacter sp.
CACCCCCCACCCGCGCTGACGTCGGAAGGAGGTCGAGAGGTTCCGGTCCGCCCCGGACCGACGGATGTACTCGTCGGAACGCGCGTCCACCGGCGCCGTGTCGACCCGCGTGTTCCACGGACTGTCGGGCGGAAACAGCGGACAGCCCGCCAACGTGCTCACCGTCGCCCCCGCGGTGACGGGCACGACCGCGGCGAGCACGACCCCCAGGATCACACCGGCGCATCCACGACCTCGAGCTCGCATCCTGCCCGCCGTCACTTCGGAGGTTTCCGGATCGATCGCCGCCGATCCGGCCGTCGCCTCCTACAGAGGATGACCCTCCGCGGCCCGGCGGACCGCGGAACTCAACGGATCATCGAGGCCGGCCGTCTCGCGACGGTCGACCGGCCGGGCGTCAGCGCCCCTTCCACTCGGGCTCGCGCTTCTCGAAGAACGCCTTGACGCCCTCCTGGATGTCCTCGGTCGAGAACGCCAGCGCCAGCTGACCGCGCAGGAAGTCGAGCGCGTCGTCGAGCGCCAGGTCCATCTGCCGCGCCATCGCGTCCTTGCCCATCCGCAGCAGCAGCGGGGAGGACCGGGCCAGCTTGGTCGCCCAGGCCCCGACCGCCGCGTCGAGCTCGACCTGCGGCACGACGCGGTTGACGATCCCGATCCGCTCCGCCTCGGGGGCGTCGATCCGCTCGCCGAGCAGCAGCAGCTCGCTGGCCTTCTTGCGGCCGACGTCCCGGTAGATCAGCGCCATGATCATGAACGGGAAGACCCCGACGTTGATCTCGGGCGTGCCGAAGCTCGCGTCCTCGGAGGCGACGATCAGGTCGCAGGCGAGCGCCAGGCCGAGCGCCCCGGCGAGCACGTGACCGCTGGCGCGGCAGATCGTCGGTTTACCGAGGTCGAGGATCAGCCGGAACAGCCGCGGGAAGCGGTCGATCGAGCGGTACTTGTGGACCAGCGGCAGGTCGGCGGCGAACCCCGCCAGGTTGCCCCCGGCCGAGAACGTCCGGTCACTGGTCGACGCGAGCACCACGCAGCGGATGGCGTCGTCGTCGCGGCAGCGCTCGAACGCCGCGATCAGCGCATCGAGCATCTCGTCCGACAGCGCGTTGCGGGTCTTCGGGTCGTCCAGTGCGATCGTCGCGACACCGTCGGCGACCTCCGTCCGTACCAGCGGCTGCGCGCCCGTCTCCCCCATCGTGCTCTCCCCGTCGCTCACGGCCGCAGCCTACCCGGGGCGCCCGGCGGCGCGGTGCCGGGCATCCCGACGGTCCACCTGCGGCACGCCTTCGCAGAACCTACCGGGCGTAGAACTTCTCCCGATTAGCACAAGTAAGACGTGCCACCTGCTACTTTGGCCAGATGGCCAGCGACAGCGTCCTCAAGCCCGACCACACCGCCACCGGGCGGCATCCGATCTTCACCGACGAGCACGAGGAGCTGCGGGCGTCGATCCGTCAGTTCGTCGAGAAGGAGCTGGCCCCGCACGCCGAGGAGTGGGAGGAGACGACCTTCCCCGACTCCGTCTTCACGCGGATGGGCGAGCTCGGCTACCTGGGCCTGCACTACCCGGAGGAGTACGGCGGCCAGGGCGGCGACTACGCGACCCAGATCGTGCTGGCCGAGGAGATGTCGCGCAGCCACTCCGGCGGCCTGGTGATGGGCGTCGCGGTCCACACCGACATGGCCAACCCCGTCCTCAAGCTGCTCGGCACCGAGGAGCAGAAGCAGCAGTACCTGGTGCCCGCGCTCAAGGGCGAGAAGATCGCCTGCCTCGGCATCACCGAGCCGGGCGCCGGTTCGGACGTCGCCGGGATCCAGACCACCGCCGTGAAGGACGGCGACGAGTGGGTCGTCAACGGCTCCAAGCTCTACATCACCAACGGCCACCGCGCCGACTACATCGTGCTGGTCGTCAAGACCGACCCCGATGCCGGCTACGGCGGATTCAGCCTGCTGCTGGTCGACATGGACGCGCCCGGCGTGGTCCGCGAGAAGCGGCTCGAGAAGCTCGGGATGCACGCCTCCGACACCGCGCTGCTGGCGTTCCAGGACGTCCGCGTCCCCGCCGAGAACCTGCTCGGCGAAGAGGGCAAGGGCTTCTACCACATCATGTGGGAGCTGCAGG
Organism: Patulibacter sp.; assembly: GCA_041648495.1. Classification (GTDB taxonomy): domain Bacteria; phylum Actinomycetota; class Thermoleophilia; order Solirubrobacterales; family Solirubrobacteraceae; genus Patulibacter. The sequence goes on from JBAZOW010000250.1 coordinate 2,123, forward strand.
GCGAGCGGCTGATCGCCGCCGCCGGAGCCGTCGCCGCCGCCGAGCGGCTGGTCGAGCGGACGCTCGAGTTCGCCCGCGACCGTCAGGCGTTCGGCCGCTCGATCGGCAAGTTCCAGGGCATCCGCTGGAAGTTCGCCGAGATGGCGACCAAGATCGAGGCCGGCAAGCAGATGACCTACAACACCGCCTGGCGCGTGATGCAGGGCGACTACCCGGTCCGCGAGATCTCGATGGCCAAGCTCTACACCAGCCGGATGGCCTGCGAGGTCGCCGACGAGTGCCTGCAGATCCACGGCGGCGCCGGCTACATGAAGGAGTACGGGATCGAGCGTGCGTGGCGCGACCTGCGACTGAACCGGATCGGTGCGGGCACCGACGAGACGCTGCTCGAGGTCATCGGCCGCTCGTACGGGCTCTAGACCGTGACCGCCGGAACCTCCACCGCCGCCTCGGGCGGGCTCGACCGCACGGCCCAGGCGGGCCTCGACCACGCCTGGGGCTACCTCTTCACCGCGGAGCACGAGGAACTGCGCCAGACGATCCGGCGCTGGGTCGACGCCGAGGTCCGGCCCCACCTGATGGCGTGGGAGGACGCGGGCTGGACCCCCGCGTCGATCCTGCGCCGGGCCGGCGAGCTCGGGTTCCTCGGGCTCGCCTACCCGACCGAATTCGGCGGCCAGGGCGGCACCGCGATCCACGAGGCCGTGCTCCAGCAGGAGCTGGCCCGCTCCGGGTCGGCGGGCTTCGCCGCCGCAATCGGCGCCCCGATGACGATCGCGACCCCGCCGATCCTCAAGTTCGGCACGCCGGAGCAGCAGGAGCGCTGGGTCCCGCCCGTGCTGCGCGGCGAGCGGTTCGCCGCGTTGGCGATCACCGAACCGGGCACCGGCAGCGACGTCGCCGGGATCCAGACCACCGCCACGAAGGTCGACGGCGGCTTCGTCGTCAACGGCGAGAAGTGCTTCATCACCGGGGGCCTGCGCGCCCAGCAGCTGGTCGTCGCCGTCAAGACGACGGCGGGCGGCGGGCACGGCGGGATCTCGTTCCTGGTGGTCGAGCGACCGCCGATCGCCGAAGGTCGTGAGGACGACATCGCCTACCTCGGCGGAGACCGCGGCGACGGGATCACCTCGAGCCTGCTCGAGAAGCTCGGTTGGCACGCCTCGGACACCGCGCTGATGGCGTTCCAGGACGTCTTCGTCCCGGAGGATCACCTGCTCGGCGAGCTGCACGGCGGATTCAAGCTGATCATGGCCAACTTCGCCTGGGAGCGGCTGTCGATGGCGCTCGGTGCGGTCGCCGGGATGGACGCCGTACTGGAGCGGACCGAGGCGTTCGTCCAGCAGCGCGAGGCCTTCGGCCGACCGATCGCGACGTTCCAGGGCACCCGCTGGGCGATCGCCGAGATGCGGACGAAGGCCGAGGCCTGCCGCGCGCTGACCTTCGAGACGCTGCGCAAGCACGTCGCGGGCGTCCCGGCGCTCCAGGAGGTCGCGATGACCAAGCTGCTGACCCAGCGCGCGATGGTCGAGATCGCCGACGGCTGCCTCCAGCTGCACGGCGGGGCCGGCTACATGAAGGAGTACGAGGTCGAGCGGGCGCTGCGCGACGCACGGCTCGGCCCGATCGGCGGCGGGACCGACGAGATCATGAAGGACGTGATCGGCCGCCTGATGGGCGTCTGACGGCAACGCCCTCGGCCGCTCCCACGACCGACGGGGACCGGGTGCCGGCCCGGCGGGCGTGACGCGCGTGCACGCCGATGTGCCCGATCCCCAGCACCACGGCGCCGGCGATCAACGGAACCAGTCGCCCGTAGAGGCCGAGCAGGAGGCAGGCGAGAACCGGGAACGTCGCCAGCGGGACGGGAACGCCCAGCAGCGGGCGGTAGAGGTCGTGCACGGTCCGGGCACTGCGGACGTACCGCCCCCAGCCCACCAACGAGAGCAGCATCAGCGCGACCGCCACGACCAACCACCACGAGCCGGCAGACCAGGAACGCGGTCCCGTATCGGAGAACCCGACGAGCGCCACCACGGTCAGCAGCTGCCCCACGCGCTCGGCGCACCGCAACGCTCGACTCTCCGTACCCGGATCGAGACCGTCCGGGAGCCCGAGACGCACGAGCACGACGTTCGGCGCCAACAGGGCGACCAGGAAGGCCGCGCCGATGACGGAGAAACCCGGATCTCCCACGCCACCATCCTGCCTGGCCACGGAGGACCTCGCGGCGCGCCCCGGAGTCGCCCGGCCCGCCGGCGTCACGGGTACGTCGCCCGACCCAACCGTTCGATTGACGAACGCCGGGGGCGCGCTAGCCTCCGGCGCGCGGCCTCGTGCCGCGCGACAGGGCGTTGCCCGCCCGACCAGGCACCCGACGGAGGAGCAGCAACATGGGAGTACTCGACGACAAGGTCGCGATCGTGACCGGATCGGCGCGCGGGATCGGCCGGGCCACCGCCGAGCTGCTGATCGAGCAGGGTGCCAAGGTCCTGATCAACGACCTCGACGGCGACGTCGCCGAGCAGACCGCGCAGGAGCTCGGCGGCGAGACCGCGGTCTTCGCCGGCGACCTGACCAAGGGCGACACGCCCGACAAGCTCGTCCAGCACGCGATCGACACGTGGGGACGGCTCGACATCCTGGTCAACAACGCCGGCTACACGCTCGACGGCCCGGTCCACAAGCTCACCGACGACTGGTTCCAGCGGATGCTCGACATCCACGTGACCGTCCCGTTCCGGACGATCCGTGCGGCCGCGCCGCACCTGCGCGAGCCGGCCAAGCGCGAGCGCGCGGAGGGCGTCGAGGTCTTCCGCAAGATCGTCAACGTCAGCTCGATCTCAGGCGTCTTCGGCAACGCCGGGCAGGCCAACTACTCCGCCGGCAAGGCCGCGGTCGTCGGCCTGACCAAGACGGTCGCGAAGGAGTGGGGCCAGTTCAAGGTCAACGTCAACGCCGTGGCGTTCGGCTGGATCGAGACCCGCCTGACCGACAGCAAGGACGCGAGCAACGTCG